>JAUYSB010000102.1 GCA_030696525.1 Hydrogenophaga sp. | reverse complement strand
CGCCACGAAGCCATCGCCCACTGGAACGCCAGCAGCCCGGTCATCCAGCGCGGCATCGCGCTCACGCCGGTCAAGTTCGGCATCAGCTTCACCGCCACCCTGTTCAACCAGGCCGGCGCGCTGGTGCACGTCAACACCGACGGCAGCGTGCAGGTCAACCACGGCGGCACCGAGATGGGCCAGGGCCTCAACACCAAGGTCGCGGCCATCGTGGCCGACGAACTGGGCGTGCCTTTCGAGCGTGTGTTGTCCACCGCCAGCGACACCAGCAAGGTGCCCAACGCCAGCGCCACCGCCGCCTCCAGCGGCACCGACCTCAACGGCCGTGCCGCCCAATTCGCGGCACGCAACGTGCGCGACAACCTGGCCAGCTTTGTGGCGGGGCTGGATGGCTGCGGCGCGGGCGCGGTGCGTTTTGTGGGCGGGCAGGTCATCAGCCCCAGCCGCACCCGCCAGTGGGAAGAGGTGGTGGGCGCGGCCTACGCCAACCGCATCCAGCTCTGGAGCGACGGCTTTTACCGCACGCCCAAAATCCACTACGACAAGACCACCATGCTGGGCCGGCCGTTCTACTATTTTTCCTACGGCGCGGCCTGCACCGAGGTCGCCATCGACACGCTAACCGGCGAGTACCGCGTGCTGGCGGTGGACATCCTGCACGACGTCGGCCAGAGCATCAACCCGGCCATCGACATCGGCCAGATCGAGGGTGCGTTTGTGCAGGGCATGGGCTGGCTCACCACCGAGCAACTGGTGTGGAACAACCAGGGCTACCTGGCCACCCATGCGCCCAGCACCTACAAAATCCCCACCACGGGCGATGTGCCCGAGCACTTCAGGGTGGCCCTCTGGCCCGAGCCCAACCGCGAGGACAACGTGTTCGGCAGCAAGGCCGTGGGCGAGCCGCCCTTCATGCTGGGCATCAGCGTGTTCGAGGCCTTGCGCGACGCCGTGGCCCAGGCCGGCGGCAAGCCCGCCGCCATGAACGCCCCGGCTACGGCCGAGGAGGTGCTGCGCGCCCTGCAGGTCTGATACAACCGCGCCCATGCAGACCACCTCCCCTCTCACCGTGGCCGTCATGGGCGCTGGCGCCGTCGGCTGTTTTTATGGCGGCATGCTGGCGCGCGCCGGCCATGCCGTCACCCTGATCAGCCGCCCTCAACACGTTGCTGCGGTCCATGCGCAAGGACTGCGCATGCAGACCCTGAGCTTCGACGAACAGGTGCCCATGGCCGCCAACACCGAGGCCGCTGCCGTGGCCGGCGCTGACGTGGTGCTGTTCGCCGTGAAGTCCACCGACACCGAAACGGCCGGCCAGCAGATGCGGCCTCACCTGAAGCCCGGCGCGCTGGTGCTGTGCCTGCAGAACGGCGTGGACAACGCGGAGCGGCTGCGCATCGTTCTGCCCGACCACGCGGTGGCAGCCGCCGTGGTCTATGTGGCCACCGAAATGGCCGGCCCCGGCCACCTGCGCCACCACGGGCGCGGCGAGCTGGTCATCGAACCCGCGCCCGGCAGTGAGGCCTTGGCGCAGGCGCTCATCGCTGCCGGTGTGCCCACCGAGATCAGCGACAACGTGCGCGGCGCGCTGTGGGTCAAGCTCATCCTCAACTGCGCCTACAACGCCTTGTGTGCCCTGGGCAAGCTCCCCTACGGCACCCTGGTGCAGCGGCCCGGTGTTCGCGAGGTGATGGCCGACGTGGTGGCCGAGTGCCGCGCCGTGGCGGCCGCCGACGGCGTGACACTGCCCGGCGACGTGGACCTGGCGGTGCGCCGCATCGCCGAGACCATGCCCACGCAACACTCGTCCACGGCGCAGGATCTGATGCGCGGCAAGCCGACAGAAATCGACCACCTCAACGGCTATGTGTTGCGCAGAGGCCAGTCGCTGGGTGTGCCCACCCCAGCCAACCGCGTGTTGTGGACGCTGGTGAAGCTGGCAGAGGCTGGCACCCCCGCCTGAATCGCGCCCGAACCCGACCATGAGGGGAAAACTTCGGCAGCGCCCGCGCCTTCACAGACCGAGTTCACGCTCCAGCGCGGCGCGGTCCACGCCGTCCACACCGTCCACCAGCGCTTGAACAAAACGCGCCTGGTCACCGCCGGCGCGTTCGGCGGCGCGTTTGACCACCACCTTGGCGATGGGGCCCAGCTGGCGCGACAGGGCCTGGAGCGCACGCGCGCGGAAGTCGTCGGTCAGGGGCGGGCTGGCGGTGGGCACGGGGGTGCCGGTCTGGGCGGCCTGGGGCTGGGCCGCGCTGACCGCGCTGGCTGGGTGGGAGGCTCGGGCCGCACTGGCGTGGGTGCCGGCCGGCCGGGCCTCGACCTGGTCCAGAAAGCGGGCGCGCTGGCCTTCTTCGGCGATGTGTTGTGACACCGCCGTGGCCAGGCTGCCGAAGTCGGCGCAGTGGCGCGCGGCGTCGCGCACCATGAGCTTGGCCATCGGCCCGACGTGGCTGGCCAGCGCGCGTTCGATGCGGCTGAGCACCTGCGGGTCCCACCCGGTGGGCGGCGTCAGCAGGGTGCCGGGCGCACCGGTGGCCACCGCCGACACCGCAGGCCGCATGGCCAGCGGCAGGATGACGGTGGCATCGCCCGCACCACCTGCACCACCCGCTGCACCGGCCACCGCCAGCGCCTGGCGCATGGCCTGGGCGTTGGGGTAGCGGTCGTCGGGGTGTTTGGCCAGGGCGCGTGCCACCACGTCGTCCAGCGCGGGCGTGCGCGTCACCCCATCCACCTGGCTGGGCGGCGTCGGGTGCTCGTTGAGCACCTGGTACATCACGCGTTCGGGCGTGCCGCTGAACGCGGGCCGCCCGCTCAGCAGGCGGTACAGCAGCGCGCCGCAGGCAAAAAGGTCGGCCCGGTGATCGAGTTCGTCGCCGATGTACTGCTCGGGCGCCATGTAGCCGGGCGTGCCAATGGTGGAGGCCACCTGGGTCAGGTTGAGGTCGGCAATGCGGGCGATGCCGAAGTCGGTGAGCTTGAGCTGCCCGCCGGTGGTCAGCAGCAGGTTGGCGGGTTTGATGTCGCGGTGGCAAATGCCCTGGGCGTGGGCGGCGCCCAGCGCGTCGAGCAACTGGTCCATCAGGTGCAGCAGCCAGGGCTGGTCCAGCAGCGGCGAGTCGAGCAGCAGCTGTTCCAGGTTGCGGCCCTCGACGAATTCCATCGCGATGTAGGCGCAGTGCTCGTCTTCGCCAAACTCGTAGATGGCCACCACGCCGGGGTGGGCGATGCGGCCCACGGCCTGGGCCTCGTTGCGAAAGCGCGCGGCAATCGAGTCCTGCTGCGCGTTGGCTTCCGGGTCGCCAAGGAGGTTCTTGTGGATGGTCTTGATCGCGACCGGGCGGCGGATGTGGGGGTCGAAGCCCTTGTAGACCACGCCCATGGCGCCCTGCCCCAGAACGGCGGAAATCTCGTACTTGCTGATGCGCTCGGGAACCGGTGTGCTCATGCGGCGCGTGTCCTCAGGCGTCCAGCATCTTCATGGCGTGCGCCAGGCTCTTGCGCATGCGGCCAAAGGATTCGGTCAGGGTGCCGATCTCGTCCTGCGAGCGCACCTCGAACTCGGGCGCTTCCTCGCCGAGCGACACCTTGTCGGCAATGGCCGACAGGCGCGACACGGGCCGGATCACCAGCCGCCACAGCATGAAGTTGAGCGTGGCGCCGATCAGCAGGAACACGGCCGACAACACACCCACCACCACCCACAGGGCCTGGTCGGCGCGCTGCATGGGCACGGCCATGGGCACCGACACCACCTGGGCGCCCAGCGTCTCGTTCATCTTCCAGCCAAAGCCGTTGGACGGGCCGTAGCGGGCCACCAGGGTGGGCGGCGCGGCGTCGGGTGTGCTGTGGCAGGTGAGGCAGACCGGGTTGCTGATGCGGATGGGCCGGGCGATGTAGAGGGCCGCGCCGGCGGGCGTGTCGCGCTGGCCCACCACCTCCTTGAGCTCGGGGCGCGCGCTGAAGCGGGCCACCACGTCCTCTTCCCAGGCCACGGCGCGGTCGCGCGGGTTGGTGGGGTTGAGCATGGCCGACTTGAAGCTGTAGTCGGGGTAGGCCTTTTGCATGGAGGCCAGCACCTCGTGTGCCGAATAGGCCGGCACCGACTGCGGCAGAAACGCGTGCTGCATCTCGGACTCCAGCAGCGGCCGGATCTGGTCGGCGGTGTAGCTGCTCACGGCGTTGGCTTTTTCCAGCAGCAGGCGGGCGCGGTCGGTCACCTCCTCCACCGCCACCTGCTGCAGCAGGCCCCGCGCCACCAGGCTGGCCCCCGCCAGGCCGATCAGAAACACCAGCAGGAAGATGAGGTTGAACTTCAGCAGCAGTTTCATGGTGGGGCTTTGTGGTGGTGGCGGGCGTGTAAAACATTGTGACCGACGGCGTGGCTTGGTGCCAAGCCCGTGCTGCGGCAAAAGGCACAATCCACCGGCGCCCACCCTCTTGCCCCGCCCATGTCTGACCAGCTGCCGCCCCTGAATGCCACGCCGCCCGGCCTCTACCGCCACTACAAAGGCGGCTGGTACGAGGTGCTGGACACCGTGCGCTGCAGCGAAACCCTGCAAGGCATGACGCTGTACCGCGCCTTGTATGGCGAAGCCGGGCTGTGGGTGCGCCCGGCGGCGATGTTTGCCGAAGCGGGCGTGTTCGAGGGCCGGCAGCAGCCGCGCTTCACGCCGGTGGACTGGCGCACCCTGAGCGCCCAGGACTTGCCCGCCGCCCAGGCGCTGATCGCACATGTGTCGCGCCTGCTGGCTGCGGCCCACACCACCCACCGCCCCGCCCCGCCCGAACCCGACACCTGCTGTGGCCGCGGCTGCAACGGCTGTGTGTGGGAAGGTTTTTACGCTGCGCTGGGCTACTGGCGCGAAGATGCCAGCGCCCTGCTCCCAGCCAAGGACAACACATGAACACCCTGCTGATCCGCAACGCCGCCTGCGTGGCCACCTTTGACGACACGCGCACCGAGCTGAAAGACGCCTCGGTCTTCGTGCGGGGCCACCGCGTTGAGGCCATCGGCCCGGCCGCCGACTTGCCGCAGACCGCCGACGAGGTGATCGACGCACGCGGCCACCTGGTGGTGCCCGGCCTGGTGAACACCCACCACCACATGTACCAGAGCCTCACCCGCGCCATTCCGGGCGTGCAGGACGCCGAGTTGTTCAGCTGGCTGCACGGGCTCTACCCGATCTGGGCCGGGCTCACGCCCGAGATGGTGCGGGTCTCCACCCAGGTGGCCATGGCCGAACTGCTGCTGAGCGGCTGCACCACCAGCAGCGACCACCTCTACATCTACCCCAATGGCCCGCATGGTCAGGTCAGGCTGGACGACAGCATCGAGGCCGCGCAGCAGATCGGCATGCGTTTTGTGGCCACACGCGGCAGCATGAGCGTGGGGCAGAGCGCGGGCGGCCTGCCGCCCGACGCGGTGGTGGAGCGCGAAGACGCGATTCTGAAAGACAGCCAGCGCCTGATCGAGCAATACCACCGCAGCGAGCACGGCGCCATGGTCAACGTGGCGCTGGCGCCGTGTTCGCCGTTTTCGGTCAGCCCGGCGCTCATGAAACAAAGCGCCGAACTGGCGCGCAGCTTCAAAGGCCAGGGCGTGCGCCTGCACACCCACCTGGCCGAAAACGACCACGACATCGCCTACAGCCGCGAAAAGTTCAACAAGACCCCGGCACAGTACGCGCAGGAACTGGGCTGGCTGGGCGACGACGTGTGGCACGCCCACTGCGTGAAGCTGGACGAGGAAGGCATTTCGCTGTTTGCCGCCACCCGCACCGGCGTGGCCCACTGCCCATGCAGCAACATGCGCCTGGCCTCGGGCATTGCGCCCGTGCGCCGCATGTTGAACGCCGGTGTGCCCGTGGGCCTGGGCGTGGACGGCAGCGCCAGCAACGACGGCGCTCACATGGTGGGCGAGGCGCGGCAAGCCCTGCTGCTGGCGCGGGTGGGCCGGGCCCTGATGCCGCCCGAGCAGCGCGATGGCCGCAGCTTCTTCGGCTGCGACCTCGGCCCCGCCGAGATGACCGCCCGCGACGCCCTGACCATCGCCACCCGCGGCGGCGCCCAGGTGCTGGGCCGCGCCGACATCGGCCATCTGTCGCCCGGCATGTGCGCCGACCTGGCCCTGTTCGACCTGAACACCCTGGGTTTTGCCGGCGGCGCCGTGCACGACCCCGTGGCCAGCCTGCTGCTGTGCGCCAGCCCCCAGGCCGCCTACACCGTGGTCAACGGCCGCGTGGTGGTGCGCCAAGGCCAACTCGCCACGGTCGAGCTGGGCCCGCTGGTCGAGCGGCACAACCGGCTGGCGGTGGTGCTGGCGCAGGCGGCGCGCTCGGCTTGAGCGAGATCAACGACGGCCGCGCCGCTGCGGCGCATGCTGCCTTCTGACAGGGAAAACCCACTGCACCAAACGCTGGCGGCAAGGTATTTTCCTGGCGGGAGGCCTGCACCTCACAGGCACAACCACAAGAAGGACCCCCATGAGCCCCGTCGCGCCCGAACTGCTGTCACTGCAACGCCTGTACCACTGGGAGCAGAGCGCTGCGTCCCGCATCACACTGACCCAGCCCATGGGCGACGGCAGCACCCAGACCTGGACCTGGGGCCAGGTGGCCGACCAGACGCGGCGCATGGCCGCGCACCTGCAAGCGCAGGGCTGGGCGCCGGGGTCGAAGGTGGCCATCCTGTCCAAAAACTGCGCCTGGTGGCTGATGAGCGACCTGGCGATCTGGATGGCGGGCCACGTGTCGGTGCCGCTCTACCCCACGCTGGCGGCCGACACGGTGAACCAGATTCTCACGCACAGCGAGGCCAAGGCCTGTTTCATTGGCAAGCTCGATGGCTGGGAGACCATGAAGCCGGGCGTGCCGGCGGGGCTTCCGTGTTGGAGCTACCCGCTGTCGCCGCCCGACGCGGTGGCGGCCTATGAGGGCTGGGACGCCATCGTGGCGCGCACCGCGCCGCTGGCCGGCCAGCCGCTGCGGGCGGCCGACGAACTGGCCACGCTGATCTACACCTCGGGCACCACCGGCAAACCCAAGGGCGTGATGCACAGCTTTGGCAACCTGGCGTGGGCCATCAACGCCGGCCTGCAACGTGTGCCCATGGCGGGCGAAGACCGCATGTTGTCGTACCTGCCGCTGGCGCACGTGGTGGAACGGGTGCTGGTGGAACACGGCTGGCTGCAAACCGGCATGAGCCTGTATTTCGCGGAGTCGCTGGACACCTTTGCGACCGACCTGCAGCGCGCCCGGCCGACCATCTTTTTCTCGGTGCCGCGCCTGTGGGTGAAGTTCCAGCAGGGCATTCACCACAAGATGGCGCCGGCCAAACTGCAGCGGCTGCTGGGCATGCCGCTGATCGGCGCCATGGTGCGCAGAAAAGTGAAGAAGGCGCTTGGGCTGGACCAGTGCCGTTTTGCGGCCGGGGGTGCAGCGCCCATGCCGGTGGAGCTGCTGCAGTGGTACAGCCGGCTGGGCCTGCACATCAACGAGGGCTACGGCATGACCGAGAACCTGGCCGCTTCACACATCACGGTGCCGGGCAAGAACCAGCAAGGCACGGTGGGCACGGTTTATGTCGGGGTGGACCACCGCATCGACCCGCAGAACGGCGAAATCCAGATGCGCAGCCCAGCCTTGATGCTGGGCTACTACAAGGAGCCCGGGCAGAGCGCAGACGCCTTCACGGCCGACGGCTGGCTGCACACCGGCGACAAGGGCCACATCGACGCAGCTGGCAACCTGCACATCACCGGGCGGGTGAAAGACCTGTTCAAGACCAGCAAGGGCAAATACGTGGCACCCGCCCCCATTGAAGACCGGCTGGTCATGCACGAGGCGGTGGAAGCCTGTGTGGTGACCGGCGCCAACCTGGGCCAGCCGCTGGGCATTGTGATGCTGAACGCCGATGCGGCGGCTCAGTCGGGCGATCCGCAGGCGCGCAGCGCGCTGGAGGCCTCACTGGCGCAGCACCTGCAGCACATCAACGCCACGCTGGACCCCCACGAACAGCTGCAGTGCATCGTGGTGGTCACCACGCCCTGGACGGTGGACAACGACGTGATCACGCCGACCTTCAAGGTCAAGCGCAACCGCATCGAAGACCTGTACGCCCGGCACTACGCCGCGTGGGAAGCGTGCGGGCAGCGGGTCATCTGGTCGGGCAGCTGACGTTCAGGCCGCTTCGAGGGCCGCATCGGCCTCGGAACCGCTGCGGCCGGCGGCCACGGCCGCCAGGATGGCGGCTTCGGCGCTGGCCAGGGCCTTGGCCTTGGCGGCGTCGCCCATGGCCACACCTTCGGCGCGCACAAAACGCACATCGGTGACGCCAAAGAAGCCGAACACCGTGCTCAGGTAGCTTTCCTGGTGTTCCATGGCGCGGCCACCTTCGCTGGTGGAGTACACACCGCCACGGGTAGAGGCGACGATCACCGTCTTGCCACCGGCCAGGCCTTGCGGGCCTTTCTCGGTGTACTTGAAGGTGCGGCCGACCTGGGCGACACGGTCGATCCAGGCCTTGAGCTGGCTGGGCACCGAGAAGTTGTACAGCGGCGCGCCGATCACGATCACGTCAGCGGCCAGGAACTGCGACACCAGCGCTTCGGACACGGCGTTTTCCTGCTGCTGCACCTCGGTCAGGCCGGGCGTGCCGGGGGCCAGGCGAAAGCCCAGCGAATCGGCCGACAGGTGGCTGGGAGCGTGCGTGGCCAGGTCCAGGTGATCAACCTGGGTGCCGGGGTGGGTGGCCACCCATTGGTCAACGATCTGGGCGGTGAGCTGGCGCGAGACGGAGTTGGAGCCGAGCACGCTGGAGTCGATGTGAAGCAGTTTCATGGTCTGGTCCTGGGTGGGTTACCGCGTGGTGCGGCGATGGATGAAGTATTACCGGCAGAACAATTTCTGATAAGACAGCACAATCGGAACGCATCGTTCTATATTCGGAACAATCAACCGGGGTGTGCCATGCAAGACCTGAACGACCTGCTCTACTTTGCCGAGGTGGTGGACCGGGGCGGCTTTGCCGCAGCCGGGCGCAGCCTCAGCATCCCCAAGTCCAAGCTGTCGCGCCGCATCGCCGATCTGGAAGCGCGCCTGGGCGTGCGCCTGCTGCAGCGCACCACGCGCAAGCTCTCGCTCACGGCCGTGGGCGAGCAGCTGCACCGCCACTGTGTGGCCCTGCGCGAAAACGCCCAGGCGGCCGACAACGTGGTCGCCCTGGCCCTGAGCGAACCCAGCGGGCTGCTGCGCATTGCCTGCCCGGTGACGCTGGCACAAACCACCGTGGGGCCGCTGCTGCCACTGTTCATGGAGCGCCACCCCAAGGTGCGGGTGGACATGCGGGTGAGCAACCGCGTGGTGGACCTGGTGGAAGAAGGCGTGGACGTGGCCCTGCGGGTGCGCCAGACGCTGGACGACAGCGGCAGCCTGGTGGTCAAGCGGCTGGCCGTGTCGCAGACGGTGATGGTGGCCAGCCCGGCCCAGCTGGCGCGCCAGGGCACACCCACCAGCCTGGACGACCTGCGCGGCATGGACACGGTGAGCATGTCGGCCACCGACGGCCTGGCCAGCTGGACGCTGGTGGGCCCGGGCGGCCACACGCAGCTGTTCAACCACCGCCCGCGTGTGGTGGCCGACGACCTGCTGAGCCTGCAGTACGCAGTGCGCCAGGGCATCGGCGTGGGCATGCTGCCCGACTACCTTTGCCGCGACGACCTGCGCCTGGGCCACATGCGGCAGCTGCTGCCGGGCTGGGCCACGCCGCCGGGCATTTTCCATGCGGTGTTTCCGTCGCGGCGCGGGCTGGTGCCGTCGGTGCGGGCCTTTCTCGATCTGTTGGCCGACCACGTGGCGCGCGGCGGGCTGGACCTCGCCCCCATCGGTGCGGTTTTGCCACCACAAGCGGACCACCGAGGCATATTGTGAAATTTGATTAACAGTTATAAGAAGGGGTATCACCCACAGCCGCTTTTCAGCCATGACCACTGGTGCCCCCAGCGTGAAACCACCCGCAGCGCCACCCGCACCCGCACCCGGCTGGCCCATCCGGTTTTCCATTGCCTCGGTGGTGGTGGCGGCCATGCTGGTGCTGGCGGTGGCCGTGCTGGCGCTGGGCAGCTACGGCTCGCGCCAGAACGCCATTGCCACTGCCACCAAAACCGCGCGCGACGCCGGCCAGCTCGTCACCGAGCAGGCCCGCCGCATGCTGGAGCCCGCGCAGTCCACCGTGCGCCAGCTCGGTTTTGATCCGATCGCCACCGCCACCACGCTGGACGAGCGCATGCAGCGCATCTACGTGCTGTCGGAAGAACTGGCGGTCAACGAGCTGGTCTCGGCCATCTACGTGGGCTACGACAACGGCGACTTTGTGCTCGCGCGCCCGCTGGACCGGCCCGAGGTGCGGCGCCGCTTCGAGGCCCCGCCCATGGCCAATTTCCTGGTCCAGTCCGTCACGCAACAGCCCGACGGCAGCCGACGCGGCGAGTACCGCTTCTTCACCGCCAACGGCAAGGAAATCGAGCGCCGGCCACAACCCGATTACCAGTTCGACCCGCGCACCCGGCCCTGGTACCAGGCCGGCATCCAGTCGGGTGCGGCCGAACTCTCCCTGCCCTACGTGTTCTTCACCACCCAGCAGGTCGGCATCACGCTGAGCCAGCGCGGCCGCAGCGGCAGCTCGGTCATCGGCATCGACGTGGTGCTGGACGACCTCGCCAGCCGGCTGGGCGACTTGCGCGTGACCCCGAGCACGCAGCTGGCCCTGGTCAATGCCCAGCACGAGGTGCTGGCCTACCCGGACATGTCGCGCGTGCTCAAGCGGGGCGACAACAGCTTCGACTTCAAGACACTGGAAGAACTGGACGAGCCCAGCCTGACGCCGTTGAGCCAGCTGCTGGACGCCGACAACCCGGCCGCCCTGTACGAGGCGCAGGGCCAGGAGTGGCTGGGCGTGGCGATGAACTTCGACGTCTGGCGCAGCCCGGGCATGCGCCTGCTGGTGGCCATGCCCAGCCAGGAGCTGATGGGTGAGCTTGAACGCCGGCGCCTGCAGGTGATTGCGCTGGTCATCGTGGTGGTGGTGGTGCTGCTGCCCGTGGGCTGGTGGGCCGGTGCGGGCATTGGCCGCAGCCTCGACAGCCTGTCCCGGCGCGCCCACCGCATTGGCCGCTTCGACTTTGCGCGGCCGGCCCAGAGCCGGCCGAGCTGGGTGCGCGAGGTCAACCAGCTGTCCACCGCCATGGACGGCATGGGCCGCACCATCGAGACCTTTTTGCGCATCAGCGAAACCATGGCCACCGAACCGCAGGTGGAACGCATGCTGGGCGCCGTGCTGCAGCAGTTTCTGGCCGCCACCCGTTGCGACGGCGCCGCCGTGTACCTGTGGAACGAGAGCGAAGGCCAGATGAACCGCGCTGCGGCCGAAGGCGAGCTGCCCGCGTCGCTGGTGGGCCGATTTGCCTTCGATACACAACGCACCGTGCGCACCGGCACGCGCCGCGTGGACAGCGGGGAGCACCAGATGGAGCTGGAGCTGCGCGGACGCACCGGGCAGCTGCAAGGCCTGCTGGTGCTCAACCACCAGGGCGACGACGACCACGCCGATGCCGCCTTCATCGCCTTTGCCAAGCGGCTCTCGGGCATGTTGGCCGTGTCCATCGAAACCCGCCAGCTCATCGAGGCGCAGAAGAACCTGCTCGACGCCGTGATCCGCCTCATGGCCGACGCCATCGACGCCAAGAGCCCCTACACCGGCGGCCACTGCGAGCGGGTGCCGCAACTGGCCACCATGCTGGCCGACCGCATGCACGCCGACCGCGACGGGCCCTACGCCGCGTTCGCCATGAGCGAGGACGAGCGTTACGCCTTCTACCTGGCCGCCTGGCTGCACGACTGTGGCAAGGTCACCAGCCCCGAACACATCGTGGACAAGGCGACCAAGCTGGAGGTGATCTACAACCGCATCCACGAGCTGCGTTTGCGTTTCGAGCTGTTGTGGCGCGACGCCGAGATTGCGCACCTGCAGCGTGTGGCCGCTGGTGCTGACAGCACCCCATCGGCGGCCGAACGCGACGCGCGCCAGGCGCAGTTGCGCGACGACTTTGCCTTTGTGGCGCAGTGCAACGTGGGCGGCGAGTTCATGGCCGACGCCGCCATCGAGCGCCTGCGTGGCATCGCCAGCCAGACCTGGCAACGCCACTTCGACCACCGGCTGGGCCTGTCCAGCGAAGAACTCAAGCGCCTGTTGGCCGCCGAGCCCGAAGCGCCCGCGCTGCCGGCGACCGAACGCTTGTTGGCCGACCGGCCCGAACACCTGGTGCACTGGACCAACGACCGCCCGCCGGTGGAAAAAGACCACCCCGACAACCGCTACGGTTTCGACATGCAGTTGCCGGCGCACAAGCAGAACATGGGCGAGCTCTACAACCTGAGCATCCGCCGTGGCACGCTGACCGACGAAGACCGCTTCAAGATCAACGACCACATCGTGCAGACCTACATCATGCTCAAGGCCCTGCCCTGGCCCCGGCAGCTGGCGCGTGTGCCCGACATCGCCGCCAACCACCACGAAAAAATGGATGGCAAAGGCTACCCGCGCCGCCTGCCGGCCGAGCAGCTGGACACCGCCGATCGTGTGATGGCCTTGGCCGACACCTTCGAAGCCCTGACCGCCGCCGACCGGCCCTACAAGGCGCCCAAAACGCTGTCCGAATCCCTCAAAATCATGGCCTTCATGTGCAAGGACCAGCACCTCGACACCGAGCTGTTCCGCTACTTCCTGCACAGCGGCGTGTGGCGCGAATTCGCCCTGCGTTTCATGTTGCCGGCGCAGGTGGATGAGGTGGATGTGGCGGCGTTGGAGAAACTGTTGCCTTCTACTGCTTGACGATGCTTTGGTTGGCGGGATCAGGGCGGCGGGGCATCCGGCTCCGCGGCTGTCCCCCGCTGCGGCTTGCGCCTCCGCTCCTCCTTTTACAGGGACTTCCCACTGAGTCAAGGCACGGGTATACGGATTTCTGAATTTGCTTCTTTTTCCTTGATAAGCGGTATTCCTGCATGGTCGTGATGTGAAGCGGCGGCACAACATGGAACAGACTGCACATCTACAGACGGCCTTGTTGCGACGGCGGTTGGCCGTGCGGACCCAGATACGAACCGCTCAGCGGGGCTCCATTCATATCCCGTGGTATCACCGCAA
>JAUYSB010000071.1 GCA_030696525.1 Hydrogenophaga sp. | reverse complement strand
AGGTCGGTGGTGACGATGGCCGGCGTCTTCAGCGTCACGGTCTGCAGGCCGCCGTCGACCTCGCGGGTGACCGAGACGGTGTCGCCGGACACTTCCACCTTGGAGGCGAAGGTGCCCTGCGGCCAGCCGAGGAGGGCGGCGAGCATCTGGCCGGTCTGGTTGGCGTCGTCGTCGATGGCCTGTTTGCCCAGGATGACCAGGCCGGGTTGTTCTTTGTCGACCAGGGCTTTGAGCAGCTTGGCCACAGCCAGGGGTTGCAGTTCTTCGGCAGTCTCGACCAGTATGGCGCGGTCGGCGCCGATGGCCATGGCGGTGCGCAGGGTTTCCTGGCACTGAGTGACGCCGCAGGAAACGGCGATCACTTCGGTTGCCACGCCCTTTTCTTTCAGGCGCACCGCTTCTTCGACGGCGATCTCGTCAAACGGGTTCATGCTCATCTTCACGTTGGCGATGTCCACACCGCTGCCGTCCGACTTCACTCGGACTTTCACGTTGTAGTCCACCACGCGTTTTACGGGGACCAGTACCTTCATGGTGCTTTCCTGAAAAAGTGGCATTCAAAGCGATGTTCTAGACGTACAGATCAAGCCCGCTGAGCACAGGCCCAGCCCAACTCTGCCAGCGGACCAGCTTTCCGACCTGTCTCGACCGCATCGACCGACGCTGCGGTGCCGTCGGCAGCCCGCTGTGCAATGCCATGCAAGATGGCCGACATTCGAAACAAGCTGAAAGCCAGATAGAACGCCCAATGCCTAAGCGGGTCGCGGCCACTGCGCTCCGCATAGCGGTGCACGTAGTCCGCTTCGGCAGGAATACCCAACGCCGCCAGATCCAGGCCACCGATGCCACGCCACAGGCTGGGAGCGATGTGCCAACTCATCGCGTGGTAGGCGAAGTCGGACATGGGATGCCCCAGCGTGGACAGCTCCCAGTCCAGAACGCCAATCACGCGTGGCTCTGTGGGATGCAGGATCAGGTTGTCCAGTCGAAAATCGCCGTGAATCAGCGTTGTTTCGTCGTCGCCATCGGGCAGGTTGTCAGGTAACCATTGCATCAGCTTCACGAGTGCCGGCGGCACCGGCACGGTAGATGCCAACGTCTGCTTGGTCCAGCGCTCAATCTGTCGCTGAACATAGCGTCCCTCCTTGCCAAACCCCTCCAACCCCAGGCGACGGTGATCGACAGCATGCAGCGCAGAAATCACCCGGTTGATGTCGTCGTAGAGTACGGCGCGATCAGATGCAGTCCAACCAGGCAACGATTGATCCATCAGCACCCGCCCCTCCAGAAACGCCATTACGTAGAACGGCGTGCCCAGAACCTCGACGTTGTCGCAATAGGCCAACATGTCAGGCACCGGTACGTCGCTGTCCTTGAGCGCATCCATGACACGGTATTCCCGATCGATCGCGTGGGCTGACGCCAACAACTGTCCGCTCGGCTTCTTTCGCAGCACCAGGCGTTGAGCCCCGTCGTGAACGATGTAGGTCGGGTTGGACTGCCCCCCGGACAGGGCGGTGACCGTCACCTCCTTGTTGTGGGTCAAACCCTGCTCAAGTAGAAAACGCGACAGCGAGGCGGTATTCAATGTGCTCACAGCGAATTCACCAAATGGCCCTGGTCCACCGCAACCACCGCGCCTGACATGGCAGCACCGGCGGCCGAGGCCAGCAGCAGCATGGGGCCATCGAGGTCCGATGGTTCGGAGAAACGTCGGCTGGGGATGCGAGACCGCAGCTTCGCGCCGCCGTCCCCCTCAAGAAACGCGCGATTGAGGTCTGTGACGACATAACCGGGCAACAAGGCGTTAACACGGATGCCATGACGCGCGAGCTCCAAAGCCATCGCCTTGGTGGCCTGAATCACGCCCGCCTTGGACACAGCGTAGGGCGCGACCCCGCCGGCCACGCGCTTCCCCAGGATGGAGGCGACGTTGACGATGCATCCGACACGGCCTGCCGCTACCATGCGCCGCGCTGCCTCAGTGCCCACCAACCAGCAACCCTTGAGATTGGTGTCTATCACCGTGTTCCAGTCCTCCACGGACTGCTGCAGCAGGGGCCGGGTCACCGTGATACCGGCGTTGTTGACCACAACGTCCACACAGCCCCAATCGACCAGTGCATCAAAGCAGCGGGACACGCTGCCCGCGTCGGTCACATCCAGTTCGACCGCCCGTGCCACACCTCCCGCGTCCTCAATGCGTCGCACTACCGCCGCCAGCTTGTCCGCACGTCGTGCAGCCAGCGCGACACGCGCGCCAACGCCTGCCAACAACAGAGCGAAATGTTCACCCAAGCCACTGGATGCGCCTGTCACCAACACCGTCTGGCCATCCAGGCGAAAACGATCAAGTGCGGTCGAGTTCATGTGCGGTGCCCCGCCTGCGCCACGATTTTTCGGGCCATGCTCCAGCGATGCACCTCGCTTGGGCCGTCGTAGATGCGGAACGCTCTCATGTCGGTGAAAATGCGCATGACGATGGATTCGCCGGTGACACCGCGACCGCCAAGAATCTGAACGCAACGGTCCACCACACGCCACTCCGCCTCGGAACACACCACCTTGCTTCGGCTCGACTCAAAGTTGCACTTTTCCCCCTGGTCGAGCAACCATGCCGTATGCCAGATGTGCAGCCGCGCCGTCATCAGGTCCATGTCGTTGTCGGCGAGCTGAAAGCCCACGCCCTCGTGTTCAGCCAAGGGTTTGCCAAAAGCCTGGCGCCTGCGGGCGTGGTCCAACGCCACGTCGTGGGCCCGCCGGGCCTGCCCCAGCCAGCGCATGCAATGGGTCAGGCGGGCTGGTGCAAGGCGCACCTGCGCGTACTTGAAACCCTTACCAATTTCGCCGAGCACGTCCTGCGCCGGCACACGCAGGTTCTCAAACGCCAGCACACCATGGCCGCCAGTGAAGCAACGGTCCATAGCGTCCATGGTGCGAACGTAGCGGATACCCGGGCGATCCATGTCCGAGAGGAACATGGTGGCCGTGCTATCGTCCATGCGCGCCATGATGATGGCGTAATTAGCGCCCTCGGCACCTGTAATCAGCCACTTGGAACCGTTGATGACATAGTCGTCACCGTCACGCACTGCATAGGTCTGGAGCATCGAGGGATCGGAGCCAGCGCCCTCAGGCTCCGTCATGGCAAAACAGGAGCGGATATGCCCGTGAACCTGTGGCTTAAGCCAACGCTGCTTTTGCGCCGAGGTGGCGACCTCTTCCATCAGGTGGATGTTGCCTTCATCGGGCGCATGGATGTTCAGTGCAATCGGTCCCAGCGTCGAATACCCGGCCTCCTCAAACACCACGGCCTTGGCCATGTGGCTCAGGCCCAGACCGCCCATTTCCCTGGACGCATGTGGCGTGAGCAGGCCGGCCTTTCGGGTACGTTCGACCAACTCGCGACGCAAAGACTCGCTGGGGCCGTGCTCATGCGGCGCTTGCTCTGTCTCCAGCGGGACCACCTCGGTTTTTATGAACTCACGTGTGCGTTGCTGCAACTCGATCAACTCGTCTGATAGCCTGAAATCCATGGTCTTCTCGTTTTCGGAGGGATAAATCAATGCCAAGTGCGCATTGACTTGAGGTTAACGATTAAGCGGGTATTTGGAAGGTCGTGATCCGGCAAGCATCTTTGTGCTGGACGCGAAGTGTCGCGAACCGCCATCAAGGCCGATCCGTCTGATCTGCGCAGTGCGGTTTGTCGGTGAGTCGAGCGCCCGGGGTCAACATGGACAAACCAGCGAGGATGGCCAGCACACCCAGCCCCATGAACGCCCACTCGTATCCAGCTCCCCAACCCAGTGCGATCGCGATCAGATAGGGACCGACGACAGCACCACTGAAGATGAACACCTGGCTGCCACTGGAGTTGGTCGCGACCTGCGACGCCAGCGACAGCCTCAACAGCTGGGCTGCCATCATGCCGGGCCATCCCATAGCAGTTACAGCGATCAACGCCATGACAGTTGCCACCAGAGGCATACCCGGCGAAGCAGGTAGGCGCGCCAAGGCAATACATGCGACCCCCATGCCCAGTCCGTAAACGCACAGCATGGCGCGCGGCGTGACCCACCGATCGGATGCATGCCCCATCACAATACGACCGATCACAGCAACGATCTGTGAAATTGCCAATAGGCCCGCGGAGGTGGGCAAGGGCAAGCCCAGGCTGACGAGCAACAGGACGGCGTAAGCCAGAAAAGCCTGCTGAACCATCGCAAACACCATGCACACCAGCGCCAACCGAACCAAGCCTGGGTGAGCCCACACATGGCGCACCGCACTCGTTAGATCAATGCGCGTGGGTCGCAACGCGTCGCGCCAGTCCAGCGCTTTCACCGTTCTCCCTACGCTGAAGGCGGCCAGCGCGCAGGCCATGCCCGCAGCGGCTATCGTCCAACGCTCGCCCAATGTGTTCACCGCGGCAGGCACCAACACCCCAGCAAGGGCAATACCGATCGGCGCTGCAGAAAAACGCAGAGATATAAACAGACCAATCGACTGGCGAGGTGCATGCCGCCCCAGAATGGCCGTGAACGCCGGATGCGGAAAACTGAGCGAAGCACCGAGTGCCACCGCAGCCAACAACACTCCCGTCAGGTTGCCTAGGGCTGCGAGCCAGGCACCGAGGGCGGCCGCCAGCAGCATGATTTGAACCGCGCGAACAGGACCGATCCATCCAATCCAAGGGCCCACCAGCACGCCGCCAACGATAGCCCACAGGTAGGTCAGCGCAGAAAAGACGCCGATGCGGTCAGCGTTGACCCCGAGACGCGGCGCCATGTCGGCGGCCAAAACGGGGCCAATAGCTGGAACGAAGGAGATCAGCATCTGTGACACAAAGATGACCTTCAACGCGGTCCAGGGGCGGGGTTTGACCTCCATCAGACGACCCGAAATGTGTCCCCATCCCTAGGGCAACGGCATGTAACATTGTCGCCCCACCGACTTATCTCAAAAAGCCACGTCATGCGCACCTTTGAGCCCAAGGATGGCGCGAGCCTCATCAGGTGTTGCAATAGGAAGGGACAGGCCGTCCAGGATGGATCTCACACGCCGCACCTGTGCGGCATTGGTTTCGGCCAGCGTGCCTGGGCCATCCCACAACGAGTCCTCTAGGCCAACGCGAACGTTTCCACCCGCCGCTGCGGCCTGAGCTGCGATAGGCATTTGGAACCGACCCGCTCCCAGCACGGACCATACGTATTGGTCACCGAACAGTCGATCCGCAGTGCGTTTGAGGTGCGCCACATCATCTGGGTGCGTCCCAATTCCGCCCAGAATCCCGAACACTGTCTGCACTAGGAATGGCGCCTTCACCAGACCCCGATCCACAAAGTGCGCCAGGTTGTACAGGTGTGCTGTGTCGTAGCACTCGAACTCGAAACGCGTGCCGTTGTCGGCGCAGGAACGCAGGATGTACTCGATGTCCTTGAAGGTGTTGCGAAACACCTGGTCGCGCGTGCCTTCCAGGTACTGTTGTTCCCACTCATAGGCAAAGCGCTTGTACTTGTTCAACATGGGGTAGAGCGCAAAATTCATGGAACCCATGTTGAGCGAAGCTAGCTCGGGCTTGAGCTGGAGCGCTGGTTGCAGTCGCTCCTCCACGGTCATGGTCTGAGATCCACCAGTCGTGATGTTGATCACGCCATCGGTGCGGCGTTTGATGTTGCCCACAAACTCCCGAAACAAGCCCACTTGTTGTGACGGGCGGCCGTCGGCCGGATCGCGCGCATGCAGGTGGACGATGGCAGCGCCTGCTTCGACAGCGCCGACGGCAGCTTCCTCGATTTCCCGGGCATTCACTGGCAGGTGCGGCGACATGCTCGGTGTATGGATGGAACCCGTGACGGCGCAGGTGATGATGACCTTGTGCGATTTGGACATTGGTTACCTCTTCAATAGGACTTGGGCAAGTCCAGCACCTTCTCAGCGATAAAGTTCAGGATCATTTGCTCGGATACCGGAGCCAGGCGCGATATCAAAACCTCACGCAGTAAACGTTCGACGTGGTACTCCTTCGCGTAACCCATACCGCCGTGTGTCATCACTGCTTGCAGTGCGGCTTGGTATCCCGCGCGCGCGCCCAACAACTTGGCGCTGTTGGCTTCTGCACCACATTGACGCCCGGTGTCATAAAGCTCAGCAGCGTGCTTCACCATCAGATGGGCTGCCTGCAGATTCACCCAGCACTCCGCCAACGGATGTTGGATGCTCTGGTTCTGACCGATCTGGCGATTGAAAACCACGCGGTCACGGGCGTACTGAGTGGCACGCCTTAGTGCATCCTCGCCAATGCCAATAGCCTCAGAGGCCACCAGGACTCGCTCCGGATTCAGACCGTCGAGCAAATAGCGGAACCCTTTGCCCTCTTCGCCGATACGGTGCTCGTCGGGAACAAACAAGTCATCGATAAATACGGCGTTAGATTCCACCGCGTTGCGGCCATGCTTTGGAATGCGACGCACCTCCACCTTGGTACGGTCCAGATCGGTGTAGAACAGCGTGATGCCGTCATAGGGTTTGGCACCCTCTGATTTGGCGACCGTGCGCGTAAGCAAGAGAATCTTGTTGGCTTCTTGCGCGGTGCTGGTCCACATCTTGCGCCCCGTCACCCGATAGCCGCCATCCACTTTCTTGGCAAAAGTTTTGATGCTGGACGTGTCCAGACCCGCGTCTGGCTCGGTCACACCGAAGCAGACCTGATCTTCACCGCGAATCAATGGCGGCAGCCATTTGGATTTCTGTTCAGCGTTGCCATGCACCACCAACGGGTGCGGGCCAAACATATTGATGTGGATGGAAGATGCTGCCGTTTGGGCACCATGCAACGCCACCGTGTGCATGACAACCGCAGCCTCCGCCACGCCCAAGCCGGCGCCGCCGTATTCCTCGGGCATGGTGACGCCCAACCAGCCCTCTTTGGCCATGGCCTGGTGAAACTCGGTGGGGAACCGCTCATCGCGGTCGCAGGCGGCCCAGTAATCGTCGTTGAAGCGCCGGCAGACAGCGGTCACGCCATCACGGATGGCAACTTGGTCGGGAGTGAGTTCGATCATGCGTGTTCTCGAAGTTAAACAGGGAGGTGAATTGAAAAGATGCGCTCCGACCCGAGGCGGAAGAGCGCTAGATTCGCGAAGCTGCAAGTTGCAGGGCTTCGCGATGTGATGGGTGGGCAATGCCTACTAAGGCTTGTGCTCGCTGGCGCAACGAGAGGCCACGCAGATGCGCTACGCCCCATTCAGTAACGACGTGATCTACGTCACTACGTGGTGTTGTCACGGGACCGCCCAGCTCTGCCACAATCCGGCTGAGCTGACCGCTTCTGGCACTGGAGGGCAAGGCGATGATGGAGGCGCCGCCCTCACTGCACGAAGCCGCGCGGACAAAATCCACCTGCCCCCCCACCGCACCGATATAGCGGCCACCGCTGACTTCAGCATTGACTTGGCCAGTCAGATCGACTTCGACCGCCGAGTTGACCGAGCACAGACGCCGTTGTTGTGCCAAAGAAGCCACGCCGTGTGTTTCGGCTGTTTCCACCAGCAAGATGTCCGGGTTCCCGTCTGCAAAGTCAAACAAGGTCCGGCTGCCCAGCAGGCTGCCCACAACACTTTTCCCCACATGTGCGCCCTTGCGCGCGTTCGTCACAACACCCGCTTTCATGAGCTCAGCCATGCCATCGGTCAAGACGCCGCTGTGGATGCCCAGATTGCGATGCGTCCGCAACTGGCGACAAACCGCGTCCATCAAATTGCCAATGCCCATTTGCAGGGTGGCTTCGTGTGGAATCAGCCCGGCCACATGGTTTGCCACCTGATCGGAGACGGCATCAGCGGTCGAACGCGGCCCCTCGACCAACGGCTCGTCGGAAGTGACCATGTGGTCAATTCGTACGTCCAGCGGCAAAAGCGCGTTGGGCAGATACGGCGTGTGCACATTCACCTCTGCGATGACCACACGGGCACGCCGCGCCGTGGCCAGTTGATAGTCGCTTGCGGCGCCCAGGCTGTACCGGCCGTTGGCGTCCGGTCGGCTGACCTGAAGAAGCACGACATCGGGCTTCAGCTCGTTCGCCAGCAAGTCTGGAAGCCGAGAGTAGTGAACGGGATACAAGGCCAGCAAGCCCGCCTTGGCCAAGGCGGCTGCATCACCAAATGCACCATATCCGGCAAACTCAAAGCACGCCGCATGTTCCGGCTGAATCAGCCCCGAGTAACTGCCGGCGACAAAAAGTCTCAAGCGCTCCGACACGGCGCTCAGTCCGGGCGCTTGCTGCAGAAGGGCACGAACAAGCCCCACGGGTTCGGAGCAGGCCTGGCCAAACGAAATCCTGTCGCCTGGCTGCAGTACCGTGTCGAATCGGAATTGGTCAGCTTGTGTAAACGACATGCTGCGTCACTTCTCAAGCACGATGCCGCTTTTTTCACGGTCCCAGAGACTGTCCAGCCGCTTCTCAGCTGCTTCGCGCAGCTTGTACTTCTCCACCTTGCCCGTGGGAGTCTGTGGCAGTTCGGCCAACACTTCGATGAAGCGAGGCACCATGAAATAGGCCATCTGCGAGGCGCTGAACTGAATCAACTCAGCGACGTCCGGCTCCTGACCGTCGCGAAAGACCACAGATGCCATGACTTCATCCTCGAGGTACTCAGCCCTCACTGCAAACACCGCAACGTCGGCCACAGCGGGATGCCGGCGAATCACGTTCTCCACCTGAATGGCAGAGATGTTTTCCCCGCGCCGCCGGATGAGTTCCTTGCTGCGGCCCGCAAAGTAGAGGTAGCCGTCGTTATCGAGGTACCCGAAGTCACCGGTGTGCAACCAGAAGTTGCGGGTCACTTCGGCCCAGAGTTCCGATTTGTTGTAGTAACCCTGCCGGCCGAACCAGGGCTCGTTGGTTCGCAGGCAAATTTGTCCCACCTGGCCTTGTGGCACTGGCAAATCGTCGGCGTCCATGATGGCCAGGATGACCTCGGGCAATGGGCGCCCTGCCGATCCAATCTTCTCCCTCGGTTCGTCGGCCCCTAACATAGTGGCATAGCCGAAGTCGCCAAGCGCATACAGCGACGTGATCTTGACGTTGAACCGCTCCTCGAACGCTAGAGCGAACTCCGGCGCTGGCACCACCAGGCTGGTTTTGAGCTTGTGGGTTTGCTCTTCTGCCGAAGGCGGCTTGAGCCATAGAAAGTTGATCATGGCGCTCAACAGCGAAGTTCGCGTCGCACCGCACTCATTAACTTCGCGCCAAAAGTTTGTCGTGGAGAAACGACGCGACAAGGCCACCGTTGCGCCAGCCATCAACGCTGGCAACACTGTGCAGTTCAGCGCATTGCCGTGGAACATAGGCAAGCAGGTGTACATCACATCACTGCTGTCGTAGCCATAAAACTCCACGTGTTTGGCTGCAGAGCGCACAGCTGTGGCGTTGGAGATCATGCTGCCCTTGGCTGGTCCCGTGGTGCCTGAGCTGTACATGATCTGCAGCATGTCGTTGTATGCAGGTCCAGGATGCTGCTCGCAGTCAAGTGCGGGCCCATTCGCTATCTGATCCCACGGCACAAGGTTTGCGCTGTCGGGCCAAGGGCTTGCCGTTGTGCTGACCGAACTGTCGTCCAGGACACAAATTAACGACAGCGCTGGACACTGCGGCAACACAGCTACAAAGCGCTCGACAAAAGAAGCTTCAATGAACATCGCCACCGAGTCGGACTGGCAGATGTAGTAGGACAGCAGATCACCACGAGAAGCGTTGTTGATTGGCACCACCACTGCACCCACCAGTGCCAACGCAAAGTGCATCCACACCACCTCTGGCCGGTTCTCCATCATCACAGCAACATGCTGGTGAGGTTTGATGCCTGCTGCCACCAGGCCACCGGCAACGCGGCAACTGTTCTCATAGGCTTCTGCGTAGGTGAAGGTCTGACCGTAGAAACGCAAAAACGGTTTCTCGCCGTGAGCCACGGCCTGAGTGGCCAGCACTTTGGCCAGGGTACGCTCATGCAACGGCGTATCCATCACTTACCCTCCTCACGTCGTTCGAAGCCGGGAGCACGTTTCTCACCAAAAGCTCGCAAACCTTCGCGGCACTCGGGGGAGCTGAACGCTCGATACAGGTCTGAATTGGGCGCTGTCGGCAGCATCCGGTTCAGGTACTCTCCGTACAGCCGTCTGGCATTGGGTGAAGTCTTGCGAATCTCACCAATCAGCTCCTGCACCCGGGTCTCAAGTGCCCCATCGTCCACGACTTCTGTGATCAGACCGATGCGCTCGGCCTCCACCGCTGAAATCGACTTGGCCGTGAAAAGCAGGTACTTCAGCTTGGAAAGGCTGATCTTTGGCAACAGCAAGCTTGGAATCATGGAACTCGCAATGCCAATGCGTGCCTCGGGGGCGCCGAACACCGCGCTGCGAACGGCCACCTGCAAATCGCAGGCAGATGCAATCGCCAGCCCCCCGGCAACGCAGATGCCGTTGACAGCCGCGATCGTGGTCTTGCTGCAGTGCTTGACCGTGTCAAAGGGCATGTTGTCGTCGTAGGCGTAAAGCGCAAGCGGATCGGGGTCATCCATTCGGCGGAGCACCTCTTGCAGATCGCCACCTGTCCCGAACGCACGGCCTGCACCAGTGATCACGATGATGTCGACGCTGGTATCAGCGTCCGCCATGCGAAAAGCGTTCTTAACTTCGCCGTAAAGCTGAGTGGTGAACGAGTTCAGAACTTCAGGACGATTGAGGCGAATGTAAGCAACGGCATCTTTGACGGTGTATTCAAGCTGTTCAAACGGTTTGTTAGGTGTGTTCATCGCAACGTCTTTGGATCGGAAAGTGAAAAGGGCAGAGGTGAGTGCTGGCAGCACTTCAACGGCTTCTGCAAAGGCTGGGCATCAATGTGCGGATGTCATCCAGCTGTTCGAAGTGCCACAGCAGCTCAAGTGCGCGGTCCGTTGCCTGAGTCGACAGAACACCCTCGGCATTGCGGACGAATTTTTCGGACAACTCGTCGTTGCTCATGCGGGAGCTCGGATCGGGTGACAGACTGCCCTTGGGATACATCGCTTCGCCAAAAAAGGTCTGACCGCGAGCTTGCACTTCGATACGTGCTGGTCGACTGGCCGGGTCTTTGGCCAACTGTTTGGCATAGTCCGGGTGAATTTCGTAATGCACTTTGTCCATCAATGCGATCACCGAGGGGTCAAATACCACCTGAGGGTCTTGCCAACGCTTGCCCACAGGAATGCGGTGAGCACCCAATGCCAGGCCGTGCGCTATGCTGAACTGGGCCTCCGTCACGTGCTTGACGTCGCGATTTGTCCACAGCGGCTTCAAGACCCAGCCCTCGACCCAGGCGGTGATCGAAGTGATCTCGGACGCCTGAATATCGTGCTTCTCCAAGATATTGATCAGCACATCGAGGGGCGCATGCAGGATGCGACAGTGGGGGTAGGGTTTGTACGACTGCTCGGTCGGGAAGTACCAAACGTCTCCCAGATCGGCAGTGATGCGCTCGGGCTGCCAGCGGGCGCTGCCAATGAGTCGCCGGTAACCATGCTCAGCGTCATCGAGCAACTGGATGTCACCGGTATGGCCCAGCTCCGCCAAGTAGCCGGCTGCCATGGCGGCGTCGGTCACGGCGCCTGCAAGCCCGTACTTGATCGTGGCCGTGGGTGTATGAACTGACCAGGACCACTGCGTGTTGACTGGCGACATGGAGCCGGCAATGCCTAAGTCGTGAACCAGGGTTTCGCGCGAATGGCCGCGGACTTTTCCGATCCCCGCCGCCGCGCCAAACACCGTGGTAGAAAATCCAAATACCGGCGGCGGCGTGGGCTTGCCGTCTTTCATGTCGCGCAAATAGTCCAACGCCTTGCCTATGCGGTTGGACATCTCGTGCGATATGGCCACCGCACTCAGCACATTCCGCCCCGAGGCACCCTTGGCCTCCGCCGCAGCCAAGGTGCAAGGGATGACATAAGGGCTGACGTGACCAGGCGGAAGAATGGCGTCAAAGTCGAGGGCGTTCATCAGTTCACCGTTGGCAAACGCGGCAGCCGTGGCCGATACACGTGTGCCCGACCCCAACACCGTCGCCTGCTCGCCAACCAGCCCTGGACCCTGCAGCGCCGCATACCTCACGCCAATCTGGCCTTTGGGGTGGCTCAACCCGCCAAGCGCGCATCCGATACCATCGACCAGCAGCCGTTTGGCTTCTTCGGCTACTGCGGAGGGCAGTTGCTCGAAATTGGTCTTGGCGGTGAAATCTGCAAGCGTTTCAATGACAGTCTGGGTCATGGTGTTTCGGCCTTGAGGCAACTGGTGTTCTTTGGATCGAAGCCGGCGCAGATCAATCCGCACTGATCTTGATGTTGTTGGTACGGATCAAGTTTTTCCAGGTGTCGATCTCATTGCGTGTCATGGTCACGATGTCGTTACTGACCATGCGCAAAGGTTCATGTCCAAAGCTACTCAACGCTTCTTTCACGACCTGTGTATCGCCTGCTTTGTTGAGGATTTCGCGCATCGACTGCACCGCTGCGGGTGGCGTGCCGGCAGCAAAGTAAAACGCATACCACGCCCCCATCAGAAAATCGGGCAAACCTTCTTCACGCGACGTTGGCAGTTGCGGCGTGCTGGGCATGCGTTCAGTTGTCGTGGACATCATTCCTCGCATGCGACCGGTCTTCCAATGTGGAATCATCGATCCGGCATCGGCAAAAATCACATCAGACTCGCCCGACGCCAGGGCCAGCATCGCGGCGGCAGTTGTCTTGTACGGAACAATCAACAAGTTGATGCCTGCGCTAGCCTGCAGGTATTCGCAAGCCATCCGCAAGGTGGAAGACGCCGTTGCGCAGGTGTACTTGCCAGGGTTTGCTTTGGCGGCGGCCACAAACTCTCTGGTCGTTTTGAAGGTGGTGCTCGCGCCCATGCTCATCACCAGCCCCGCCTTGCTGATGGTGGAGATCGGCGTTAGATCCTTCAATGGGTCGTAAGGCAACTTCGGAATCATGACCGGGTTGAGTGCCACCATTGAACTGCTCAGCAACAACATGGTGTAGCCATCTGCAGGTGAGGACAGAACGGTTTGCACACCCAGAACGGATTCAGCGCCTGGCTTGTTGTCGACGATGACGTTCAGGCCAGCTGTCTCACTGAGAGCCTTGCTGTGGGTGCGGGCAAGCAGGTCTAGCGCGCTGCCCGGACCGGTTGGCACAACGATGCGGAGAACCTTGCTTTTATCAGGGTAGGCTTGCGCTGACGCTGTACCAGCCGCGACCAGCAGCAAACCCGTCGCAAGTGCTTTTAGTGTCTGATTCGCTAGCTGGTGGGTCATGCGTGCTAGTTTTTTGGTAGCGGAAATGTTTTTCACGTTTGTCTCCTTTGTTTGACTAAGTGGTTTGAAAAAAGTGGATCAGGTGATGCGGGGACGGATTCGTCCAGCTTTCATGAACTTTCCTGGTACGGGATGGCCAACCATTTCTTCTGCAATTCGAGCGGCATCGACCAGCCGGTCTAGGTCTAGTCCCGTGCTGATGCCCATCTCTTCGCACATGAGCGCGACGTCTTCTGTACAGACATTGCCGGCTGCGGACTTGTTTCCAGCAAATGGGCAACCACCAAGACCAGCGATTGATGTGTCAAATCGCCGTACGCCCATTTGCAGCCCGGCCAGCACATTGCTCAAGCCCATGCCTCGGGTGTCATGAAGGTGCAGTGCAAACTCTAGGTCCGGCCAACGGGTTTGCATCAGATCCAGAGTTCGACTCACGCTCAACGGGTTGGCGGCACCTACTGTGTCGCAGAGGTAGACCACATCGGGTCGTTCGTCATGGGATGCGCAGACGTCTAGAAGTTGCCCCAGCACCTCCACGGTGCGTTCGGGAGTCACGAGACCTTCGTAGGGACAGCCAAATGCGGTGAACAGATGCGCGGCTTGCAAGCGCAGACCTTCTGCCTTGTATCGCTCCATCATGGCGCCTTGTGAAAGGATCAAATCAGTTCCGTTGCGGCCGTTGTTGTTCAGTGCAAAGGTTTCCGACACACTGGCAAAAACATTGGGCGTGAGATCCAGCCCTGCTGACAGAGCTCGCTCAAAACCTTTTATGTTTAACCAGATGCCGGTGAAGCGCACGTTGGGATGGCGCTGTATGCCCACTGCTATGGCTTCAGCGTCAGCCATCTGGGGCACCCGACGCACGTCGACAAAGGATGCGCAGTTGATGACGGTCAGTCCAGTCTGCGCCAATGCATTGATTAGACGCAGTTTGTGCTCAACTGGAATCGGACCCTCGCTCTGAAATCCTTCACGCGGTCCTTCCTCCTGAAGGATCACGCTTGGTGGTAATGCGTGCATTGACATGTTTTTCTCGCTCAATGACCAGTCCAAGCCGGGACACGTTTGTCGGCGAACGCAGCGAGACCTTCCGCAGCGTCTTTGGTGAGCCGCAGACTGCCCAGTTGTGCCTCCATGTAGGCGATTGACTGTGCAAATGTCATATCGGTAATTGATCTCAGCGCGTGCTTACCACGGCGAATTGCGGTTGGTGACTTGTCAGTGATGCGGTCCAGCAACCACTGAACTTTTGTATCGAGTGAGGCGGGATCAACCACGTAGTTGATCAAGTCAAGTTGCAGCGCTTCAGCGGCCGTCAATGGCTCCCCTGTGATACACATCTCGGCGAATTTCCTACGCGGCACCAAGTGCTGCATCACAGCAGCAACTTGCATAGGGAACATACCAACCTTGACCTCTGGTAAACCAAATTTCGCCTGAGCACTGGCCACAGCCAAGTCGCACATCGACAGCAGGCCCATGCCGCCCGCCATGCAGGTACCATTGACCCGCGCCACGAGCGGAATGTCCATCCCGACGCCTTGGCGCAGTAGGTCAGCGTATTCGGTGCGGGGTTGCGAGAAGTCGAACTCGAAAATCTCTGAATCTGGTCGTAGATCTGCGCCGGCACAAAACGCACGGTCACCTGCACCTGTTAGTACCACCGCTCGCACACCTTGCAAACGAGTGGCCTGAGTCAGCCCATCTGAGATCCCTGCAATCACGTGCTCGTTGATCGCGTTGCGAAGCTCAGGTCGGTCGATCGTGATCCAGAACACGTCTTTCCGAAGTTCGTGCTTTACACAGTCGTTGCTTGATTTCATGGCTCGTTGGTTTGATTGAAAAGTAAGTGAGACTGAAGCGACTCAACGTCCACCCAGCAGTGCAGAGCTATCCTTTTCGTCAAATCCGAAACGCGACAGCATTTGTGCGGCGCTGTCCTCTTGGCGCGAGCGGACCTGCGGCGTTGTCCGTGAGAACCGCGGCGCAGGCGCAGGTTGACGAATCCCATCGATCTCAACAAAAGTTTGGCGCGACACGTTGTGCGGGTGCTCAAGTGCTTCTGCCATATTCAGAACGGGTGTGAAGCAGGCGTCAGCCCCGTTCATCGCAGCGCACCACGCATCACGAGTGCGACTTGCAAAACAAGCTGCAAACTGCTTTTTCCATTCAGCCCACCTGGTGCGGTCATGTTGTGGCTCGAAGTCCGATGGCTTCAACCCCATGCATTTGAGCAAAACGGAATAAAACTGAGGTTCTATTGCCCCCACTGCAATCCATTTGCCATCCGCACATCGGTATGTGCTGTAAAAGGGAGCTGAACCATCCAGCAAGTTGCATTCACGCTCAATCTGCCACCTGCCGGCGGCAAATTGGCCGAATGTAGTGGTCATCAGCAAAGATGCACCATCGGTCATCGCCGCATCGATAACTTGACCTTTTCCCGACCGAGTAGCCTCGAACAGCGCACAAGCGATGCCGAACGCCAGCACCATGCCACCGCCGCCAAAATCACCCACTAAATTCAGGGGCGGAATCGGACCACTGTCTGCTGTACCAATTGCAGCCAGTGCGCCGGTCAGTGCGATGTAGTTGATGTCATGCCCTGCTTGATGCACCAGTGGGCCATATTGCCCCCAGCCCGTCATGCGCCCGTACACCAATCGTGGGTTTCGCTTGAAAGCTGCGTCCGGGCCAAGCCCCAAGCGCTCCATTACTCCAGGTCGGAAAGCCTCGACTATTGCGTCAGCCTTTGTCATCAGCCGCAATGCGGCTTCGCAACCTGTATCTGTTTTCAAGTCCAGGACAATCGACTGCATTCCTCGACCGACGACCGGATTTGCCGGAACGAGAGACGAGCCCGAACGGTGGACTCTAATGACATCCGCACCCATGTCGGCCAGCATCATGGCCGTGAAGGGGCCAGGCCCCAGTCCCGCAAATTCGATGACCTTGACCCCGACGAGTGGTCCTTTCATTGCGGTTGTCTCCGGTTGGCCATAGCGCTGTCCTTCTTTAACTTGGGGTTTGGCACCTTGATCAATTGGTCTCATTGCCTGTAACCCATGCCAATGAGTCTAGGTAGCGAACCTTGTGTCAGCAATGCGCTGGCGCGCAAAGGTGCTTGCCGTTTGACGCTATGTCACGTTGGCTGGGGCGACAGCGTCACTTTGCCGAGACGGGTTGTCACGTGTGTTCGGCTGCGTTCTGACAATGACTAGATGAAAGGTCGTTTACTCCGACTCCAGCAGCCATTCAAAAACGCGTGCTTGGACCCTCCCTCCCCCTGCCTGAAGAAGGCACCCCGGCTTCGGTTTTCACCTTGACCGGGCAATAAGGAGTCTCTTTCCCCCTCCCGGACGAGACTCCTTTTTTTCGTGACTGCTTCGATCGCCCCCAACCGACGACCTAGTCGTCGGTGCCGTTTGAGCCAGTTGCAGCCGCTTCACCTTGTTCAGCGCCTGCGTCGTGCGTCTGTTGTGTCGTTGACGACTTCAGACGCCACGACATTCACAACCTCAACTGGAGTTCATCATGATCGAAACCGGCATCGCCATCTTCCTCAGCCTCGTCTTCATTCTGGCCAAGCTGCCCCGCCGCCTCATGCTGAGGGCGCTGCGCCACGACATCGCCATCGATGTCGCCGTCACCTTCTTGGTCCTTGTCATCCACTGGGGCACCTTCAGTGGCGTGATGGCTGCCACCTTCGCCGGTCTCCTCACCAGCGTGGGCACCAGCGCCGCCAAGCGCCTCTTTGGCTACATCCACCGTGACCAGTACGTGCCGGGCTTCATTCACCTCAAGGTCTGAACCATGGCGCACCGAAACACTTCCTCTTCTGCGTCCACCTCCGCCACCGAACGCCGCAAGGCCATGATCCGCATGCTCGCCTCCATCTCTGGCGACGTGGCTGTAGGCATGGTCCTGGCTTCGGCTTGCATGTGGATGATCCACATCGCCGCCTGGGGCATCTTCCTGAGCTTCCTGGCGTGGCTGATCGCTGCCGTCCTGGCCCTGGTCATCTCCCAATACGTCGTGCACCCCACGGTCAAGTTCGTTCTATCGGATCGCAAGTTCGACGACGTCACCCGCCGGGTGTTTGGCCTCACCGAGCTGTTCTACGCCCAGGGCGTTCGCTCTAGCCAGGACATCTGGCAGGCGCTCAAGCGCACCGCTGGCAACGTCCAGGGCCGCTGGCGATCCGCCAGATGACCACCCTGGCTGTCTGCTGCCTTCATCCCCCTCAAACCCTACCCCGCGCGCTCATCCCGCCGGGGCTTTTTCATGTCTGGAGACCACCATGTCCCGCTCCAATCCCGAGCACCATTCCGCTCATCACTCACCATCCGCACCACATGACATCTACGCCGAGGTCACCAACGCCATCATTGCCGCGCTGGAGGCCGGCACACCGCCCTGGGTATGCCCCTGGAACAAGGGCCATGGGAGCCTCATTCCGGCCAACCTCACCACCGGCCGCCCATACCGGGGCGTCAATGTGCTGCTGCTCAACATGCGTCAGATGGCCTGTGGCTACAGCCACAACCGCTGGCTCACCTTTCAGCAGGCCCACAGCGTCGGCGCCCGAGTCCGCAAAGGCGAACACGGGACCCGCATCGTCTTCTTCAAGCTTCTGGAGCGTGACGACGACAGCGCCCCTGGTCAGGCTGCCAACGATGAACCAGCACGCCGGGTCATCCCGCTGCTGCGCTCGTTCACCGTCTTCAACGAAGCCCAAGTCGATGACCTGCCCGCTGGCCTGACCTGGCCCGAAGTACCCGAGTCCACCTGGAACCCCTGCGACGAGGCCGATGCACTGCTGACCCGTTCCGGAGCTTTGTTCAAGCACGGTGGCGACCGGGCTTTCTACACACCCAACCAAGACTTCATCCAGATGCCTCCGACCGAGGTGTTCGAGAGTTCGGAGCGCTACTACAACGTGGCACTGCATGAGCTCACCCACTGGACAGGGCATCCCAGCCGGTGCAACCGCCCGCTGGCTGGCCGGCAGCACATCGAGGCCTATGCCTTCGAGGAGCTGGTGGCCGAGATGGGATCGGCGTTTCTGAGCAGCCACTGCGGTCTGCCCACCGAACTGCACCATGCGAGCTACATCAAGAGCTGGCTGCAGGCCCTGCGGGATGACAAGCGCCTGGTGTTCACCGCCGCGTCCCAGGCCCAGAAGGCCGTGGACTTCCTGGTGGGAGACACCAGCGTTGCCCAGCGCGAAGAGGTGAACGCATGAGCTCGACCGCTGCTGTCAACAGCTACGACCGACCTGCGCTGGTTCAGCAGGCCCTGGCCTGGCTGGAATGCGAGGTGCGGGAAGCTTCGGCGATGACTTCACCACAGGCGGTACGGGACTACCTGCGCTTGCGCCTGGGTGACCGACCGCACGAGGTGTTCGCCGTCCTGTTTCTGGACGCTCAGAACCGGCTCATCGAGACAGTCGAGATGTTCAGGGGCACGCTCACACAGACCTCGGTCTACCCCAGAGAGGTGCTGGTCGAGGCACTGAACCGGCAGGCAGCCAGTCTCGTCTTCTGCCACAACCATCCCAGTGGGGTGGCAGACCCATCACCGGCCGACATCGCGCTCACGCGCACGCTCAAGTCAGTCCTGGCCATGGTGGACGTACGGGTGCTGGATCACTTCATCGTCACGCGCACAGCCGTGGTCAGCATGGCCGAGCAGGGGCTTGTGTAGCGCGCCGCAGCACCGGCCGAACCCGACAGGGGTTTTGTCGGTTTTGTAGGTACACCCCCCACGTTCTTCCAACGTAACTCTTCTTCACCCAACCCCGCCCGGCACAGAGCGATCTGTCCGGGCGTTTCTTTTATCTGGAGCACACCATGGAAACTCACCCAACCACCATCGCTGTCGAAGCACATGGACAGTCTGCGCAACAGCATCAACACGCGCCAGCCTTCGCCCGGCTCTATGCCGTCAACGTCAACGAACACGTCGAGAAGAAAGGCGGCTTCAGCTACCTGAGCTGGCCCTACGCCGTGGCACAACTGCGCCTGGCCGACCCCAGTGCCACCTGGGAAGTCCGTCGATTCGACGGCTTGCCCTTCCTGATCACGGAAGCCGGCGTCTTCGTTGAAGTGGCTGTGACGGTGCAGGGTGTCACCCTGAGCCAGATCCACCCGGTCCTGGACAGCCGTAACAGGCCACTGCTGTCACCCACCGCGTTCGACATCAACACCAGCATCCAGCGCTGCCTGGTCAAGGCGATTGCGCTGCACGGCCTGGGGCTTTACATCTACGCAGGCGAAGACCTGCCACAGCCCGTCAATCAGGACGCGGCTAACGACCAGCCGTCGGCGCCTGTAGCCCCAGCCCTGGTGTCACCACCAGAGCCCAAGCAGCCGAGCACTGTGCCGGTACAGGGCCGCCAACGGCCTGCCGTGGCCACCATCACCCGCGCCCAGCAGACCCAGATCCACAAGCTGGTGCTGGAGGTAGGAGTCGACCTGGACCGCGTGCTGGCGTATTTCGGTGTCCAGGCGCTGCAGGACATCGCTGCTACCGACTTCCAGCGTGTCATCCGTTCGCTGGAGAAGCGCCGCGCCGCCGCGGCTTGAGGCGGCCATCCGTCATCAACCAACCCGATCACCGGAACTTTTCAATCCGCACGTGCGGGGGCAGCACCTACAGAACCGACAAAACCAGGTTGGCTGCCCCGTGCTTTCTTTTTCTTTGGAGCACATCATGAACCTCAACGACATTCCCACCCCCGTCATCGTCCAGCTGCAACAGGGCAGCCCCGAGTGGCTGGCTTATCGCTGCGCCAAGCGCAACGCATCCGAGTCGGCCGCAGTCATGGGAGCCAGCCCTTGGATGACGCCGTACCAGCTCTGGCTGGCCAAGACTGGTCGGCAGGAGACAACAGTGACACCGGCCATGCAGCGCGGCACCGATCTGGAGCCGCTGGCCCGTGCTGCCTACGAAGAACAGACCGGACTGGTCATGCAACCTCTGGTTCTTGAGGCGGGTGAGTACAGCGCCAGCCTGGACGGCATGACGCTCGAAGGTGACCTGGTGCTGGAGATCAAGTGCCCGGTGCGTGGAACCCGCTCAGACCTGTGGCAGGACGCTCTTGCAGGTCAGGTGCCCATGCACTATCGGATTCAGGTCCAGCACCAGCTCATGGTCAGTGGCGCCCAGACAGCGCACCTGTGGGTCTTTGACGGCACCAGAGGGGTGCTGGTCAGCATCGACCGCGACGAGGCCCTCATGGACGCCATCAGAGCGGCCTGGGACGGGTTTCAGCCGCATCTGAATGCCGACACGCCACCAGTGCTGTCTGACGCCGATACGCGGGTTCGGACCGATCAGGCGTGGCAGGAGGCTGCCCAGCGGTATGCCGAGCTTAAGCGGCAGTCGGATGCGGTGGCGGATCAGCTGGAACAGGCCCGACAGGCGCTGGTGGCCTTGGCTGAGCACCCAAAGGAGTCGGGTGCAGGGGTGACAGTCAGCCGGTACTGGAAGCAGGGCGCCGTGGACTACAAGAAAATTCCCGTCTTGCAGGGGCTGGATATGCGTCCGTTCAGGGGCAGAGCTCGGCAGGAAGTGCGGGTGAGCGTCGAATAGTTCTAACCGCTGGCGGTACGGCTGCTGTTGCCAAACCGTACCGCTAACCGTACCGCTAGAGCAGAAAAAAGAAAAAGACTTAGCCTCTTTCGAAGCTAAGTCCTTGATTTTAATGGTCGGCGTGGCGGGATTCGAACTCGCGACCCCTTGCACCCCATGCAAGTGCGCTACCAGGCTGCGCTACACGCCGACAAGCCTCAAATTATAGCGTGTTTTACCGCCTTACCTGGCGGGTTGGGTGAGTAAATCGCGAATGGACAACAATTCGCTGCGCACGTGCTGCAGGGCATCGACCGCGTCTTGGGAAGTCGCGAGTTTTTGCATGGCTTCGAAGGGGTCGCTTTCGTTCATGGCGGCGGTGTCGACTTCGAGCACTTCCATGCCACCGATGGCCACGCTGTCGTCACTGGGGCGCTTCTTGTCGCGCTCCAGCTGGGCCAGCTCCTGCAGCCGGTTGCGCGCACCGCTGATGGTGAAACCCTGGTCGTACAGCAGTTCGCGGATGCGCCGGATCATGAGCACTTCGTGGTGCTGGTAGTAGCGGCGGTTGCCGCGGCGCTTCATGGGGCGCAGTTGCGTGAACTCCTGCTCCCAGTAACGCAGCACGTGCGGTTTGACGCCACACAGCTCGCCCACCTCACCGATGGTGAAGTAGCGCTTGGCCGGAATGGGTGGGAGCTGGATTTCCATTGGAATCAACGCGGTACGAACCAAACCTTGGAATCTACTCCAACTGGCCCGGCGACGCAAAAGTGTTGCATCAACTGTGGCTGTACCACCACCTGGCGGTCATCAGGCGGGGTCACCCGCAGCGGGCACACCACCCACCGTGGCCTGCACCTGCTCCTTGAGCTTGGGGCTGGCATGGAAGGTGACGACGCGCCGGGCTTCGATGGCCACCGGCTCGCCGGTGCGCGGGTTGCGTCCCGGGCGGGCGGCCTTGGTGCGGATGTGGAAGTTGCCGAAGCCGGAAATCTTCACGTCTTTGCCATCCACCAGGTCGTCGGCGATGAGATCGAAGAAGGCATCGACCATGTCTTTGGACTCGCGCTTGTTCAAACCGATCTGGTCGAACAGCATGTCGGCCAGTTGGGCCTTGGTCAGCGCCGGCGTTTCGATGTGATCGACAGGTTCGCTCATGGGTGTCTCCTCCCTTTGTGTCAGGCACGCAGGCGCGCGCCCAGGCGCTCGTGCGCAGCGGCCAGCACGGCCGACACGGCGGCGTCGATTTCTTCTTCGGTCAGCGTGGCATCCAGCTTGTTGAAGACCAGGCGCACGGCCAGGCTCTTTTCACCTGCGGCCACGGCCACATTGTCCTGGCCTGCCTTGGGTCGGTACACGTCGAACAGCGTGGCCTGGCGCAACACGCCGCCCACGGCCGCCGATTCGATGGCCTGCAACAGCGCGGCGTGTGTAACGCCTTCGTTCACCACCAAAGCGATGTCACGCTCCACCGCCTGGTGGCGTGCCACCGGCTGGGCCACCGGCACGTCGCGTGCAAGCACGGCGTCGAGCGCGAGTTCGAACAGCACGGGCGCCTGCGGCAACTCGTAGGCCTGCCGCCATTTCGGGTGCAGTTCGCCCACAAAACCGATGGCCTGGCCATCGACCAGCACGCGGGCGCAACGACCGGGGTGCATGGCCGGGTGGGTGGCGGGCTCGAAGGTGGCACGGCGCGGCGCCAGAAGCGCCTGCACGTCACCTTTGACGTCGAAGAAATCGACCTTGCGCGCGGCCTCGCTGCTCCACTGCAGCGGCGCCACGTCGCCGTAGGCCAGGCCGGCCACACGCATGGGCTGGGCAAAGCCGGCCACGCTGACGTCGCTGTCGGGCACGCTGGCGTCCTTGCTGAACACGCGTCCCAGCTCGAACACGCGCACGCGCTCGGCCTTGCGCGCCAGGTTGAAGCGCAACACATGCACCAGGCTGCCCACCAGAGACGAACGCATCACATTCATCTGGCTGGCAATGGGGTTCAGCAGTTTGATCGGGTCGGCGTTGCCGGCCAGATCGTGTTCCCAGCGTTCTTCAACGAAGCTGAAGTTGATGGTTTCCTGGTAGCCCAGTTGCGCAATGTGGCGGCGCACGGCGAAGGGGCCGCGCTTGGCTTCGGGGCGGATCTTGGCGGTGATGGGCGCCAGTGGCGGCGTGGTCGGCAGCTGCTCGTAGCCGATGACACGCGCCACCTCTTCGATCAGGTCTTCTTCAAGCGTGAGGTCGAAGCGGAAGGGCGGCGGCGTGACCGTGACCACATCGCCTGCCACCGACACCGGCAGGCCCAGGCGTTGCAGGGAATCGGCGCATTGCTGCACGGACACCGGCATGCCGATGACCTTGGCCGCGCGCGCGGCGCGCAGGGCCACGGGCTTGGCCTGCGGGACATTGACCACCTGGTCGTCCATGGGGCCGGCCTGGCCACCACAGATGTCGATGATGAGCTGGGTGATGCGCTCGATGTGCTCCACCGTGGTAGACGGATCCACACCGCGTTCGAAGCGGTGGCCGGCGTCGGTGCTGAAGTTGTAGCGGCGCGAACGGCCGGCCACGGCCTGCGGCCACCAGAAGGCGGCTTCCACAAACACGTTGCTGGTGTCGTCGGACACGGCCGTGGCGTCGCCACCCATGATGCCCGCCAGCGATTCCACTTGAACGTGATCGGCGATCACGCCGACCTTCTCATCCACCGCGATGGTGTTGCCGTTGAGCAGCTTGAGCTGTTCGCCCGCTTGGCCCCAGCGCACGTCCAGGCCACCGTGGATTTTGTCGAGGTCAAAAATGTGCGAGGGCCGGCCGAACTCGAACATCACGTAGTTGGAGATGTCCACCAGCGGCGAGACGCTGCGCTGGCCGCAGCGCGCCAGGCGCTCGACCATCCAGGCCGGCGTCTGCGCCTTGGTGTTGACGCCACGCACGATGCGGCCCGAGAAGCGACCGCACAGGTCGGGCGCGCTGACCTTGACGGCCAGGCGGTCGGTGGCCGGCAGGGTCACGGGCACAACGGGGAAGTTGGGCGTCAACAACGGGGCGCCGGTCAAAGCCGACAGCTCGCGTGCGATGCCGTACACGCTCAGGCAATGCGCCAGGTTGGGCGTGAGCTTGAGGGTGAACAGCGTGTCATCCAGGCGCAGGTGCTCGCGGATGTTCTGGCCGATGGGCGCATCGCCATCGAGTTCCAGCAGGCCACCGTGGTCTTCCGACAATTTGAGCTCGCGCGCCGAACACAACATGCCGGCGCTGTCCACGCCGCGCAGTTTGGCGGCCTTGATGGCAAAGGGCTTGCCATCTTCACCGGGCGGCAGTTCCGCACCCACCAGGGCCACCGGCACCTTGATGCCCACACGGGCGTTGGGCGCACCACACACGATTTGCAGCAGCGCACCGCCCTGCCCCGCATCGACCTGGCACACACGCAGGCGGTCGGCGTTGGGGTGTTGTTCGGCGGCCTTGATCTCGCCCACCACCACCTTATCAAACGGTGGGGCCACGGGCTGGAGTTCTTCGACTTCCAGGCCGGCCATGGTCAGGGTGTCGGCCAGTTGCTGGGTGTTCAGCGGCGGGTTGCAGAACGCGCGCAGCCAGGATTCGGGGAATTGCATGGTCTTGCTCGTGGCTTGTTATTGGAACTGCGACAGGAAACGCACGTCGCCATCAAAAAACAGGCGCAGGTCATTGACGCCATAACGCAGCATGGTCAGGCGGTCGGGGGCCATGCCGATGGCTAAGCCGATGAAACGCTGCGGGTCCAGGCCCATGTTGCGCACCACGTTGGGGTGCACCTGGCCAGAACCGGCCACGTCCAGCCAACGG
>JAUYSB010000024.1 GCA_030696525.1 Hydrogenophaga sp. | reverse complement strand
GCCATGGCCGGGCACACGGCCTCGCACAGCTTGCAGGCAATACAGCGCTCTTCACCGTTCTCGTAACGGCGCTGCGCGTGCAAACCGCGAAAACGCGGCGACAGCGGCGTCTTTTCCTCGGGGAACTGCACCGTCACCTTGCGACGGAACATGTACTTGCCGGTCAGGGCCATGCCCTTGAAGAGCTCGGCCAGCATGAAGGAGGACACGAAGTCCTTGATGGAAGCAGCGGTCATTCTTTTGCTCCCTTTATTTGAAGATGTTCCATGGCGAAATCATCCAGCCGCCGATCACCAGCAGCCACACCAACGTGACCGGAATGAAGATCTTCCAGCCCAGACGCATGATCTGGTCGTAGCGGAAGCGCGGGAAGGTGGCGCGTATCCAGATGAACATGGACACAACCAGGAAGGTCTTGATGCCGAGCCAGATCCAGCCGGGAATCCAGTTGAACAGCGCGCTGTCGATGGGGGGCAGCCAGCCGCCCAGGAACATCAGCGCGGCCAGGATGGACACCAGCCACATGCTGGCGTATTCGGCCAGGAAGAAGATGGCAAAGCCCATGCCCGAGTACTCGACCATGTGCCCGGCCACGATCTCGGCCTCACCTTCAACCACGTCGAAGGGGTGGCGGTTGGTTTCTGCCACGCCCGATATCAGGTAGACCATGAAGATGGGCAGCAGCGGCAGCCAGTTCCAGGACAGGAAGGTCAGTCCGTCATCAGCGGCCATGCCACGGCCTTGCGCGGCGACGATCTCGCCGAGGTGCAGGCTGCCCGAAACCATGATGACCACCACCAGGCAGAAGCCCATGGCGATTTCGTAGCTGACCATCTGGGCCGAGGCACGCAGCGCGCCCAGGAAGGCGTACTTGGAGTTGGACGCCCAGCCGGCAATGATCACACCATAGACCTCGATGGAGGTGATGGCCATGATCAGCAGCAGGCCAGCGTTGACGTTGGCCAGGATGGCGTCGGGACCAAAGGGGATGGCCACCCACGCGGCCAGTGCCGGCATGATGGCCATGATGGGGCCGAGGCGGAACAGGCCCTTGGCCGCAGCGGTCGGCTGAATCAATTCCTTGGTCAGCAGCTTCAGCGCGTCGGCAATCGGCTGCAGCAAACCCATGGGGCCCACGCGGTTGGGCCCGTGGCGCACCTGAATCCAGCCCAGCAGCTTGCGCTCCCACAGCGTGAGGTAGGCCACCGCGCCCATCAGGGGGGCCAACACGGCCACGATCTTGATCAGGGCCCACAGCACCGGCCAGACGATGCCCGTCCACCAATACGCAGCAAACAACCCCAGGCCGCCGTTGTACATCGCGTCGATCATGCCAGGGCCTCCTGCGCGGCACGCGCGTCAGCGGTGAGTTGCAGCGACGGCGCGCGGCGCACCGTGCCGTCGAGCTGGTAGATGCTGGCTTGCGCCGGCTGGCCCAACACAGGCGACAGATCAGCGGCCACCGAGGTGCTGTTGTTCAGCGCAGCGGCCGGCAGCTGCAGCGGCGCCTTCTGGCCGGCCAGGCCACGCTGGGCCAGCAGCTCGGCCAGCACATCTTGCGCGGTTTCCTGGTTGAAGCCCGGCAGTGTCAGCAGGTTGCCCAGCACGCGCAAGACCTTCCATGCAGGGCGGGTGTCGCCCAGCGGGCGGGCCACGGCGTAGAAGCTCTGCAGCAGGCCTTCGGCGTTGACGAAGCTGCCCGGGGTTTCGGTCCAGGGCGCGATGGGCAGCAGCACATCGGCCACGTCCATGTTGGCCTTGAAAGGGCTGAAGCTGACCACCATGTCGGCGCTCTTCAGCCCCGCCGCGCCTGCGGCGCTGTCGAAGGCGGGTTCGTTGTTGAGCAGCAGTAAGGCCTTGAGACCACCGGCCAGCATCTGGCCAGCGTTCTGGCCGCCTGCACCTGGCAGGGCACCCACCCACTGCGCGCCCACGGTGTTGGCGGCTTCGGTGAGGTAGCCCACCGAGGCGCCGGTCTGTTCGCCAATCCATTGCGCCACGGCCAGCAGGCTGGCGGCAAAGGCGTGGTGAGCCGCCGCGTTGCCCAGCAACACGGCCTTGCGCTCACCACCCAGCAGCGAACGCGCGATGGCGTCTGACTCGACGTGAGTGGCCACGTTCCAGGGCGAAGTGATGCCCTTCTCGCGGGCGATGGACGCCGCGATCTGCGCCAACGCCTGCACCCACACGCCGCTGTCGGCCACCAAGGTGTTGGCCACGGGCAAGGCCCAGTCGTGGACACGGCTGTTGACCGCATTCACCTGCGCGCCCTTGCGCGCCGCTTGGCGGATGCGCTGGGCAAACAGCGGATGGTCCTTGCGGAGGTTGGAGCCCACCACCAGCACGCGCTGCAGATTGGACAACGACGCGATGGACGTGCCCAGCCACCGCACCGCAGGTGCGTTGTTGGCCGCGCCGCTGCTGTTGCCAAAATCGGCATGGCGCAGGCGGTGGTCGATGTTGGCGCTGCCCAGGCCGCGCACCAGGGCACCGGCCAGGGCCAGTTCTTCCACGGTGCTGTGCGGGCTGGCCAGCAGGCCGATGGCCTGTGCGCCGAAGTCGTTCTTGATCTGCTTGAGGCCATTGGCCACGTATTCCAGCGCGGTCTGCCAGTCCACCGTCTTCCATTCGCCGCCCTGCTTGAGCATGGGCGCGGTCAGGCGCTGGTCGCCGTTGAGGGCTTCGTAGCTGAAGCGGTCGCGGTCGGCGATCCAGCATTCGTTGACGGCCTCATTCTCCAGCGGCACCACGCGCATGACCTGGTGGTTTTTGACCTGGACGACGAGGTTGGCGCCGGTGGAATCATGAGGGCTCACCGACTTGCGGCGCGACAGTTCCCAGGTGCGGGCGCTGTAGCGGAAGGGCTTGCTGGTCAGCGCGCCCACCGGACAGATGTCGATCATGTTGCCCGACAACTCGGAGTCCACCGACTGGCCGACAAAGGTCTCGATCTCGGCATGTTCGCCGCGGTGCGACATGCCCAGCTCCATCACGCCGGCCACTTCCTGGCCGAAACGCACACAGCGGGTGCAATGGATGCAGCGGCTCATCTCCTCCATGGAGATCAGCGGGCCCACGTCCTTGTGGAACACCACGCGCTTTTCTTCTTCGTAGCGCGATTTGCCGGCACCGTAGCCAACGGCCAGATCCTGCAGCTGGCACTCACCGCCCTGGTCGCAGATGGGGCAGTCCAGCGGGTGGTTGATGAGCAGAAACTCCATCACCGACTGCTGCGCCTTGATCGCCTTGTCGCTCTTGGTGCGAACGATCATGCCTTGCGTGACGGGGGTGGCGCAGGCCGGCATGGGCTTGGGCGCCTTTTCCACGTCCACCAGGCACATGCGGCAGTTGGCCGCAATGGAAAGCTTCTTGTGGTAGCAGAAATGGGGAATGTAGGTACCCGCCTTTTCGGCCGCATGCATGATCATGCTGCCGGGGGCGATGTCCACCTTCTTGCCGTCGAGTTCGATTTCAACCATGTTGTGTTCTCACGCAGGTGACACGCGCTCAGGCGGCCGTCTTCACCAGGGACGTCTTGTGTTCGATGAAGTGCTCGAACTCGGGACGGAAGTGCTTGATCATGGCGCGCACCGGCATGGCCGCCGCGTCGCCCAGGGCGCAGATGGTGCGACCCATGATGCTCTCGGCCACGTTGTCCAGCACCGCCATGTCGGCTGCCTTGCCCTGGCCGCCGTGGATGCGCTCGACGAGGCGAAACAGCCAGCCCGTGCCTTCGCGGCAGGGGGTGCACTGGCCGCAGCTTTCGTGCATGTAGAAGTAGGACAGGCGCTTGAGCGACTCGACCATGCAGCGGGTGTCGTCCATCACGATGAGGGCGCCCGAGCCCAGCATGGAGCCGGCTTTGGCGATGGAGTCGTAGTCCATCGTGCATTCCATCATGATGTGTGCAGGCAGCACCGGCGACGACGACCCACCCGGGATCACCGCCTTGAGCGTGCGGCCCTTGCGCACACCACCGGCGAGCTCCAGCAGCTTGGCAAACGGGGTGCCCAGCGGAATCTCGTAGTTGCCTGGGCGCTCGACGTCACCGCTGACCGAGAAGATCTTGGTGCCGCCGTTGTTGGGCTTGCCACATTCGAGGTAGGCCTGGCCGCCGTTGCGGATGATCCAGGGCACGGCCGCGAAGGTCTCGGTGTTGTTGATGGTGGTCGGCTTGCCATAGAGGCCGAAGCTGGCCGGGAAAGGAGGCTTGAAACGCGGCTGGCCTTTTTTGCCTTCCAGCGACTCAAGCAGCGCGGTTTCCTCGCCGCAGATGTAGGCGCCAAAACCATGGAAGGCGTGCAGCTGGAAGCTGTAGTCACTGCCCATGATGTTGTTGCCCAGGTAGCCGGCGGCACGCGCTTCTTCCAGCGCAGCTTCAAAGCGTTCGTAGACCTGGAAAATCTCGCCGTGGATGTAGTTGTAGCCCACGTTGATGCCCATCGCGTAGGCGGCGATCGCCATGCCTTCGATGACGATGTGGGGGTTGTACATCAGGATGTCGCGGTCCTTGCAGGTGCCGGGCTCGCCTTCGTCGGAGTTGCAGACCAGGTATTTCTGGCCCGGGAACTGGCGCGGCATGAAGCTCCACTTCAGGCCAGACGGGAAACCCGCGCCGCCACGGCCGCGCAAGGCCGATTCCTTGACGGTGGCGATGACCTGGTCCTGCGTCATACCGGACACGCCGGTTTCGGCGTTGGGCGCCGCGCCGTCCTTGCCCAGGATCTTGCGCAGGGCCTGGTAGCCGCCGCGCGCTTCGTAATCCTTGAGGCCCCAGTTGCTGCCGTTCAGACCGGCGTAGATCTGAGGCTCGATGTGGCGGTCGTGGAAACAGGTCTGCACGCCGGTGGCGAGGAACTGGTTGAGCACCTGGTTGGCGTTCATCACTTGCCCTCCACCGTCTTGAGACCTTCGATCAGCTGATCGAGTTTGTCGTTGCTCATGAAGCTGCACATGTGGCGGTCGTTGACCAGCATCACCGGCGCATCGGCGCAGGCACCCAGGCATTCGCTTTGCTGCAGGGTGAACAGGCCGTCGGCCGTGGTTTCGCCCATGTGCACGCCCAGCTTGCCTTCGAGGTAATGCAAGGCCTTCTGGCCGTCGCGCAACTGGCACGGCAGGTTGGTGCAGACGTTGAGCTTGAACTTGCCCACCGGCCGCTGGTTGTACATGTTGTAGAAGGTCGTGACCTCGTGCACGGCCATGGGCGCCATGCCGAGGTACTCGGCAATCTCGCGCTCGGCGTCGGTGCTGACAAAACCCTGCTCCTGCTGCACGATGGCCAGGCAGGCCATGACGGCCGACTGCGCCTGCTCGGGCGGGTACTTGGCGACTTCGCGGTCAAAACGCGCGCGGGTGGAATCGGTGATCATCGGTCGATTTCCCCAAAAACAATGTCCAGCGTGCCGATGATGGCCACCGCGTCGGCCAGCATGTGGCCACGGGCCAGCTCGTCGAGTGCGGCCAGGTGCACAAAACCCGGTGGACGGATCTTCAGGCGGTAGGGCTTGTTGGCGCCGTCGCTGGCGAGGTAGATGCCGAACTCGCCCTTGGGGTGTTCCACCGCCGCATAGGCCTCGCCTTCGGGCACGTGGAAACCTTCGGTGAAGAGCTTGAAGTGGTGGATCAGCTCTTCCATGCTCGACTTCATCGCTTCGCGCGAAGGCGGCGCCACCTTGTGGTTGTCGGTGATGACCGGGCCCGGGTTCGCGCGCAGCCACGTCACACACTGTTGGATGATGCGGTTGGACTGGGCCATCTCTTCCATGCGGACAAGATAACGGTCGTAGCTGTCGCCAGTCTTGCCCACTGGAATGTCGAATTCCATGCGGTCGTACACGTCGTAGGGCTGCTTCTTGCGCAGATCCCACGCGATGCCAGAGCCGCGCAGCATGGGGCCGGTCAGACCCAGGTTGATGGCGCGCTCGGGCGCCATGATGCCGACGTCCACCGTGCGCTGTTTCCAGATGCGGTTGTCGGTCAGCAGCGTGTGGTACTCGGCCAGGTAGGTCGGGAAACGCTTCGTGAAATCGTCGATGAAATCGAGCAGCGAACCCTGGCGGTTCTCGTTCATCTGCGCCAGCGCCTTGGCGTTCTTGATCTTGCTGACGCGGTACTGCGGCATGGTGTCCGGCAGGTCGCGGTAGACGCCGCCGGGGCGGAAGTAGGCCGCGTGCATGCGCGCACCCGACACCGCCTCGTACATGTCGAACAGATCTTCGCGCTCGCGGAAGGCGTAGATCAGGATGGTGGAGCTGCCGCAGTCGTTGCCGTGCGAGCCCAGCCACATCAGGTGGTTGAGCAGGCGGGTGATCTCGCTGAACATCACGCGGATGTACTGCGCGCGGATGGGCACCTGCAAGCCCAGCA
>JAUYSB010000192.1 GCA_030696525.1 Hydrogenophaga sp. | reverse complement strand
AGTCGAACTGCGGATTTTACGGCGCGCCACCCGAAGCGCCTCCGGAAGAGCGATCGGGAGAACTTTCGGGTTGCTCTGGCGGACGAACCAGCTCCCAGCGGGCGAGCCGGCCGTTCCTGAATTCGCAGGTGACGTGGGAGTCGCCGTCGTCGGTCCAGCGGAACACCTCGGGCTGCGTGTCGGGCTCCGACAGCATCTCGCCCAGGCTGCCGGTCAGACCGATCACGCTCAGCAGCTTCATGCCGGGCTTGAGCTTGATGTGCAGTTTCAGCGCGTGCGCCACCGTGCCCTTGGGCTGGCCGGCAGCGCGCTTGAGCACCCGCATGGTCTGGCTGAACTGGATGGTGAGCCAGAACATCAGCATGCTGAAGGCCAGCAGCAGGCCCAACCCGCCGTACTGGCGCCAGGCGCCCCACAGCACCAGGGCCATCGCCGCCCACCACAGGGCGGCACGGGTGTTCACGCGCCAGGGGCGTTGAAAAAGCGTGTTTTGCATCTCGAAAACAAAAATGTCAAAAAAAAGCCTAAAGCCCTGCCTCAAGACTCCGATAACCTGAGGGAACGGCGGTAATCCGTCGACTGTATCCGTCCAGCAAGGAGAACATCATGCTGACCATATCATCGATTGGCGTGGGGCCCAGGCCCCAGCAAACGCCGGTGGCGAACCCGCCGCCGCCGGTCACGGCTGGGCGGGTCAGCCCCACGGCGGGCCGCGAAAACGGCGCCAGCGCTGTGGTCAACATCCCTTCGGGCGAAGGCACGGGCACGCAGGTCACCTACCTGCCGTCCAGCCTGCCGCCGGTGGCGGGGCCGAGCGAAGCGGTGCAGGCCGATCTGCCCAAAAACCTGCAGGCCACGCCCACCGAAGCACTGAACGCGGCCGTGCGTTTCAAGGGTGAATTGCCGGCCGAGCCGAAATCGGCCGTCGAACAGGCGCTGGACCAGCAAATCGAGGAGTTCATTCCCAACCTCTGGAAGGCCAGCCGCGCCGCCGTGGACGCCCTGACCGCCAAAAGCAACCCAGAAGCCGCGTCGCCCGAGGGCCCGCGCACCGAGATTCCGGTCAACGAAACGCCTTACATGCTGCCTGAAGGCGGCAAGCCGCCCACCAGCCCGGGCACCTTCATCGACATCGAGGTCTGAGCCCAGCGGTTTCCGCGTCAGATGCGGTGCCGCACCGCGCCACCCGAGGCGCGAATGCGCTCGGTCAGTGCGTCGGCAATCTGCAGCAGCGGCAGCACTTCGTTGGCCGCGCCGGCCTGTATGGCCATCTTGGGCATGCCAAACACCACACAGCTGGCCTCGTCCTGCACGTAGTTGTAGCTGCCGGCGTCGCGCATTTCTTTCATCGCGGTGGCGCCGTCGGCGCCCATGCCGGTGAGCATGACGCCATAGGCGTTGGGGCCCAGCACCTTGGCCGCTGATTTGAACAGCACCTCCACCGAAGGCTTGTGCCGGTTGACCGGCGGCGTGTCTTCCACCACCGCCACGTAATTGGCGCCGCTGCGGTCGATGCGGAACTGCAGGCCGCCCGGTGCGATGTAGGCGTGGCCGGGCAGGATGCGGTCGCCGTTGCGCGCCTCCGACACCGAGATGCGGCACAGGCTGTCGAGCCGCGCGGCAAAGCTGGTGGTGAAGCCCGGCGGCATGTGCTGGGTGATGACGATGGCCGGCGAGTCGGCCGGCAAACGCACCAGGATTTCCTTGATGGCCTCGGTGCCGCCGGTGGAGGCACCAATGACGATCACCTTTTCGGTGGACAGGCGCCCGAACGGCCGGCTGGCGGCAGGTGCGGCCGCGCCGGCACCGCTGGCGGCCGTCGGTGCTGGCGTGGTCAGGCGCCGCACCTGGGCCTTGGCCGCGATGCGCAGCTTGTCCACGATCTCGTCGCCGAGTTCGCGCAGGCCGCTGGAGACGCCGATGCGCGGCTTGGCCACAAAGTCCACCGCGCCCATTTCCAGCGCGCGCATGGTGATGTCGGCGCCCTGTTCGGTCAGGGTGGACACCATCAGCACCGGCATGGGACGCAGCTTCATCAGGCGCGAGAGGAACTCCAGCCCATCCATCTTGGGCATTTCCACGTCCAGCGTGATCACGTCGGGGTTGAGCTCGCGGATCATCTCGCGCGCGGCCAGCGGGTCGTTGGCCGTGCCAATGCAGGCCATGTCGGGCTGGCGGTTGATGATCTCGGCCAGCAGGCTGCGCACCAGCGCCGAGTCATCGACGACCACCACTTTGATCTTGCTCATCGGTCAGTCAGGGGATCAGAACAGGTCGACCGAGCCGCCGGCGGTGGATTGCACCACGTTGGCGACGTTGCCGGCGCGCTCCTGGGTTTCGAGTTTGTCCGGGTGCGAGTGTGCCAGCCGTTTGACCATGGCCTTGCCCGAAACCGGAAAAAACACCACCTTGCGCGGGTAGATGTCCAGCACGTCCTTGGAGACGATGGGAATGCGCTCGGTCTGCAGGTAGTCCATCACGAACTTGGTGTTGCGCTCGCCCACGTTCATGGTGGTGAAGCTGTGGATGACCTGACCACCGCCAAACACCTTGGCCTGCATGTTCTCGCGCCGCGAGCCCATCTTGATCATCTCGTTGATCAGCAGCTCCATCGCATACGAACCGTAGCGCCCCGAGGCGTCCAGCGGCGTGCCCTCGGGCAGCATGAAGTGGTTCATGCCGCCGATGCGGCGCTGCGAGTCCCAGATGCAGGCGGCGATACACGAGCCCAGCACCGTCATGATGACGATGCCTTCGTCCGACACGAAGTATTCGCCCGGCAGGATCTTGACCGCGTTGGCCTTGAAATGGTGGTCGTGGAAAAAGAAGGACGCCTCGCCGGCTTTGCGCGACGAGGTCTTGAGGGTCTGCAGGTGGGCAGCGGTGTTGTGCATGGGGGCGCCCGGTTCTAGACTTTTTCGTACACGGTCTTGCCGCGCAAGGCAAACAGGGTGCGGGCGTCGCTGAAGTTCTCGGCGTGGCCCACAAACAGCGTGCCGTGGTCCTTCATCACGCGGTGGATGCGCCCCAGCACCTGGCGCTGGGTGGCGGCATCGAAGTAGATCATCACATTGCGGCAGAACACCACGTCGAACTGCTCTTTGAGCGACCAGTTGTCCTGGATGAGGTTGAGCGTGAAGAAGTCGATGTGCCGCTGCAGCTCGGGCTTGACGCGCGCATAACCGGCGTTGGCGCCCTTGCCCTTGAGGAAATACTTCTGCAGCTGGGCGGTGCTCAGGCCCTTGATGCCTTCAAGCTTGTACACCCCGCGCGACGCGGTGCTCAGCACCTTGGTGTCGATGTCGCTGGCAAAAATGCGGAAGCGCCCCTCGGTGCCCAGCGCATCGGCCAGGGTGATGGCGATGGAGTAGGGCTCCTCGCCGGTGGAGGCCGCGCTGCACCACACCTTCCACTCGTGGGTGGGCGGCTTGGAGCGGATCAGCTTGTCGAGCTCGATGAAGTGGTGGTTTTCGCGGAAGAAGGAGGTCAGGTTGGTCGTCAGCGCGTTGACGAACTCCTGCCACTCGGGCCCCGTGTGCTGCTGTTCCAGCGCGTCGAGGTAGCCCTTGAAGCTGCTGTGCCCGGTCTCGCGCAGACGGCGCGAGACGCGGCTGTACACCATGGCGTGTTTGCCGTCGTGCAGGTTGATGCCGGCGTGTTTGTAGATCAGGCCCTTGATGCGGGTGAAGTCCTGGTTGGTCCAGGCAAACTCCCGCCCCTGGGCGACCGGTCCGCTGTCGTCATCGGACATGGTGTGCTTTCGATGCTGCGGCGACCATGTCGGTGCTCACTGGCGGTTGCGCCGCACCAGGCCCGAGGTGTCCAGGATCAGCGCCACACGGCCGTCACCCAGGATGGTGGCGCCCGAGATGTTGGGCACCTTCTTGTAGTTGGACTCCAGGTTCTTGATCACCACCTGTTGCTGGCCCAGCAGCTCGTCCACCATCAGCGCCACGCGCGAACCGTCGGACTCCACCACCACCATCAGCGAGTTGGCACCGTTGGCTTCGCCGCCGCGCGGCACCTGGAAGATGCGGTCGATCTCGATCACCGGCATGTACTCTTCGCGCACCTTCACCAGCTGGCCACCCTGGGCCACGGTGTTGATGTCGCCGGCCTTGACCTGGAAGGACTCGACCACCGAGGCCAGGGGCAGGATGTAGACCTCGTTGCCCACCCGCACCGACATGCCGTCCATGATGGCCAGCGTCAGCGGCAGGCGCACCTTGACGCTCATGCCATAGCCTTCGGAGGTGTCGATATCGACCGAGCCGCCGAGCGAGGCGATGTTCTTTTTCACCACGTCCATGCCCACGCCACGGCCCGACACGTCGGTCACCTGTTCGGCGGTGGAGAACCCGGGCGCGAAGATCAGTTGCCAGACCTCGCTGTCGGGCATGCTGTCGGACGCCTCGATGCCACGCTCACGCGCCTTGTTGATGAGCTTCTGGCGGTTCAGGCCCTTGCCGTCGTCGCGCACCTCGATCAGGATGGAGCCGCCCTGGTGGGAGGCCGACAGCGTGATGGTGCCGGTCTCGGGCTTGCCGGCCTGCAGGCGGTCGGCCGGCATCTCGATGCCGTGGTCGCAGCTGTTGCGGATCAGGTGGGTCAGCGGGTCGGTGATCTTTTCCACCAGACCCTTGTCCAGCTCGGTGGCTTCGCCGTGGGTGACGAACTCCACCTTCTTGCTCAGCTTGCTGGCCAGGTCGCGCAGCATGCGCGGGAAGCGGCTGAACACCACCGACATGGGAATCATGCGGATGGACATCACCGATTCCTGCAGGTCGCGCGTGTTGCGCTCCAGATCGGCCAGGCCGGCCAGCAGCTGCTGGTTGAGCGAGGGGTCGAGGATGCGGCTGTTCTGCGCCAGCATGGCCTGGGTGATCACCAGCTCGCCCACCTGGTTGATGAGCTGGTCGATCTTGCTCACCGACACCCGCAGGGTGGTGGTTTCCAGCGTGGCGGCGGCAGCGGGTTTGGCCCCGGCCTTGGCGCCGCCGGCGGGCGCGGTGGCGGCCTGGATGGCGGCCTCGTGCGCGGCGGTGTGGCTTTCGTGGGTGTGCGGGTTGCCCGGCGCACCGGCAAACAGGCCGTAGCCCTGGATCAGGTCGTCGTTGCGGGTGACTTCACCGGAATCGGAGCGGCTGTGGTTGGCGATCGGGCTGCCCGGCGCACCGGCGTACAGGCCATAGCCCTGTTCGATGTCGCCGCTGGCGGGCCGGTCGGACGACACCGGGATCATGCTCTGGCTGACGAAGGGGGCCGGCGCGGGTGCGGGCTCAGGTGCCGGTGCGGCATCCAGCGGCTCCAGCTTGATCTTGTCCTTGGCCACATGGAAGGCGAACAGGTCCAGCAGGTCGTCGTTGCTGCTGCTGGTCGAGATCTCGAAGACCTTGTGCTGGTTGTCGAAGGACTCGGCCGTCACCGTGCCCAGGCCGGCGATGTCGCGGAACAGCTCCTTGATCGGGTCGGCTTCGTCGGCCTTGTCCAGCGGGCCGATGCTGGCCTTGAGCCGGCGCTCCCCGTTGGCGGCCACCGGTGCGGCGGCTGGTGGGGGCGGCGGCGGAGGGGGTGCCTTGGCCGGTGCGGGTACTGGTGCCGCGCCGCCGCCGGAGGCCAGCACGCGGATGCGCGCCACCAGATCGCCGGTTTCCACCGGGGGCGCGTCCAGCCCCTGGTGCCGGGCCAGCAGGCCCTTGAGCACGTCGGAGGCTTCCAGCAGCACGTCGACCATGGGCGAGGTCAGCGTGAGTTCATGGCGGCGCAGCTTGTCCAGCAGCGACTCCATCTGGTGGGTCATCTCGGCCACGTCCTCGAAACCGAAGGTGGCTGCACCCCCTTTGATCGAGTGGGCGCACCGGAAGATGGCGTTGAGTTCCTCGTCGTCGGGGTTCTCGACGTCGAGTTCGAGCAGCTGTTGCTCCATCGTCTCCAGGTTCTCACCAGCCTCTTCGAAGAAGATCTGATAGAACTGCGTCAGGTCAAAGCTGTCGTCTTTTTTGCTGTCGTCTGTCATGGCATTCGCACCGTGGGCTGTGGGCGGGCGGCAGGGTGCCGGTCAGCGGATCACTTTGTTGATGACCTCGATGAGGCGGTGCGGATCGAAGGGTTTGACCAACCAGCCGGTGGCACCGGCCTGACGTCCGGCCTGCTTCATCTGATCGCTGGACTCGGTGGTCAGGATCAGGATGGGCGTGCTCTTGAATTTGGGGTGCTCGCGCAGCTTGCGCGTCAGGCCCAGGCCGTCCATGCGGGGCATGTTCTGGTCGGTCAGCACCAGATCGAAGTGCTGCCCTTGCGCTTTTTCGTAGGCGTCCTGGCCGTCCACGGCCTCCACCACCTTGAAGCCGGCACCCACCAGGGTGAAGGACACCATCTTGCGCATCGATGCGGAATCGTCGACCGCCAATATAGAGTGCATGAAGAACCTCGTTCTCGAAAATTAAAACAGCTCGATCGAGCCCGCATCCATCTCGCTCTGCGTGACCGGGTTGGGACGCTCGGGCAGGCAGGTCTCCACCACGCCCAGCTCGTCCTCTTCCAGTTCCATGGCCTCTTCGGCCAGTTTGTACGCACAACCCTTGAGCACCTTGCCGGTGTGCACCAGCAGCTGCGACGCCATGTCGTGAAACTGCAACTCCGTCACCGCCAGATGCAAGGACTCGCCAATCTGGCGCGTCTCGGCGCTGTCGCCGTGCAGGGCCTGCAAGGCGCTGATGGCGGTGTTGAAACGCTCCAGCAGGTTGCCGGTGGCGTGGTCCAGCAGGCCTTCGAGCCGCTTGAGATCGTTCATGGCCACCAGCAGGGAGTCCTGCAGATCGGCCACGGCAGACAGCGTCAAGGCCACGGTGGGTTCGGTGGCGCGATCGGGCAGGGGCTCGTACTGCGGCACGTCATCGACGCGAGCCCAGCGGCGTCGGTCCTGGTGCGGTGTGGGTTCCATGGCTCGTTCAGTATGAAGAATGGTTTGTACCAGACACCAAGACGTGCCGCCCAGTCAGCGAAGAGGCCCGTTGATAGAGATCAACGGTCGCGCCAAATTGAAAATAATCTTCATAATGAATACCTCCCAATGGCGTATCGGTCGTTATTTTGAATTTCTTTAGCATACTCCACCTTGAGGACAGCCTCGCCGACCACGAGCTGGTCGGTCATATTCTGGGGCGCAGCGGGTGGCATTTCAAGCTTTTTCACGTTGACACCCTGGAAAGCTTCGAAATGGCACTTCGCGGGGGTGGCATCGACCTGGTGCTGGCCGATTACCACCTTGCCGGTTTTTCCGGGCTCGATGCCTGGGAATGGATGCGCACCGAGCAGATCGACCTGCCCTTTGTACTGGTGTCGGGCGCGATTGGCGAGGCGGTGGTGGCCGATGCCATGGTGCGCGGCGTCAGCGACTACGTGGACAAAAACCGGCTGAACCGGCTGCCCATGGTGGTGCAGCGCGCGCTGGAGCACCACCGCATCAAGCTCGAGCGCGAATCGACAGCGCTGGAACTGGCGGCCTCCAAACAGCGCCTGGCCGAGCTGACCGAACACCTGCAAATCAGCATCGACCGCGAACGTGCCGACATCGCACGTGAAATCCACGACGACATCGGCGGTTCGCTGGCCGCCATCCGGCTCGACCTGGCCTGGTTGGGCCGGCGCGCGGCCGACGACGAAACCCGTGGCCACGTCGAAGCCGCGCAATCCATGGTGGCACACGCCCTGGGCGCGAGCCAGCGCATCATGCGCAACCTGCGCCCGGCGGTGCTCGACCAGGGGCTGATCGCCGCCATCGAATGGCTGGTGCAAAGTTTCAGCGAACGCACCGGCATACGCACCAGCCTGCGCCACGCCGGCGACATGCCGCAGCTGACGCGCGAGGTGGAAATGGTCGCTTACCGCACGGCGCAGGAGGCGCTGACCAACATCGCCAAACACGCGGGCGCCACCGAGGTGCGGCTGGAGTTGAGCGACCTGGAGGGCTTTCTGACGCTGGAGGTGTCGGACAACGGGCAGGGCGCCAGTGCTGAGGCGCTGGCCAAGGCCCAGGCCTTTGGCTTGCTGGGCCTGCGCGAGCGCGCGCAGACGGTGGGCGGCTGGCTGGATGTGGTCAACCCCGGGCCCGGCCAGGGCATGACGCTGATCCTGTCGGTGCCGCTGTCGCACACATCGAACGAAAAACTCGGCACGGGAGAAGAATCATGATCAAGGTGGTGTTGTGCGACGACCACGCGGTGGTGCGGCGCGGGGTGCGCGATACGCTGAGCGAGGCCACCGACATCCAGGTGGTGGGCGAGGCCGACAGTTATGCCAGCCTGCGCGAGGTGCTGCGCAAGCAGCCCTGCGACGTGTTGCTGCTGGACGTGAACCTGCCCGGTCGCAGCGGGCTGGAGATCCTGGCTTCGCTGGCCGAACAGGGGCCGCCGGTGAAGTCGCTGATGGTTTCGATGTACCCGGAAGACCAGTACGCCATCCGCTGCCTCAAGGCCGGCGCGGTGGGCTACCTCAACAAGGCCGGCGATCCGGCCGAGCTGCTGGTGGCGGTGCGTGCGGTGGCCCTGGGGCGCAAATACATCACGCCGCAGATTGCCGAGCTGCTGGCCAACAACCTGGCCGCGCCAGCCAACGAGGAACTGCACACCACCCTGTCGGAGCGCGAGTTGCAGACGCTGCAGAAAATCGCCAGCGGCAAGAAGCTGTCGCAGATTGCCGAAGAGTTGATGCTCAGCCCCAAGACGGTGAGCGTGTACCGCGCCCGTGTGCTGGAGAAGCTGGGCCTGGGCAACAACGCCGAGATGACGGTGTACGCCATCCGCAACGGCATCGTCTGACCGCCGCGCCCGCCTAGATAAAGATATCCGACACCACCCGCATCAGCCGCAACACCGGCTCTTCGAGCATGGGCACCGTCACCGCGATGCCGATCAGCCCGGCCGAAAGGGTGAGCGGGAAACCGATGGCGAACACGTTCATCTGCGGCGCGATGCGCGAGATGATGCCCAGCACCACGTTGATGAACAGCAGCATGCCGATCATGGGCAGGGCGATCCACAGGCCGTAGGTGAAGATGATGGCGCCCAGCTCGTGCAGGCGCAGGGTGCGCAGCGAGCCCAGCGGGTCGCCGCCGATGGGAAAGGTGGTGAAGCTGGCGTTGACTGCCTGGATCAGCATCAGGTGGCCGTTCAGCACCACAAACAGCATCATGGCCAGGTTGCCGAAAAAGCGGCCGGCCGAGCTCGATTGCGAGTTGGTGGTGGGGTCGAAGAAGCCCGCGAAGTTCAAGCCCATCTGCAGGCCGATGATCTCGCCCGCCATCTCGACCGCTGCGAACACGATGCGCACCGCCAAGCCGATGGCGATGCCGATGGCCAACTGCTGCACCACGGCACCAAAGGCCTCGGGGCCGTTGAGCGAAATCACCGACTGTGTGGGCAGGCCGGGCTGCAGGCACAGCGCGATCACCAGCGCCAGGCCGACCTTGGTGCGCGTGGGCACGCTGCGCGACGAGAAGATGGGCGCGCTGGTGAACACCGCCAGCACGCGCAGAAACGGCCAGAAGATGGGCGACACCCAGGCCATGATCTGGGCTTCGCTGAACGTGACCATGGCCTATATGGCGTAGTCGGGGATGGACAGCAGCGTTCGGCGGATGAACTCGACCAGGGTGGTCAGCATCCACGGCCCGGTCAGCGCAAACACCGCCACCGCCGCGATCAGCTTGGGCACGAAGGACAGGGTGGACTCGTTGATCTGCGTGAGCGCCTGGAACAGGCTGATCACCAGGCCCACCACCAGCACCACGCCCAGCACGGGGGCGGCCACCATGAGCAGCATGAACAGGGCGTTCTGCCCGATGGTGAGGACGGCTTGTGGGTCCATGGCTATGTCCCGAATGACGCGGCGAGCGAGCCGATGAGCAGGTTCCAGCCATCGGCCAGCACAAACAGCATGAGCTTGAAGGGCAGGGCCACCAGCACCGGCGACAGCATCATCATGCCCAGCGACATCAGGATGCTGGCCACCACCATGTCGATGACCAGAAAGGGAATGAAGATCATGAAGCCGATCTGGAAGGCGGTTTTCAGCTCGCTGATGACAAAGGCCGGCACCAGCACCCGGAAGGGTGCGGTGTCCACCGTGGTGTCGGCGGGCAGCTTGCCCAGCTTGGCAAACAGCTCGAAGTCCGACTGGCGCGTCTGGCGTTTCATGAATTCACGCATCGGCACCTGGGCGCGGTCCAGTGCCTGGTCAAAACTGATGGTGTTGGTGCTGTAGGGCTGGTAGGCGTCCTGGTAGACCCGGTCGAGCGTGGGCCCCATGACAAAGAAGGTGAGGAACAGCGACAGCCCCACGATCACCTGGTTGGGCGGCGAGGCCTGCGTGCCCAGGGCCTGGCGCAGCAGCGACAAGACGATGACGATGCGGGTGAAGCCCGTCATCATCAACAGCACCGCCGGCAGAAACGACAGCGCGGTGAAGAACAGCAGCGTCTGGATGGGCACCGAGTAGGTGGCGCTGCCCGCGCCCTGGCCCACCACCAGCGGCAGGTTGGCACCGGGTGCGGTTTGCGCCCAGGCCAGCACGGGCAGCAGCGCCAACAGCGACAGCAGCCAGCGGGCGGCCTGCGTGAAACGCGGGGAAGCGCTCATGGGTTGGACACTTTGGCGGCGGCCACCGCTGCGTAGGTGGGCGCACCGACGGGCGTGCTGTGCAGGGTGGTGATCTGCCCTGGCGTCACGCCCACGGTAAGCAGGTGTTTGGCCTGGCTGCCGGGTTCGGTCAGCTCCAGCACCACCACCCGTTGCTGCGGGCCCACGGCCAGCGAGCTGACGACCTTGATGGCCTGCGCGTCGGCCGGGCCACCGATGGCGTAACGCTGGCGCAGCCACTTCACGCCCCAGGCCGCGGCCAACAGCAGCACCAGCAGCATCAGCGCTGGCGCGAAGGAGGGCATGGCGTCAGGCGTCATGGTTTGGACACGCGGCGCAAACGCTCGGACGGCGTCACGATGTCGGTCAGGCGGATGCCGAACTTCTCGTTCACCACCACCACCTCGCCCTGGGCGATCAGATAGCCGTTGACCAGCACGTCCATGGGCTCGCCCGCCAGCGCGTCGAGCTCCACGATGGAGCCCTGGCCGAGCTGCAGGATGTACTTGATGGGCACCTTGGTGCGGCCCAGCTCCACCGACAGCTGGACCGGGATGTCCAGCACCATGCTGATGTCGTTGTTGGTGGTGGGCGCGCTGTCGACGTTGTCGAAATGCGGCGCACCGGCGGCAAAGTCGCCGCTCATGCCGGAGCTGGACTGCTCCTGAAGCGCCTGCGCCCAGTCGTCGGCCACGTCGTCCTGGCTCTTGGGATCGTTTTCATTTGTCATAGGAATCTCCGGTCCACGACTTGTCGGGGGTGCGCAGCATGCGCTCGACCTTGAGCGCGTATTTGCCGTTGTGGGTGCCGTACTGGCAGGCCACCACCGGCACGCCGTCCACGGCCGCCTCGATCTGCGGCTTGCGTTCGAGTTCGATGAAGTCGCCCACCTTGAGCGCCAGCAGCTGCTCGACGGTGGCATCCGCGCTGGCCAGTTCGGCCACCAGCTCCACGTGGGCGGCCTGGATTTCGTGGCTCAGCAGCTTGACCCAGCGCCGGTCCACCTCGATCGCGTCGCCCTGCACCGACGAATACAACACGTCGCGGATGGGCTCCAGCGTGGCGTAGGGAATGCACATGTGCAGCGAGCCGGTGAGGTCGCCGATCTCCAGCGTGAAGCTGGTGGACACCACAATTTCGCTGGGCGTGGCGATGGTGGCGAACTGCGGCTGCATCTCCGAGCGCTGGTAGGCCAGCTCCAGCGGGTACACGCCTTTCCAGGCCTTCTTGTACTCCTCGGAGATCACCTCCACCAGGCGGTTGATCACGCGCTGCTCGGTGGGCGAAAAGTCGCGGCCCTCGATGCGGGTGTGGAACTTGCCGGTGCCGCCAAACAGGCTGTCGATGACGCCGAACAGCAGCGTGGGCTCGCACACGATCAGGCCGTTGCCGCGCAGCGGGCGCACCGCCACGATGTTGAAGTTGGTGGGCACCACCAGCTCGCGCAGAAAGGCGCTGTACTTCTGCACCGCCACCGTGCCGACCGAAATCTCGGGGCTGCGGCGGATGAAGTTGAACAGGCCCACCCGCAGGTTGCGCGCAAAGCGTTCGATGATGATCTCCATGGTGGGCATGCGCCCACGCACGCTGCGTTCCTGGCTGGAGAGGTCGTAGCTGCGCACGGCGCCCGTGGGCACCTCTTCCTTGGCGAGTTTCTGGCTCTCGCCGGTGACACCCTCGAGCAGGGCATCGATTTCGTCCTGGGAAAGGAACGACTCGCTCATGGTTACTGCACGATGAAGCTGGAGAACAGCACGGCCTGGATGGGGTTCTGCTTCTTGCCCTCAAAGCCCAGCTGGCGCGAGACTTCGGCAATGATGTCGGCGGCCAGCTGTTCCTTGCCCTGGACCTGCAGCAGCTCGTC
>JAUYSB010000160.1 GCA_030696525.1 Hydrogenophaga sp. | reverse complement strand
GAAATCCGTATACCCGTGCCTTGACTCAGTGGGAAGTCCCTGTAAAAGGAGGAGCGGAGGCGCAAGCCGCAGCGGGGGACACGAGCGGCGCAGGGCACGCCGTCGCCCCGATCCCGCCAAGCCCAGGCCGCCGACCAACAGATGGGTCAGCCAAACACCTCGGCGTTAACCAATGCCACCCCAGCCGCATCCTTCGCAGAAAGCAGGGGTGACATGCCAATATCCGGCCACTGAATGCCGATGGCAGGATCGTCCCACGCCACACAGCGCTCAAACGCCGGCGCGTAGTAGTCGGTGGTTTTGTAGAGGAAGTCGGCGCTGTCGCTGGTGACCACAAAACCGTGGCCAAAACCCGGCGGCACCCACAGCTGGCGCTGGTTGTCTTCACTCAACTCCACACCCACCCACTGGCCGAAGTGGGGCGAGCTTTTGCGCAGGTCCACCGCCACATCAAACACGCTGCCACGCGCCACCCGCACCAGCTTGCCCTGCGGCTGCTGGATCTGGTAGTGTAGGCCACGCAACACCCCCTTGGCCGAGCGGCTGTGGTTGTCCTGCACGAAGTGGAAGTTCGTGCCGGTGGCCTCGTTGAAACGCTGCTGGTTGAAACTCTCGAAGAAGAAGCCACGCGCATCGCCAAACACCTTGGGCTCGATGATGAGCACGCCGGGCAGGGCGGTTTCGATGACGTTCATGGTTTGTCTTTCAGCAGGCCGTGCAGGTACTGCCCATACCCGCTCTTGGCCAGCGGCGCTGCCAGCTTTTCGAGTTGCGCGTCGTTGATGAAACCACTGCGCCACGCGATCTCTTCGGGGCAGGCGATCTTCAGACCCTGGCGGCGCTCCAGCGTGGCGATGAACTGGCCCGCGTCGAGCAGGCTGTCGTGGGTGCCGGTGTCCAGCCAGGCGTAGCCACGTTTCATGATCTGCACGCTCAGCTGGTTCTGCTCCAGGTAGGTCTGGTTGACGGTGGTGATTTCCAGTTCGCCGCGCGCGCTGGGTTTGGTGGCCTTGGCGATGTCGATGACCTGCTGGTCGTAGAAATACAAGCCCGTCACCGCGTAGTTGCTTTTGGGCACAGCGGGTTTTTCTTCGATGCTGCTGGCCTTGCCGGCCGCGTCAAAAGCCACCACACCATAACGCTCGGGGTCGGTCACGTGGTAGGCGAACACGGTGGCGCCGCTGGGTTGTGCGTCGGCCGCATGCAGCAGGGGCTGGAAGTCGTGGCCGTAGAAGATGTTGTCGCCCAGCACCAGAGCGCTGGGGCTGTTGCCAATGAAGGACTCACCGATGATGAAAGCCTGGGCCAGGCCGTCGGGGCTGGGCTGCACCGCGTACTGGAGGTTGATGCCCCACTGGCTGCCGTCGCCCAGCAGTTGCTCAAAGCGCGGCGTGTCTTGCGGCGTGCTGATGAGCAGGATGTCGCGCATGCCCGCGAGCATCAGGGTGCTCAGCGGGTAGTACACCATGGGCTTGTCGTAGATGGGCAGCAGCTGCTTGCTGATGGCCAGCGTGGCCGGGTGCAAGCGGGTGCCGGAGCCGCCGGCGAGGATGATGCCTTTGCGTTGGGTCATGGGGTGCGTTCTCAGAGGGTTTCGTCCAGCATGCGGGCCACACCTTGCTGCCATGGGGGCAGGTGCAGGCGGAAGGTGGTCTGCAGCTTGCGGCAGTCCAGCCGCGAGTTGTTCGGGCGGCGCGCCGGCGTCGGGAAGCCCGAGGTGGGCACGCGGTCCACCTGTTCGGGCCCCGCCTTCAGTGTGCGGCCCCGTGCCTGTGCGTGCGCCAGCACCAAGCGGGCATAGCCGTTCCAGCTGGTCTCGCCTGCGGCAGCGCAGTGGTAGAGCCCCGCACGTTCGGGGTGCAGCAGGGTGCTGCGGGCCGCGTGGGCGGTCACGTCGGCCAGCAGCTCGGCGCTGGTGGGCGCGCCAAACTGGTCGTCGATGACGGTCAGGCGTTCGCGCTCGCCGGCCAGGCGCAACATGGTCTTGGCGAAGTTGCCGCCGCGTGCGCCATAGACCCAGCTGGTGCGCAGGATCAGGTGTGTGCAACCGCTGGCTTGTATCGCTTGCTCGCCTGCGAGCTTGCTGCGGCCATAGACCGAGAGCGGGCCGGTGGCGTCCTGCTCTTGCCACGGGCGCTCGCCGCTGCCATCGAAGACGTAGTCGGTGCTGTAGTGCACCAGCAGCGCACCCAGCCGGGCCGCTTCTTCGGCCAGCACGCCGGGCGCTTGGGCATTGATGAGCTGGGCCCGTTCGGGTTCGGCTTCGGCCTTGTCCACAGCGGTGTGGGCGGCGGCGTTGACGATGAGCTTGGGGCGCACGGCGCGCACGGTGTCGCGCAGGGCCTCAAGCTGGGCCAGGTCGCCGCAATGGTCGGTGCTGTGGCGGTCGAGCGCCACGAGTTCACCGACCACGCTCAGGCTGCGTTGCAGCTCCCAGCCCACCTGTCCGTTTTTGCCCAGCAACAACACTTTCATGGCGTGGCTCCGTATTGCGTCGCCACCCAGTCGCGGTAGGCGCCACTCTGCACGCGTGCCACCCAGGCGGCGTTGTCCAGGTACCAGGCCACGGTCTTGCGGATGCCGGTCTCGAAGGTCTCGGCCGGCTTCCAGCCCAGCTCGGCTTCGAGCTTGCGCGCGTCGATGGCGTAGCGCCGGTCGTGGCCGGGGCGGTCTTTCACGTAGGTGATTTGTGTGCGGTAGCTCTGGCCGTCAGCGCGCGGGCGCAACTCGTCGAGCAGGGCGCACACGGTGTTCACGATGTCGATGTTGGGCTTCTCGTTCCAGCCGCCCACGTTGTAGGTCTCACCCAGGCGGCCGGCCTGCAGCACGCGGCGGATGGCGCTGCAGTGGTCGCGCACATAGAGCCAATCGCGGATCTGCATGCCGTCGCCGTACACCGGCAGGGGTTTGCCGGCCAGGGCATTGACGATCATCAGCGGGATGAGTTTTTCGGGGAAGTGGTAGGGCCCGTAGTTGTTGCTGCAGTTGGTGGTGAGCACCGGCAGGCCGTAGGTGTGGTGCCAGGCGCGCACCAGATGGTCGCTGGCGGCCTTGCTGGCGGAATACGGGCTGTTGGGCTCGTAGCGGTTCGTCTCGGCAAAGGCCGGGTCGCTGGGCGAGAGGCTGCCGTAGACCTCGTCGGTGCTCACATGCAAAAAGCGGAAGGCGGTTTTCTCGGCCTCGGGCAAGACGCTCCAGAAAGCGCGCACGGCTTCGAGCAGGCGGAAGCTGCCCAGCACGTTGGTCTGGATGAAATCCTCGGGGCCGTGGATGGAGCGGTCCACGTGGCTTTCGGCGGCGAAGTGCAGCACGGCGCGCGGGCGGTGTTCAGCCAGCAGGCGGTCGAGCAGGGCGCGGTCGCCGATGTCGCCTTGCACAAAGCTGTGCCGCGCATCGCCCTGCAGCGAGGCCAGGTTTTCGAGGTTGCCCGCGTAGGTGAGCTTGTCGAGCGTGACCACGGGCTCGTCGGATTGAGCGAGCCAGTCGAGAACAAAATTGGCGCCGATGAAGCCGGCGCCGCCGGTGACGAGGATGCTCATGGTGCGACTGTCTGTGGTTGGGATGGGGTGTGGGCGGCCCGCAGCAGCACGGCGGACGCCGCCAGCGAGAGGGCCAGCGTGTAGAGGTTGTGCACGGTGTTCACATTGGTCAGGCCGGCCACGCCGTGGACGACGGCCAGGCCCCAGAGCTGCTGGCTGGCCACCGGCTGGTGCTGGCGCAGGGCCTGTGCCGCCGCCATCAAACCGGCCAGCGTGACCAACACCGCGCCCAGGCCGGGCAGGCCGTGGTCGAACCAGGCGTTGAGGTATTCGTTGTGGAAGTGGGTCAGCGTGGCCCAGATGTGGGGCGCATGTTGGTCCCCGAGCTCGCGCATGGCCGTTTCGCGCCCGCTGATGCCGTGGCCCAACCACGGCGACTGGGCAATGCCCTGGACGGCGGTGGACCACATTTCCAGCCGGGAACCCACAGCGGTATCGGGCTGGTCCTGGGTCAGGGCGAGCGCGATGTCGTGGCCGGCCTCGCGCAGGCGCAAGGGGTCGGCGTCCCACCAGGCGCTGGAGCCGAACACGACCAGCGCCACCGCCAAGGCGGCCAGCGAACGGGGCGCGCCCACGGGACGGTGAACCCACAGATGGCGCAGCAGCAGCCAGGCCAGCCAGAGCGTGATCACCAGGGCACCCCGGGTCTGGCTGGCCAGCACGGCGGCCAGGCCCAGCACCAGGCCCACAGCCCACCAGCGGCGGCGCGACCAGTCCGTGTTTCTGTCCAGCACCGCTGGGGCCAGCACACACAACAGGAACGCCACCGACACGGCCCAGGGAATGGCGTTGCCTGGCAACTGGTCGCGCTGGTGGGTCAGCGCCACCAACGCACCCAGGGTGCATGCCGCGGCGCAGGTGTCCATCAGCACATGGGGCACACCGGCATGGCCTTGCCAGCGCCGCACCAACAGCAATGCAGCGCCAGCGCCCAGCCACAGGCGCGTGTTGTCCTGCAGGCTGCTCCAGGGGTCGCCATGCGCCAGCAGGGCGCCGCCCGCCAGCACCATGGCGAACGAGGTGGCCCACCACCAGCGGCGCGCCGCCGCACACGCGGTCACGTCTGCACTTGACGCCGTGCCGTTGCACAGGCCCAGCAATGCCGCCAAGCACAGGGCCAGCCAGGCCAGGCCGGGCCAGGTGGAGCCCATCGGGCTGAGCGCCCAGCCCGCGGCTGCAACGGTCAGCAGGCCGGCCTGGGCACGCTGGACGGCCAGCCCAGGACGCGGCGGCTGCGCCGGTGACTCAGGTGCGCTTGACGACGTCATCGAGCTGGCCCTGGTCGTAGCGCAGGGCGGCATAGCGGAAAAAACTCTCCAGGCTCACGAACAGGCAGTACAGAAAACCCTGGGCGCCACACAACACGCCCAGCTGCATGATGTAGAGCCGGAAAAAGCAGGCGCCGCCCGACAGCAGCCCGCGCACAACGCCGCCGGTCTTGCCGAGCTGGGCGCGTTTGACGGCCCCCAGCTGCGCGTACTGCGCCAGCTTGAGCAGGCTGCCATACACCGTTTCGCGCGAGTGGTGCAGCAGGCGGTGGCGGAGTTTGCGCACCGGATGCGGCGATTGCAGCACCGGGTGTTCGTGCACCACGCCTTCAAAACGCAAGAGGTTGGCGCGCTGGAACAGCCGTTGCACGTTGACGGTGCTACGCATGCGGTGCAGCGTGCGCCCGAAGGCCACCTGCGTCCAGCCGACCGACCACACGGCCGCTTCGTTGCGCGCCACGACATCGCGCAGCTCGGCCCGCAGTTCGGTGGTGATTTCCTCGTCGGCGTCCAGAAACAGGATGAAATCGCCGCGCGCGTGCGCGATCTGGCGGTTGCGCTGTGCCGCAAAACCTTGCCAGTCGGGGTACACGTGCACCTCCACGCCCAGGCCGCGCGCCAGCTCGACCGTGCCGTCGGTGCTGCCACCGTCGATGACCAGCACCTGGTCGGCGAACTGGGCGCTGCGTATGCAGGCGCCGATGCGTTTGGCCTCGTTCTGCGTGAGGATGGCAATGGTCAGTGTGGCCATCCGCCGCCTGTGGGTTCAAACCTCAAGGGGCGTGCTCAGTGGCCGTGCGCCACGTGTTCGCCCGCCTTCAGGCGGTACACCGTGCCGCAATACGGGCAGCGGGCTTCACCGGTCTTGGCCACGTCCAGGTAGACCTTGGGGTGGCTGTTCCAGAGCTTCATGTCGGCCAGCGGGCTGGGGCAGAACACGCCACCATGGGCGTTGAGGTCTTTGGCGGCCAGCTCGATGGCGGCGTTGGCGATGGGCGTGCTCATGGTGGGTGTGTTTCAGACCAGGGTCAGCCAGTGGGCGTACTGGGGGTTGCGGCCGCTGACGATGTCGAAGAAGGCGCTCTGGATTTTTTCGGTGATGGGGCCGCGCGAGCCGGCGCCGAGTTCGATGCGGTCGAGTTCGCGGATGGG
>JAUYSB010000142.1 GCA_030696525.1 Hydrogenophaga sp. | reverse complement strand
CTCGCCAATCACGCTTTTGAGCGTGTCGCCGCGCTTGATCGGGATGCCCTTGAGCTCCTGGCGGTAACGCGCCGGGTCTTCGCCGCCCTCGCCGGTGTTGCTCTTGCCGCCGATGCGGTTCATGGCCACGGCCAGCGTGGCATGGGCTTCGGTGCTGATGGAGCCGAGCGACCTGGCGCCGGTGGCAAAGCGCTTGACGATTTCCTTGGCCGACTCGACCTCGTCAATCGGGATGGCTTTGCTCGGGTCAATCTTGAACTCGAACAGCCCGCGCAGCGTCATGTGACGGCGGCTCTGGTCGTTGACCAGCTGGGCGTATTCCTTGTACGTGTTCCAGTTGTTGGCACGCGGGGAATGCTGCAGCTTGGCAATCGTGTCGGGCGTCCACATGTGGTCTTCGCCGCGCACGCGCCAGGCGTATTCGCCGCCGGCGTCCAGCATGTTGGCCAGCACCGGGTCATCACTGAAGGCGGCCCGGTGCATGCGCAGGGCTTCCTCGGCCACCTCGAACACGCCCATGCCGCCGACCTGGCTGGAGGTTCCGGTGAAGAATTTGTCCACGGTTTTGCGGTTCAGGCCGATCGCCTCGAACAACTGGGCGCCGCAGTAGCTCATGTAGGTCGACAAGACCATCTTGGACATGATCTTGGACAGGCCCTTGACAACGGCCTTGGTGTAGTTGTAAACCGCTTTTTCGGTGCTCAGCTCGCCTGGCAAGCCTTTGGACAATTCGGCCAGGGTTTCCAGCGCGAGGTAGGGGTGAACCGCCTCGGCGCCATAGCCTGCCAGCACGGCAAAGTGATGCACCTCTTTGGCAGATCCGGTCTCGACCACCAGCCCGGCGGTGGTGCGCAGGCCCTCTTTAACCAGATGCTGGTGAATGGCGGACAGGGCCAGCAAGGCCGGAATGGCCACTTGCGTCGCGCTCACGGCGCGGTCACTGACGATCAGGATGTTCTTGCCGTCCTTGATCGCATCGACCGCTTCAGCGCACAGCGAGGCGAGTTTGGCCTCGACGCCTTCATGGCCCCAGGCCAGCGGGTAGGTGATGTCCAGCGTATAGCTCTTGAACTTGCCCTGGGTATGCGCTTCGATGTCGCGCAATTTTTGCATGTCTGCGTTGCCCAGCACCGGCTGGCTGACTTCCAGCCGCATCGGCGGGTTGACCTGGTTGATGTCGAGCAAGTTGGGCTTGGGGCCGATAAAGGACACCAGCGACATCACGATGGCTTCGCGAATCGGGTCAATCGGCGGGTTGGTCACCTGCGCGAACAACTGCTTGAAGTAGTTGTAAAGCGGCTTGTTTTTGTTCGACAGCACGGCCAGCGGACTGTCGTTGCCCATCGAGCCGGTGGCTTCCTCGCCATTCAGGGCCATCGGCGACAACAGGAACTTGATGTCCTCCTGCGTGTAGCCAAAGGCTTGCTGGCGGTCAAGCAGGGAAATTGACGCAGGCAGTGATGCGTCTTGCTCCCTCCCCTGCTGGGGGAGGGTTGGGGTGGGGGCTGCCCCCGCTTTCACGTCGTCGAGCTTGATGCGCAGGTTTTCAATCCACTGCTTGTAAGGCTTGCTGTTGGCCAGCGTGGCCTTGATTTCTTCGTCGTCCACCATGCGGCCCTGTTCCAGATCAATCAGGAACATCTTGCCGGGCTGCAGACGCCACTTGCGGACGATCTTGTGCTCGGGGATAGGCAGCACGCCCGACTCCGAGGCCATGATGACCAGGTCGTCATCGGTGATGCAGTAGCGCGAGGGGCGCAGGCCGTTGCGGTCCAGCGTGGCGCCAATCTGGCGGCCGTCGGTGAAGACGATGGAAGCGGGACCGTCCCACGGCTCCAGCATGGCGGCATGGTATTCGTAGAAGGCCTTGCGGCGCTCGTCCATGGTGGTGTGCTGTTCCCAGGGTTCGGGAATCATCATCATCACGGCCTGGCTGATGGGGTAGCCCGCCATCGTCAGCAGTTCGAGGCAGTTGTCGAAGGTGGCGGTGTCGGACTGGCCGGCAAAGCTGATGGGGTAGAGCTTGTGCAGGTCGTTGCCCAGCACCGGCGAGGACATCACGCCTTCGCGGGCGCGCATCCAGTTGTAGTTGCCCTTGACGGTGTTGATCTCACCGTTGTGCGCCACGTAGCGGTAAGGGTGGGCCAGCGGCCACTCGGGGAAGGTGTTGGTGGAGAAACGCTGGTGCACCAGGCCCAGGGCCGAGACGCAGCGTGGGTCCTGCAAATCCAGGAAGTAGTCGCCCACCTGGTTGGCCAGCAACAGGCCCTTGTAGACCACGGTGCGGCTGCTCATGCTGGGCACGTAGTACTCTTTGCTGTGCGTGAGCTTGAGGCGCTGGATGTTGGCGCTGGCGGTCTTTCGGATCACGTACAGCTTGCGCTCCAGCGCGTCCTGCACGATCACGTCGTTGCCCCGGCCAATGAAGACCTGGCGCATGATGGGTTCTTTTTCGCGCACGGTGGGCGACATGGGCATGTCAACGTTCACCGGCACATCGCGCCAGCCCAGCAGCACCTGGCCCTCGGCCTTGATGGCGCGCTCCATCTCCTGTTCGCAGGCCAGGCGCGAGGCGTGTTCCTTGGGCAGGAAGATCAGGCCAACGCCGTATTCGCCGGGCGGGGGCAGGTCCACGCCTTGTTTGGCCATCTCTTCGCGGTAGAGCGCATCGGGCAGCTGGATCAGGATGCCAGCGCCATCGCCCATCAGCGCGTCGGCGCCCACCGCACCGCGGTGGTCCAGGTTTTCCAGGATCTTGAGCGCCTGGCTGACGATCTCGTGGCTCTTGGCGCCCTTGATGTGGGCCACAAAACCGACGCCGCAGGCATCGTGTTCGTTGGCACCGGAATAAAGGCCGTGTTCTTGCAGATGGGTGATCTCGGCAGCCGTGGTCATGGCGCGCTCCTGTGTTTTTCGCGGGGATGTGAAGCATAGTGCACTGCAACAACGATGCCAAGCACTTTAATTGGGGTCAGGTTTTAATTAAATTCCGACAATTTCAATCTGAAATTAAATTGGGGACATATTAATTTTCAGGCTATTTCCTGACACATCAACAACTTGCGGCTTCACTCGGCTGCGGCGGGCGGTTTTTTGGGCCGCCCCGCCCGCCCACGCACCGTGCGCCGGCCGCCCACTTGCGCCAGTTCGGCCGCAAACGCCGCACCACCCATGGGCCAGCCGCCCTGGGCAAACCGGGTGAACGCGCGCTCCATCGGGGCGCCCAGCCCGGCGCGCACCAATTCGGCGTAGGCGGCCTCGCGCGCAAAAGGCGTGTTGCCCAGCGCCCAGTAGGCATCGGGCGGCGTGATCAGCCGGTCCATCCGCTGGCCCACGTAGTGGCCGTGGCTGCTCCAGCCGTAGGCGGCGGGCTCGCTGGCCAGGCCGGCGCGTTGCGGGTGGGTGTCCAGCCACACCAGGCAAGGCAGCAGGTAGGGCGCGCCCTCCAGCGGGGCCGAGCGGTAACGCCCTTCCCACAAGGTGCCGCTGCGGCCGTGGCGGTCGTTGAAGTAGCGCACGTAGGCGCGCCCCAGCGCCTGCATGGTCTGCGCCAGCCCTTCGGCGTCTGCCGGCGTCAACAGCAGGTGCACGTGGTTGTCCAGCAGCACATAGGCGTGCACCGCCACCTTGAAGCGGCTGGCTGCGTCCCCCAGCAAGACCATGTAGCGGCTGCGATCGGCGTCGTCCATGAAGACGGCCTGGCGGTTGTTGCCACGCTGCAGCACGTGGTGTGGGCACCCGGCGATGGACAAACGCGGCAGGCGGGCCATGGTGCGTCTAACCTGCGGCGCGCGGGCGCGCTTGGCCTTGCAGATGGCGCTGCAGCACGGCCGCCAGCAGCGCGCAAGCCGCGGCGCAGGCGACCGTGACCAGCCAGGTCCAGCGCCAGCCGCCCGAGCGCACGGCTACCCAGGCCACCAGCGGCGGGCCGGCAAACTGCCCGAAGGCAGACCACTGCTGCATCCAGCCCACGGTGGTGGCCACGGTCTGTTCGCTGGGTGCCACACGCACGGCCAGCGAAAACAGCGTGCCCGGGATCAAGCCCCCGCCACACGAGAACAACAACACGCCCGCATACCGCACGGCGGCCGGCAAGCCCGCGCCCTGTGCGTTGGCCGCAAAGGCCAGCACCGCGCCCAGGCCCATGCAGGCGCAACCCAGCCACAGCAGGTGAACGGGGGCCCAGCCCCGGTGCAGCAGCCGCCCGGCGGCCACGTTGCCCACGATGTTGATGGCCGCCACACAGGCCGTGAGCACGCCGACCCACGCGCCGGGCACCTGGGCCTCGCGGTAGATGGACGGCAAGAACCCCACCACCGACAGCCACTGCGCCGAGTAAAGACCAAAACACAGTGCCACCAGCCAGGGGCCGGGCGCACGCAGGGTGTTGTGAATGGGCCGCAGCCAGGCCCACGGTCCCGAGCGGCCGGGTGCCGTTGCAGGCAGCTGCGTGGGATCGGGCGGAACGGCCCGCCACACCCACAGCGCCATGCCGGCCGACACCGCGCCCAGCAAGCCCCACCAGGCCGGCCAGCCCAGCGACTCTGTGAGCACCGGCCCCACCAGCAAGGCCAACGCGGTGCCCAGCGGCATGTAGCCTCCCCACAGGCCCAGCACCCGGCTCATGCGCTCGGGCGCCACCAGCCGCCGCACCATGCTGGGCGCGGGCAGCACCACCAGCAAAAAGCCCAGGCCTTCGATGCCACGCAGCACCAGCAAGGCCGTCACACCCATGGCCGCCGCACCCGCCACGCTGGCCAGCGCCAGCACCGCCAGGCCCAGCAACATGCTGCGCCGCAGGCCGAGGCCATCGGCCAGCCGACCAATGAGCAGGCCGGTGCTCATGCCGGCGATCTGCACCGCCGACAACAAAAAACCCGCTTGCACCAGGCTGATGCCCAGCGCCTCGCGCAGCACCGGTATGGATGGCGGCAGCTTGCCCACGTGCAACGCCGCACACACGCCGGCCAGCACCACCAGCAAGGCGGGGTCGATCAGCGGCCGGCGCTGGGCCGAGGCACTCATGTGATCAGGTTGCGCCCGGTCAGGCGCTCGTGTTCGCGGGCGGCAAAACGGTCGGTCATGCCGGCGATGTAGTCGGCCACGTCGCGCGCGGGTGCGGCGCCCAAGGGCCGGTGCCCTTTCATCTGCGTGGGCGCGTCCATGTAGGCGGCGAACAGTTCGTGCACCACCTGCTGGGCCTGCACGGTGGTCGCCACCACCTGGGGGTGCCGGTACAGGTTGGCGAACAGAAAACGCTTGAGCGCGGTGGATTCGGCTCGCATGGCGTCGGTGAAACGCAGCAAGGGCGGCGCCTGCCGCGCGGCGTCCACGTCGCTGGGCGTCCACTCGGCCAGGCCGGCCGCCGTGGCCGACATCACGTCGTACACCTGGGCGCTGAGCATGCGGCGTATGGTCTCGTACAGCAGGCGGCGACCGCCCAGCGTGGGGAAGGCGGCCAGCGTCTCGCGCGTGAAGCGGGCCACCAGGGGCACGTCCTGCAACTGGTCCAGCGTGATGAGGCCGGAGCGCACACCGTCGTCGATGTCGTGCGCGTTGTAGGCGATTTCGTCGGCCAGGTTGCACAACTGGGCTTCCAGGCTGGGCTGGGTGCGGTCCAGAAATCGCCGGCCCACACCGCCGGGCTCACGCGCCTCGATCAGCTCGGCGTTGGCGCGCGAGCAGTGTTTGAGGATGCCTTCGCGGGTTTCAAAACACAGGTTGAGGCCGTCGTACTGCGGGTAACGTTCTTCCAGCGCATCCACCACCCGCAGGCTTTGCAGGTTGTGCTCGAAGCCGCCGTGTGCCGCCATGCAGGTGTTGAGCGCATCTTGGCCGGCGTGGCCAAAAGGCGTATGGCCCAGGTCGTGGGCCAGCGCGATGGCTTCCACCAAGTCCTCGTTGAGCCTGAGCGCACGGGCCAGCGAGCGGCCGAGCTGCGCCACCTCCAACGAATGTGTCAAACGGGTGCGAAAGAGGTCGCCTTCGTGGTTGAGGAAAACCTGCGTTTTGTAAACCAGCCGGCGGAAGGCGGTGGAGTGCACGATGCGGTCGCGATCGCGCTGGAAGGCGGTTCGCGTGGGCGCATCAAGCTCGGGGTGGCGCCGCCCCCGGCTGCGCGCGCTGTGGCAGGCCCAAGGCGCCAGGTCTTCGGCGCGCGGGCCGGCCAGCGGCGGCAAGGGCTCAGGCAAGCCGTCCATGGCGGGCCGGGGTCAGTCGCAACAGGCGGCCAGCACCTCGCGCACCAGCGCGTCGGGTGCCGCGCGCATGGCAGCACGCCCGGGGCCATCGACCACCACAAAGCGGATTTCCCCGCCTTCGGCTTTTTTGTCGTGGCCCATGAGTTCGATGTAGCGGTCGGCACCCAGCGCGGGGCCTCGCACCGGCAGGCCGGCGGCCTGTATCAAACGGGTCAGACGTGCGACAAAGGCCTCGTCCACCAGCCCCAGCCGCTGCGACAAATGTGCCGCCATCACCATGCCGCAGCCCACCGCCTCGCCGTGCAGCCAGGCGCCGTAGCCCATACCCGCCTCGATGGCGTGACCAAAGGTGTGGCCGAAGTTGAGAATGGCGCGCAGGCCACTTTCGCGTTCGTCCTGCCCCACCACATGGGCCTTGATCTCGCAGCTGCGGCGCACGGCGTGGGCCAGGGCGGCGGGGTCGCGCGCCAGCAGCGCGGGCAGGTTGGCTTCGATCCAGTCCAGGAAGGCCATGTCGGCAATCGGGCCGTATTTGATGACCTCGGCCAGCCCGGCACTCAGTTCACGCGGCGGCAGGGTCTTGAGGCTGTCAAGGTCGCACACCACGCGCTGCGGCTGGTAGAAAGCCCCGACCATGTTTTTGCCCAGCGGGTGGTTGATGGCGGTTTTGCCGCCCACCGACGAATCCACCTGCGACAACAGCGTGGTGGGCAATTGCACAAACGGCACACCGCGCATGTAGCAGGCGGCGGCAAAGCCGGTCATGTCGCCCACCACCCCGCCACCCAGCGCAAACAACACGGTTTTGCGGTCGCTGGCGCCCGAGAGCAGCGCGTCGAAGATCTGGTTCAACGTGGTCCAGTCCTTGTGGGCTTCGCCGTCGGGCAGCACCACACGGCCCACGTGCGCGTAATGCGCCGACAACGCGGCGCAAACGCCGTCGGCATATAGCGGCGCCACCGTGTCATTGGTCACAACCATCGCCGCCTGGGCCTTGGGCAGACCGGCATAGGTGTGCGCCTGGCCCAGCAAGCCGGCGCCGATCACGATGGGGTAGCTGCGCTCACCCAGGTCGATCTGGACGGTGTGGAGGACTTGGTAGGCGGGGGAAATGTCGGGCGTCGCTTGCATGGGCCAAGTGTAGGCCAAGGCCCGACGCCTAAGGCTTCGCAGCGGGTGTTGCGTCACGCGCAGGCAGGTGCCCGGCCAGCTCCAGCTGCATCAGGATCATGTTGACCAGTGTGGCCACCGAAGGTCGCCCGGTCTCGATGGCAAAGTGCGCCGCTTCACGGTACAGCGGGTCGCGCACCGCAAACAGATCGCGCAGACGCTGCAACGGATCGGCCACCTGCAGGAGCGGGCGGGTGCGGTCGTTGCGCAAACGCCGAAACAGCTCGTCGGGGTGGGAGCGCAGGTAGACCACGCGGGTGCGCTGGTGCAGGTGCTCGCGGTTGAGCGGCCGCAACACAGAGCCGCCGCCGGTGGACAACACCCCCACCCCGGTCTGGGTCAACTCATCGAGAACGGTGGACTCCAGGTCGCGGAAGCGCGCCTCGCCCTCACGATCAAAAAACTCACGGATCGAGCAGCCCAGACGCTGCTCGATGACGTGGTCCGAATCGATGAAAGGAAGCGACAACCGCCGGGCGAGTTGTCGCCCGACGGTGGATTTGCCTGAACCGGGCAGGCCAACAAGGCTGATCACATCCTTATGGGCAGGACGCGTTGGTTCCGAATGGACTGACCGCACCGGCGGGAGCCACCTCTTTTTTATTGAAGTCCTCGCCACTGCCGGCAAGGCCATACGTCGAGGTGCGAATCGACTCAGTGCCAGACACCGTGGTGCGTGCCACGATGTTCACCGTCACCCACGGGGCGTACTGCTCACCGTATTGCAGGCTGAAGAGCGCTCTACCAGCAGCATCTGTAGTAGCAACAGAAGGTGTGGCCACCACCACGTTGCCAGGCCGCAGCGGGCTCACTTCGCCGTTGTCAACGATGCCGTTGAAGTTGGTGTCGGTGTTGGGGCAGGAAATGGTCGGGCTGCCAGGCGCAAACACCCAGAGCTTTATCACATCGTCCCACACCAAGCTGCCCTTTTGGTAGCTGGTCGGTATCACCGACACGGTGACTGGCTGGCTACCCACAGGGTTTCCGGTGGCGTCTGTCAGGTAAACGCTGAACGGCTTGCTGTAGGTGGTGCTGTCCACATTGGATATTTCGTTGCCGAGGCCAATGGTGATGAACAGCGACTGGCTGTTGACGGTCAAGGACGTGCTGTTCGTGATGGCCGTGCCATTGACGTTGACCGAAATGGTGACACCGTTGACCGCCGTGGACGTAGCACCCGCGATGTAATCCACCTGCGCACGACCAGTGCTGTCGGTTGTGGCTGAGGGACTGGACAAGGTGCCACCACTCACGTCAGATGTGATGTTGAAGTTCACCTGCTTGCCTGCGACCGGGTTGTTATTCGCGTCCCGCACCGTGGCCGCAATGGTGCTTCGGCTCAAAGTGCTGCCACCGCTGTTGGGTGGAATCGCACCTGGATTGGACTGCACAGCGACAGATGCCGGCGTACCCGCCACAAAATTGATCAGGATCGACGCTTGGCCCACACCCTGGATCTGCGCCAGCACCGTTGCCGGCCCGGCGGTCGAGCTGGCGATGTTGATGCTGGCTTGCCCACTGGCATTGGTGACGCCGGAGGTGGCGGTCACATTACCGCCAGACAAGGTTCCGCGTGTTGTCGTGAACGTCACGGTCTGACCCGCCACACCCACACCGTTGTTCAGATACTGAACCGTGAGCTGTTGGTTCGCACTCAGACCAAACTGTGCGCCAGGGGTCGGACTGGTGAAGCCAAAATCAATCGCGCTGACAAGCACCGACACGGTACCCGTGGCCCCCAAAGCACTTGCGGTCAAGGTGTCTGTTCCGGTATTGGACGCGGTGTAGGTGGATGTCGCCGAGCCCAACGCATCGGTGGTCACCGGATTAGGGTTGAGCGGGTTGCTCAGGCTTGAAGTCAATGCCACGCTCGCGCCAGCAACGCCGTTGCCTGCCGAATCAAGCACACGCACTGTATAGGATGCGGAACCCAGTCGCTTGACCGCTGCGTCCCCGTTCAACACCACACGCGTGCCGACGACACTGACCGTGACAAAACCCGAGGCCGTGCCGGAGCGGACCGTTACACGAATGGTGCGGTTGGATTTGTCGGCCCCCACCAACAGTTGCGCCGTCGCCAAGCCTTTGGCATCGGTGCGGGTGCTGGCGTTCTGCAGCAAACCTGAGTCGGCCGACATACTGACAGGTGTGTCGGCCATGGCCACATTGAGGCTGTCTTTCACGTAGGCCGTGATGGTCACGCCTGTGCCCGCGGACTGCATGGTGTTGGACGACGTCAGAACCTCAATCGTCGCGGCAGGTTGCACAGGCGTCTCGCCGCCCGTGGGCGCATCCACCGTGACGCCCACCTTCAGTCGCGTGCCCGTGCTATCAGTTACGAACACATCTGCGCCACCACCCAAGGTGCCCGCCGTGATCGAAAAGCTCGCGCCCGAGAACGTGACTTGAGCGATAGTGCCGTTGCTGGAGGTAACGAAATATGGCGCCGCCCCACCGGAAATGGTGAAGTTCGGGGTGCGCTCGGACGGAGCGAGCGTCAAAGCATCGGGAGCAGTGCTGAACAGTGGGTTGGACGAGCCGACCGTCACCGAGCGGGTCAAAACCGCACCTGCAAAATCGGTGATGACCACCGACGCCTGCCCACCTGAGACACCACGCAACACCAGATCGTCTTCAAACTGCTTGCTGGCTGCCAACACGGCAGGGTTACCCGATGAGACTTGGTACGGTTTCACGCCGCCCAAAATTTTGTAGGTCTGTGTGCTGGCCACCGCCAGCGTCAAAGTGGGAGGGGCAGAAGTGGACAAGGGCTGTGCCGCCGCCGTACTGATCGAAAAGCTGGCTGAATTGTTGGCTTGGTCTCGCACGGTCACCGTCGCGCTGCCCACAGCCAAGCCGGTCACCGTGATTTTTGCGGTGTTGGGGTCAAGGTAGACACCAATCACACGCGGGTCACTGCTGTTGATCACGTAGGGCGCGACACCACCCCTGACATCAAAGGTTTGCGCTGCGACCGGACCCAGGGACAATGACAAGGTAGATGGAGCGGTGAGCGTCAGCGGGACGCTGGAGCCCACGAGCACCGCGATTTCTGTAGATGAGCCTGCGTAGTCCAACACAGACACTTTTGTCTGCCCGGGCTTGATGCCGCTGATGGTCAGGCTGCTTCCACTCACAGCCCCTTGCGCGATGGCAACATCGGCGTTTTGCACGCGATAGGGTGGAACGCCACCACTGATGCCATACACATTGACCGCGCCAGGCGCAATCACGACGGATTCTCCCGCCGTGGTCACCAAATCCGGCTGATTCGGATCAGCACCGGGAGACCCACCACCGCCGCCACACGCAGCGACCAAAGCGGCTGTCACGACGCCCACAAGTATGGATAAAAGCTTCATCAAATCCTCGATCGAAGAAATAAGCGCACGTTTGTCAACGGGCGCGATCACGCTCGGAGATCACCCGGGGCGTCAGGAAAATCAAGAGTTCTCTTTTGTCCGCAGTTCGGACCTTGTTTTTAAACAGGTAGCCCAAGCCCGGTATGTCCCCCAAGAAGGGTACTTTGTTCTCTTGCTCGTTTTCAGCAGATTCGAAGATACCGCCGATCACGACCGTACCGCCATTCTCTACCAGGACTTGTGTCTGGATTCGCTTGGTATCGATCGAAACACCTTGTGGCAATATTTCACCAACACTGTCTTTGTTGACCTGCACGTCCATGATGATCCCACCGTCGGGCGTGATCTGGGGAATCACCTCCAACTTGAGGGTTGCCTTGCGAAATTGGACCGCCGTTGCGCCGCTGGCGCTGGCAATCTGGTAGGGAATTTCCGTACCCTGTTCGATGATGGCCTTGACCTGGTCCGCAGTGATGACACGTGGGCTCGCCACCACTTTTCCGCGCCCATCCGCTTGCATGGCAGAAATTTCCAAATTCAAAAAGCGGTTTGCGGTCGGACTGAACAACGACAGTGCCAGCGCCGCAGGAGCAGCCGTGCCTATCGCCGCCGCCGGCATGTTGATAAACGACGTGTTGTTCGTGCTAAGCGGCGACCCGGTGTTGTCCGAATTGGCTGGCCAATTGCTGCCGCTGGTTTGCCCGCTGCTGTTGAAGCTTTCCCTTGTCGTGGCCGAAACAGCGTTGTAACTGCCACCCAATGCGATGCGGCTTCCCCCGCCAACCGAGTACCCTGCGGTACCGCCACGTATGCCCCGCAAATCAGAACCGCCCAGCCTCACGCCCAATGACCGGCCAAAGTCGTCGCGTGCTTCAACGATGCGCGCCTCGATCACGACTTGACGCACAGGAATATCCAGTTTCGCGATCAGTTCCTGGACTTGCTCCAAACGGGAAGGGATGTCGGTCACGAACAACTGGTTGGTTCGCACCTCGGGAATCACGCTGCCTCGCGACGACAGCAGGCGCGCCGCACCCGACACCCCTCCACCGGCACCACCCTCCAACTTTCCGCCGCGAATCTGGTCAGCAATGTCAACGGCCTTGGCGTAATTCATCTGGAACGATTGTGTCCGCAAAGGCTCAAGTGCTTGGACTGTGGCCTTTGCCTCGTACTCCTGCTTTTCCTTTGCATCGATCTCATCCTTCGGCGCAATCCACAACACATTGCCGTTTTTCTTCATGCCCAGGCCCTTGGCCTGCAGAATGATGTCCAGCGCCTGGTCCCAGGGGACGTCCTGCAGGCGCAGGGTGACGTTGCCGGTCACGGTGTCGGAGGTGACGACGTTAAAGTTAGTGAAGTCTGCAATCACTTGCAGCAGGGCGCGCACTTCGATGTTCTGGAAGTTCAGCGACACCTTCTCACCCGTGAAGCCCGGGCCCTGGCTCAGCTTGTTGGGGTCCTGCTTCACCTCGCGCACTTCCAGCACAAACTGGTTGTCGCTCTGGTAGGCGCTGTGCTCCCAAGCGCCGGTGGGCTCGATCTGCATGCGCACGCGGTCGCCGTTCTGGGTGGTGGTCACGGCCTGGATGGGGGTACCGAAATCGCTCACGTCCAAGCGGCGACGCAGGGCATCGGGCAGGGATGCCTTGAGAAACTCGACCACCAGCGACTTGCCCTGCTGGCGGATGTCCACGCCCACCTGCGCACTGGGAAGGTCCACGACCACGCGGCCGGCCCCTTGGGCGCCACGGCGGAAATCGACGCCGCGCAGGGGCAACACGTCGGTGTTGCTGGCTTCGGCAAAAGCGGCCTGCGCCGAGGCACGGGGCGCCGCTGCCGCCGCGCTGCCCTGCAACACCACCAACAAGGTGTTGCCCGCGATTTGCGCCTGGTACTGGCTGGCCTGGCCGAGGTTGAGCACGACGCGGGTGCGGTCGCCCGCTTCGACCACGTTGGCGCTTTTGATGTTGCCCTGGTTGAGATCGACCGAGGTGCGGCCGGTGCTGTTGCCCACGCCGGCAAAGTCCAGCGCGATGCGCGCCGGCGACTGGATGCTGAAGCCCTTGGGCAACTCGGTCAGCGGCTTGTCCAGTTCCACCCGCACCACGTCGTTGCCACCTTCGGTGGTGGTGGTGATGGCGCGGATGGTGTTTTGTGCCTGCGACCAGGCAGTAGGCACGGCCACGACGGCGCAGGCCATCAGCACCGCCGCCAGGCGGCGTGCCCAACCCGGCGCCGTACCACGGGCGGTCGTTGGGGAGCGATCTTCGGATCGCATGCAGGACTGGTTCATTTGATTCCCTCTTGAAGCTGCAGCACGGCCTGTCGTTCTATCCACTCACCGGTGCCGTCCTGAACGATTTCGCGCAGGGTGATGTCAGATTCGCTGATGCGCAGGATGCGCCCGTAGTTTTGACCCAGGTAGTTGCCCACCCGCACCTGGTGCAGCAGCGTGCCCACCTTGACCAGCGCCACGCGCTGGCCCTTGCGATCGAGCAGACCCACCATGGCCATGGCGTCCAGCGGCTCGGCCTCCAGCGGTTCCTTGCGGCGGTTGAGTTCTGGTGTGAGCAACGTCAGGCTGGGCGAAGCCGCATCGGCGGCGCGGCGCAACGCGGCCGTGAGTTTTTCCTGTGCAAAGGGCGGCACGCTGCCTTCGCTCTGGTAAGGCTGCGGCACAAAACGCACAGGCTCTGAAATGGGTTCAACCTTGGGCTGGGTCTTGGCCCGCTGTTCCTGCATCCAGGTGGCCAGCTCTTCGTTGTCGCCACCGCCGCAGCCCGCCAGCAGACCGGCGGTCAGCAGGCACACGCCCCAACCCAAGCGCAGCGAAATCGGGCGCGTCATGGCTTGCCTCCCTTCGGCGCAGCGGCCTTCTTCTGCGCCACGATCTCGTCCTGGTCGAGGTAGCGGAAGGTTTTGGCGGTGCAGTCCATGGTGAGGAAGCCCGGCCGGTTGGGCACCGGCGCCAAGGTGATGTTGTTGAGCGTGACGATGCGCGAGAGGTTGGCCACGTCGGCGGCGAACAGGCCGATGTCGTGGTACGAGCCGGTCACCTTCACCGCAATCGGCAGCTCGGCGTAGTATTCCTTGACGTTGACCTGACCCGGACGGAACAACTCGAACTGCAGGCTGCGGCCGAGGCCGGCCTGGTTGATGTCGGACAACAAAGCGTCCATCTCGGCCTTGCTGGGGAGCTGCTTTTCCAGCTGCGTCACATACTGCTGCACCTGCTCCAGCTGCTGCTTGAGTGCGTCCAGGTTCACGGCCTGCGTCAGCTTCTTCTGGTAGTCGGCGCGCAGCTGCACCTCTTTGGCGCGCTCGGCCTCGAGCTCTTCCTGGAAGGAGCTGAGCCAGGCGAACCAAAGGGCCACCACCACAGCGGCGGCGATGAAGGTCAGCAGCAGGTAGCGCGGCACCGAAGGCCACTGCGTCGGGTCGTTGGGGTCGAGCCCGGTGAACTGCGCCTTGAGCGTCTGCTGCAGGCCGCTCAGGTCGATGTCGAGCTTGGAGGGTTTTTTCTTGGCCATGGTGTGTCCGTGCTGCGGCCGGGTCAGCTTTTGCCTGCCGGCGCGGCGGCGGGAATGCCATCGGCCGATTTGGGCGCGGGCGCACCGCGCGTGAGCGACACCCGGATGCTGAAGTTGGACACCCGGCGCTGCTCGCGCGGGGACAGCGCGACGTTGGCCGCCACGATCTCGACCAGCTCGGGCTTGGTCAGCCACTTGCTGTTGTTGTTGAGGTTGCGCAGCAGTTCAGACACCCGCTCCTGCGACTGCGCCACGCCGTTCAGCAGGATGGTCTGGTTGTCCTGGCGCAGCGAACTCAGGTACACACCTTCGGGCAGCTGCCTGACCATTTCATCGAGCAGGTGCACCGGCAGGTTGCGGTCGGCCTGCAGGTCTTCCACCGCCAGCTGCCGCGCCTTCAGGGCGGCCAGCTGCGCCTGCAGCCCGGCGATGTCCTTGATCTGCGCGTCCAGCTTGGCGATTTCGGTGCCGAGATACGCGTTGCGGGTCTGCTGGGTCGAAATCTGGCTCTGGAACCAAGTGAAGATCAGGCCCACGATCAGGCCGCCGATCAGCGCCGCACCGCCCACCTGGGCAAAAAACATCTCGCGCTGGCGTTTGCGCGCGGCTTCGCGGTGCGGCAGCAGGTTGATGAGGATCATTGGTAGAACCTCCGCAGCGCCAAACCGGCGGCCACCAGGTAGGAGGTGGCTTCGCTCTCCAGCCGGCGCGTGTTGATGCCCGCCCCCAGCTTCATGCCCTCAAAGGGGTTGATCAGCTTGCAGGGGAAGGATGTCTGCCCCGTCACCATCAGCGGCAAGCCGGGCAGCCCGGCCGAACCGCCGGAGAGCAGGATGTAGTCCACCTTGTTGTGCGGGGTGCTGGTGAAGAAGAACTGCAGCGCGCGGCCGATTTCCTGGCACAGGCTTTCCATGAAGGGCTGCAGCACCTTGGCCGAATAATCGGGTGGCAGTTCGCCGTTGCGCTTCTTCGTTTCGGCCTCTTCAAAGGTCATGCCGTACTGCTTGACGATGAGCTGGGTCAGTTGCCCGCCGCCAAACATCTGGTCGCGCTCGTAAAGCACGTCATCGTTCCGGATGACCTGCAGGCTGGTGGTCTGCGAACCCACTTCAAACAGTGCGATGAGGGCGTCAACACCCTTGTTCGGAAAGCCGTCCAGCAGGCGCGACGCGGCCATGCGCGACGCGTAAGACTCCACGTCCATGATCACCGGCTTGAGGCCGGCGGCTTCAGCCAGGCCCTGGCGGTCAGACACCTTTTCCTTGCGCGACGCGGCGATCAGCACATCCACGTCGTTGGGCGAATTGGGGTTGGCGCCGATGACGCAGAAATCCAGGCTCACCTCGTTGAGGGAAAACGGGATGTACTGGTTGGCCTCGGACTCGACCTGGACTTCGAGTTCCTTCTCGGACAGGCCGGCCGGCAGCGTGATCTTCTTGGTGATCACGGCCGCACCCGGCAGCGCCAGCGCCACGTTTTTGGTGCGTGTGCCCGACTTGCGCACCAGGCGCCGCACGGCGTCGGCCACTTCGTCGAATTTTTCGATGTTGCCGTCGGTGATCCAGCCGCGCTCCAGTGGCTCGATGGCGCAGTGCTCCAGCACCAGGGAGCCGTCACGCTCGCGACCGATCTCGACCAGCTTGACCGTGGACGAGCTCACGTCGACCCCGAGCAAGGACGCCGCTTCACGGCTGAATAGAGATCCCAGTGAGATCAAGGCAGTCCCCAATACGGTGGCGCGCACGGCGTGCACGCTTCACAAGACTTAACATTTCACTTCAATACTAGCAGCAAGGTCCTTGGGCGGTAAAGAAAAATGCCCCGAATGCACCCCGCCAGGCCGGGCGCGCGTTGTCTGAACCCGACGCTTCTTGCAATGGCCGCTTACATTCTGACCCGTATTTCACCGATTTGGGACAGGCGCGGGCCAATCGGCAACAAAGTTTTGCGAAATCTGCCACACCCGCGTTTTTATAATCGGAGCCCATCCAAGGCCCTTCATGCCCGCACCCAAAGACGCATCCCCCTCCCCGCCCGCTTCGACCACCTCGGGCTGGACCTACACCCTGGCGCGCGCTGTCGTCTCTCTGGCGGGGTTTGCCGTGGCGGGCGTGCTCACACTGCTGCTCATCGTGGGGCTGGCGCTGGCGGTGGCCTTCCCCAACCTGCCCGACGTCACCGACCTGGCCGACTACCGGCCCAAGCTGCCGCTGCGGGTCTTCAGCGCCGACGGCGTGCTGATCGGCGAGTTTGGCGAGGAGCGCCGCAACCTGCTCCCCATCGCCCAGATCCCGCCGGTCATGACCAACGCCGTGCTGGCCATCGAAGACGCACGCTTCTTCGAACACAACGGGGTCGATTACATCGGCATGGTGCGCGCGGCGCTGGCCAACCTGGGCCAGGCCAAGAGCCAGGGCGCGTCCACCATCACCATGCAGGTGGCACGCAACGTCTACCTCTCGGCCGAAAAAAGCTACATGCGCAAGATCTACGAGGTCTTGCTCACCTTCAAGCTGGAACACATGTTCACCAAGGAGCAAATCCTTGAGATCTACATGAACCAGATCTTCCTGGGCCAGCGCGCCTACGGTTTTGCCGCCGCCTCACAGGTGTATTTTGGCAAGCCGCTGAAAGACGTGAGCATCGCCGAAGCCGCCATGCTGGCCGGCCTGCCCAAGGCGCCGTCGGCCTACAACCCCATCAGCAACCCGCGCCGCGCGCGCTCGCGCCAGATGCACATCATCGACCGCATGGTCGAGAACGGCTTCATCACCGAAGCGCAGGCCGAAATCGCCCGCCGCGAGCCGGTGCGCGTGCGCCCGCCCAGCAGCAGCGAGCGCCTGCACGCCGAATACGCAGCCGAAATGGTGCGCCAGGCCATCTACAACCAGTACGGCGACGAGACCTACACCCGCGGCCTCAACGTCCACACCACGGTGGACAGCAAGGCCCAGCAGGCGGCCCACCAGTCGCTGCGGCGCGGCGTGATCGACTTCGAACGCCGCCAGTTCTACCGCGGGCCAGAGCGTTTTGTCGAATTGCCGACCGATCCCAAAGCGCTGGATGCGGCCATCGATGACGTGTTGGCCGACCTGCCCGACAACGGCGAATTGCTGACCGCCGTGGTGCTCGACGCCAGCCCGCGCAAGGTGCTGGTGGCACGCGACAGCGGCGAGCCCATCGAAATCAGCGGCGACGGTCTCAAGCCGGTGCAGTCGGGCCTGGCCGACAAGGCCCCACCCAAGCTCAAGATCCGGCGTGGCGCGGTGGTGCGCATCGCCCAGACGCCGCGCAAGACCTGGGAAATCACCCAACTGCCCGAGGTGGAGTCGGCCTTTGTGGCGCTGGACCCGCGCAACGGCGCCATCAAGGCCCTGGTGGGCGGCTTTGACTTCCAGAAGAACAAGTTCAACCACGTCACCCAGGCGCAACGCCAGCCAGGCTCCAGCTTCAAGCCCTTCATCTACTCCGCTGCGCTGGAAAAAGGCCTCACGCCCAGCACCGTGGTGAACGACGCGCCGCTGTTCTTCAGCGCGGCCGTCACCGGCGGCAAGCCCTGGGAACCCAAAAACTACGATGGCCAGTTCGACGGCCCCATGAGCGTGCGCACCGCGCTGGCCAAGTCCAAGAACATGGTGTCGATCCGGGTGCTGCAGATGGTGGGCACCCAGAGCGCGCAGGAGTGGGTCACCCGCTTCGGCTTTGAAGCCGAGAAGCACCCGGCCTACCTGACCATGGCGCTGGGAGCGGGCACTGTCACGCCCCTGCAGATGGCCACCGGCTACGCCGTGTTTGCCAACGGCGGCTACCGCATCGACCCTTACCTGATCACCCGAGTGACCGACGACAAGGGCAAGACCCTGCTCGACGTGCCGCCGCCCGAACCGACCGAAGAACAGCGCGCCATCAGCCCACGCAATGCCTTCGTGATGGGTTCGCTGCTGCAGGAAATCACCCGTTCGGGCACGGCCGCGCGTGCGCAGGCCACACTCAAGCGCCCCGACCTGTACGGCAAAACCGGCACCACCAACGACGCGGTGGACGCCTGGTTCGTGGGCTACCAGCCCACGCTGGTGGCCGCCACCTGGGTGGGGTACGACACGCCGCGCAACCTGGGCAGCCGCGAAACCGGCGGCGGCCTGAGCCTGCCGATCTGGATCTCGTTCATGGGCGAAGCGCTCAAGGGCGTGCCGGTGGAGCAGGCGTCACCGCCTGAAGGCGTGGTGTCGGTGGGCGGCGACTGGTACTTTCAGGAGTACACACCCGGCCAGGGCGTGAGCCGGCTGGGCACGGGCGACGGCGCGGTCGAAGGCGCCATTCCGGCGCCCGAGGTCGAGCAGCAGGAAAAACGCAGCATCCTCGACCTGTTCAGGAACTGAAGACCAGCGGCAGGCCCGCCTGTTCGCTGGCGCAGCGCGAGAGCTGCGCGAACAGCTCGCCCTGGCCCTTGGTGTCCACCCAGGCCTGCCCGTCCCACTTGTAGTGGTAGCCGCCCGAGCGCGCGGCCATCCAGATTTCATGCAGCGGCTTCTGCAGGTTGACCACGATCTGGCTGCGGTTGGCAAAGGCCAGCGTGACCATGCCGCCGGTGCGCTGGTTGTCCACGTCGGCGTCCGAGTCTTCGTTGATGCGGTCGCAGGCCAGTTCAATGGCCTGGAGCGCCGCCTCGGCGCGGTCGAGGAATTCGAGGTCGGTCATACAATCTTGTGATGTTGTTCGGTACCCAAATTCTAGGCTTCCACCGCCACCACGCCCGCGTTGTGGCCTTGGCCTTGCTGGCGGGACTGGGCCTGTCGGGGTGTGGCCAGAAGGGCCCGCTCTACTTGCCCGCGCCTGCCGACCAGACGGCCCCCAAAACCTCCACCACGCGCTGAGCGCGCGCCCTTTGCATGAGCTCTGATTTCCTGCGGCCGTTCATCGGCTACCGCGATGGCCAGTTGATGGTCGAAGACCTGTCGGTGCACAACCTGGCGCTCGCCCACGGCACGCCGCTGTTCATCTACTCCCAGGCCGCCATGCTGCAGGCGCTGGCCGCCTACCAGCGTGGCTTTGCCGGACGCGACGCGCAGATCTGCTACGCCATGAAGGCCAACAGCTCGCTGGCCATCCTGCAGACTTTTGTGCGCGCCGGTTGCGGGTTGGACATCGTCTCGGGCGGCGAGCTCGACCGCGCCCTGGCCGCCGGCTGCGAGCCCCACAAGATCATCTTCTCCGGCGTGGGCAAAACCCGCGCCGAGATGCGCCGCGCCCTGGACGCCGGCATCGGTTGCTTCAACGTGGAAAGCCGGGCCGAGCTGGAGGTGCTGGACGAAGTGGCGCGCAGCGTGGGGCACCGCGCACCCGTGAGCATCCGCGTCAACCCCGACGTGGACGCCAAGACCCACCCCTACATTTCCACCGGCCTCAAGGGCAACAAGTTCGGCATCGCCCACGTTGACGCGGTCGAGACCTACCGTTTTGCCGCGTCCTGCAAGGGCCTTCGGGTGGTCGGCATCGACTGCCACATCGGCTCGCAGATCACCGAGATGGCGCCCTACCTCGACGCCATGGATCGCATCCTGGACCTGGTCACCGCCATCGAAGCAGCCGGCGTGCCCATACACCACATCGACTTCGGCGGCGGCCTGGGCATCGACTACCAGGGCGACACACCGCCCGCTGCCGACGCCTTGTGGGCCGCACTGCTGGCCAAGCTGGACGCGCGCGGTTTTGGCCAGCGCAAGCTGATGATCGAGCCCGGCCGCTCGCTGGTGGGCAACGCGGGCGTGTGTGTGACCGAGGTGCTGTACCTCAAGCCCGGCGAACAGAAAAATTTCCTCATCGTGGACGCGGCCATGAACGACCTGCCGCGACCGGCCATGTACCAGGCGCACCACGGCATCGTGCCGGTGACACCGCGTGAAGGCGCAGCGTCCACCTGGGACGTGGTCGGCCCGGTGTGCGAAAGCGGCGACTGGATTGGCCGCGACCGCGAACTCAACGTGACCCAGGGCGACCTGCTGGCGGTCCTGTCGGCCGGCGCTTACTGCATGAGCATGGCCAGCAACTACAACACCCGCGGCCGCGCGGCCGAGGTGCTGGTGGACGGCGCAACCGCCCACCTGATCCGCGAACGCGAGAGCGTGGCCGACCAGCTCAGGCTGGAACGCGCGCTCTGACGCTGAGATGCCGCCACAGCCGCCAGCCCAGCAGCGCCCCAAGGATGGCGGCGTAGACCGCCACCTCACCAAACAGCTGCTTGCCCGCGCGCATCCAGAAAAAGTGCAGCACACCCAGGCCAGCCACCGCGTACACCGCGCGGTGCAGCTGCTGCCAGCGGCGCGCACCCAGCGCCTTGATGGCGCGGTTGAAGGAGGTGGCGGCCAGTGCCAGCAGCAGCAGCCACGCCACCATGCCCACGGTGATGAAGGGGCGCTTGATGATATCGGGCAGCAGCTCGGCCAGGTCGAACCCCATGTCCAGCCAGGCGTAGGCCAGCAGGTGCAAGCTGGCGTAGAAAAACACGAACAGCCCCAGCATGCGGCGCCAGCGCGCCAGCACCACCAGGCCGGTGTGGTGCCGCAGCGGCGTGACCAGCAGCACCAGGCAGAGGAAACGCAGTGTCCAGTCGCCCAGGCCGCGTATCAGCGCCTCGGCCGGGTTGGCACCCAACTGGTTCAGCAGCCCCGCCCCCACCAGCCAGAAGGCCGGCACGGTGCACAAAACGAACAGCAGCGGCTTGACCCAGGGCCGGGTCAACAAAGCCAACATCAGAAGAATTTGCGCAGGTCCATGCCGGCGTAGAGCTGCCCCACCTGCGGCTCGTAGCCATTGAACATCAGCGTCTTGCGGCGCTTGGCAAACAGGCCCTGCCCTTCGCCGATGCGGCGCTCAGTGGCCTGGCTCCAGCGCGGGTGCGACACGTCCGGGTTGACGTTGGAATAGAAACCGTATTCCTGCGGCGCCGACACGTTCCACGCCGTGCGCGGCTCCTTGTCGGTGAAGCGGATCTTGACCAGCGACTTGCCGCTCTTGAAGCCGTACTTCCAGGGCACGACCAGCCGCAGCGGTGCTCCGTTCTGGTTGGGTAGCACCTCGCCGTACATGCCGAACGCCAGCAAGGTCAGCGGGTTCATGGCTTCGTCCAGGCGCAAGGCCTCGACGTACGGCCAGTCCAGCACACGCGAGCCGACAAACGGCATGGTCTTGGGATCGGCCTGGGTGATGAACTCGACGTATTTGGCGTTGCCCAGCGGTTCGACCTTTTTGATCAGTTCGGCCATCGAATAACCGACCCAGGGGATCACCATGGACCAGCCTTCGACGCAGCGCATGCGGTAAATCCGTTCTTCCTGCGCGCTGAGCTTGATCAGGTCCTCGATGGCATACGTTTTCGGCTGCTTGACCAGGCCGTC
>JAUYSB010000269.1 GCA_030696525.1 Hydrogenophaga sp. | reverse complement strand
GAAACGGGCCTTGATCACGCGCTGCGGAAATCGCAGCGCCTGGATACAAGGGAACCGAAGCACTTCACAAAGCTCCAAGGTGTATATTGACCCGACAGGGTCTTGCAGGCCCTGCACGGGCTTTTTTTACTGGGGTATTTCGATGGCAAAACAGGTGGGCCACAAGCTCAAGATCGTTGGCTGGGTGGCCGCTGGCGCGATCGCCGGGGCCTTGACCACGGTGCAGTTGCAAGCGGTTGCGCGGGGCTCCCTCGCCCCCTTGCCACTCGAAGAACTGCAGCAACTCGCGGCAGTGTTCGGCATGGTCAAGACGGACTACGTCGAACCGGTCGACGAGAAGAAACTCATTTCCGAGGCGATCACAGGCATGGTCGCCAGCCTCGACCCCCATTCCCAGTACTTCGACAAGAAGTCGTTCAAGGAATTCCGCGAAGGCACCAGTGGCCGCTTCGTCGGCGTGGGCATCGAGATCAGCATGGAAGACGGCCTGGTCAAGGTGGTCTCGCCCATCGAGGGCTCGCCCGCTTTCCGCGCCGGCCTCAAACCCAACGACCTGATCACCAAAATCGACGACACCCTGGTCAAGGGCCTGAGCATCAACGACGCCGTCAAGCGCATGCGCGGGGAACCCAACACCAAGGTGTCGCTGACCATCTTCCGCAAGGACGAGAACCGCACCTTCCCGGTCACCATCACGCGCGAGGAAATCAAGACCCAGAGCGTGAAGTCCAAGGTGATCGAGCCCGGCTACGCCTGGCTGCGCGTGTCGCAGTTCCAGGAGCGCACGGTGGACGACTTCGCCCGCAAGCTCGAAGAGATCCACAAGGAATCGCCGCAGCTCAAGGGCCTGGTGCTCGACCTGCGCAACGACCCGGGCGGCCTGCTCGACGCGGCGGTGGCCATTTCGGCCGCCTTCCTGCCCGAGAACGTGACCGTGGTCTCCACCAACGGCCAGCTCGAAGAGAGCAAGTTCGTCTACAAAGCCGCGCCCCAGTTCTACCTGCGCCGCGGTGGCAACGACCCCATCAAGCGGCTGACCGAGAACACCAAGGGCATCTTCAAGACCGTGCCGCTGGTGGTGCTGGTCAACGAAGGCTCGGCCTCGGCCAGCGAAATTGTGGCCGGCGCCCTGCAAGACCACAAACGCGGCGTCATCATGGGCAGCCAGACCTTTGGCAAGGGCTCGGTGCAGACCGTGCGGCCGCTGGGCCCGGACACCGCGCTCAAGATCACGACCGCGCGCTACTACACGCCGCTGGGCCGCTCCATCCAGGCCAAGGGCATCGTGCCCGAGGTGCTGGTTGACGAAACCGAAGAGGGCAACCTGTTTGCCGCCCTGCGCACCCGCGAGGCCGACCTGACCGCCCACCTGGGCAATGGTCAGGACAAGAACGCTGACAAGCCCGATGCGGCCGTCACCAAGGCCCGCGAGGAAGCGCGCGAGCGCGCCCGCCTGCGCCTGGAAGAAGAAACCCGCAAGAACCCGGGCCAGCGCCTCATGCCGGAGTTCGGCTCCGACAAGGACTTCCAGCTCCAGCAGGCGCTCAACCGCCTCAAGGGCCAGCCGGTGATGGTGAGCAAGACGCAGACCGAGCGTCCCGAGGAAAAGAAAGACAACTGATCGTCCGGGCTGCCCCGTGAACGACGAACAGCTGCTGCGCTACTCGCGCCACATCCTGCTGGACGAACTCGGCATCGAAGGCCAAGAGCAGTTGCTGGCCTCGCACGCGCTGGTCATCGGCGCCGGCGGGCTGGGCTCACCGGTGGCCCTGTACCTGGCCAGCGCCGGGGTGGGCCACATCACCCTGGTGGACCACGATGTGGTGGACGCCACCAACCTGCAGCGCCAGATTGCCCACACCCTGGCCCGCGTGGGCAGCCACAAAGCCGACTCGGCCCGCGAGGCCATGGCCGCCATCAACCCCGACCCGCAGATAAGCACCGTGCTGCAGCGGGCCGACGAAGCGCTGCTGGCCCAGCTGGTGCCCCGCGCTCAGGTGGTGCTGGACTGCACAGACAACTTCGCCACCCGCCACGCCATCAACCGCGCCTGCGTGCGCCATGGTGTGCCCCTGGTCTCGGGCGCGGCCATCCGTTTTGACGGCCAGCTGTCGGTCTACGACCCGCGCGACGCAGCCAGCCCGTGTTACGCCTGCGTGTTCCCCGAAAGCGACGACATGGAAGAGGTGCGCTGCGCCACCATGGGCGTGTTCGCGCCGCTGGTGGGCATCATCGGCACCATGCAGGCCGCCGAAGCGCTCAAGCTGCTGAGTGGCATGGGCTCACAGCTGGTGGGCCGGCTGCTGATGCTGGACGGCCGCAGCATGGCCTTCACCGACATCCGCATGGGCCGTCACCCCGGCTGTGCGGTGTGTGGCGCGGCGCCAACCTGACACGGCCCGTGGCGGCGGCGGAAGTCGCGCGGCGGCTCGGGCCGTGGCTCGCTGAACAAACCCCGCCGCGCCTTGCGCGCCGCGCTCTCCTGCACCGCGTACGGGCCAGGGTTGTTCTGCCAGCGCATGGACCACGCGTGCCCCTGACCGACCAGCCAGGCGCCCACATCGCCATCCGGACCATCGACGCGGGCGAGCCAACGGTCGTAGGTGTCCTTGTGCTGCAGCGTGACACGCACCTTTTTGCCCTGCAGGCGCGTGGCCAGGGCATCGCGCGCCTCGCGCCCGTGGCGCTGGCAGATCTCGGGCGCGTCCACACCCGAGAGCCGCAGTCGCAAGGGGGCGCCACCGCGTGGGCGCACCCACAGGCTATCGCCATCCACCACCCGCAACACCACGGCGCCCAACAGCACCTCGCCGTTGGACGGCCCGCCGTGCGCGGCCGCGAACCCTGCCGGGACCCAGACAGCCCACGCCAAGGACAAGACCACACACATCAACGCAGCACGTCGCAACATGGCGCGAAGCATACCCCCGCCCCCGCCGCTTGTGGGTCTTGTGGCGCACGCGCGCCTGCAGCAGACGGCTGAACCATAATCCCGGAACCATTCCGGCACCACGCAAACCAACCCGCCATGAACCTGCTGATCCTGGGCCTTGTGATTTTTCTCGGCGTGCATTCCGTGCGCGTGTTTGCAGCTCCCTGGCGCGACGCGACCCGCGCCCGCCTGGGCGAAGGCGCCTGGAAAGGCGCCTACAGCGTGCTCAGTCTGGTCGGCTTCGTGGCCATCTGCTGGGGCTACGCCCTGGCGCGCCAGGCGCCGGTGACGCTGTGGATGCCACCCGTGGGCATGCGCCACGCCGCCAGCCTGCTCACGCTGGGCAGTTTTGTGCTGTTGGCCGCCGCCTATGTGCCGCGCAACGTCTTCAAGGCGCGCTGGGGCCACCCCATGCTGCTGGGCACCAAGCTGTGGGCGCTGGCCCACCTGCTGGCCAACGGCAACCTGGCCGATGTGCTGCTGTTCGGCGGTTTCCTGGCCTGGGCGGTGCTGCTGCTCATCGTCAGCCGCCGCAACGACCGCGCCCAGGGCACCACCTACCCGGCCGCCAGCCGCACCGGCACGGCGGTGACGGTGCTGGTGGGTGGCGCTGCCTGGGTGGTGTTTGCGCTGTGGGCCCACGGCCTGTTGATTGGCGTGCGGCCCTTCGGCTGATCAGGCCAACAGGCTCTCGAGCCGGCGCAAGCTGGCCACCGTCTCAAGGCAAGCCTGAGCTGCCTCCGTGCCTTTGACTGCAAAGTGCCGCAGGAAGTATTTGCGGTGCTCAGCGTGCTCATGAAAGTGGTGTGGTGTGAGCACCGCCGAGATCATGGGCACACCCGTCTGCAGTTGCACATCCATCAATGCCTGCACCACCGTGGCCGACACAAAGTCGTGCCGGTAGATGCCCCCGTCCACCACCAGCGCACTGCCCACCACGGCGGCATAGCGTCCTGAGCGCGCGAGGCGCTGGGCGTGCAACGGTATCTCGAAGGCACCGGGCACGTCAAAGACGTCGATGGCGCTGGCGTTGAATCCGGCTTGCGCCATGGTGTCGAAAAAGGCATCGCGCGCTTGGTGCACGATGTCGGCATGCCAAGAGGCCTCAACGAAGGCAAAACGGAGATCGGAAGGCAAGGGGGTCTGATTCATGGTTTCCTCGGACAAGGATTGGACTGAATCAGGGCGCACAAGCGCACGCGCGCCGACCCGCGCAGAGGACGCGGTGGCGCACACGGCTCGCGCTCTCTTTTATCCGGACTGTGACCGTCGGTCCCGGAATCTCACCGGAGTCTGCTGACCCTTGGCGGCAGGCACCAAGGCGCTCGCGGCACTCGTGTGGTCCAGGCCACCATCACCGCCGGTGGGGAATTGCACCCCGCCCTGAGAACGCTGCCCAACACATCGGCTGGGCGCCCCCATTGTAGGTGGGCGGCGCGCTGGCCTGCTGTCACGCCGGTTCAGGCGGTGACGATCCAGCCTTCCAGCGGATCACATTCAGGCAGACCATAGCGCAGGTGGCCGGCGGCGTGTTGCTGCTGCGCCCAGCCGGCCTGCAGCAAACACAACACGGCGTCGAGCCGGTCGCCGCTGGCGTCATCCACCAGTGCATCGCGCTGGGCGTGGCTGAGCTTGAGGCGCAGACCCAACCGCGTGCGACCCTGCTCAAGGGCCTCCACCAGGTCTTTGCGCGCGATGAGGCGATCGGGCGTCTGCTTGGCCTTGTCGTCGCTTTTGTACGAACGGTGGCCCAGCACCTCGCGCGCCAGCAGGCCCGGGTAGGCCTCCAGCGCCACACGCCGAGGGTCACCCGCGCGCAAACCTGGCATGGCCACGCCGGCCGCGCGCAGGCGCGGCACCCCCGCGTGCAGCATGAAGGCCACCGGGGGATTCACCCACTTCATGCTGGGGCTGGAACCGGCCGGGCCGTCGGTGGTGCGGTGGGCAAACTTGGTGCCCGCCGGGCGGGCGTTGCAGAAGGCGGCGAAGTGGTCGCGGATCTGCCCGCGCGACAAGGCGGCGTAGTGGTCCATACAAGCGTCCCATTCGATGGGCCAGCCCAGGTGTTCGACCAGTTCGCGGGGCAAGCCAAAAGGCAGGTCGAAGCCACCCACCCAGTCGCCAGGCTGGGTCAGCCAGGCACCCCAGGCATCCAGGCTGTCAAAAACGTCCATGCGGCTCAGCACCACGCGCCCGCTGACCAGCGCGCCCAACGCCACCACAATGGGTTTGCGCCGCGATGGTGCGCTGGAAAAATCACAGCCGATCAAGGTCGTCATGCTCATCCCAGGGCCAGGGCGGTCACGCCACCCGCGATACAAACCGCGCCCAAGAGCCGCGCGATGCGATCGCCTTCGCCCAGCAGATGCCCGCCCAGCAAGGCGGCGAACAGCATGGACACCTCACGCGCCGGCGCCACGTGCGACAGCGGCGCCTCGCGCATGGCGTAGAGCACCAGCACATAGGCCACGGGGCTGACGGTGGCCACCACCAGGGCGTGGCGCCACTGGCTGCGCCACAGCACCCAGGTGGCCGCGCGGTCGCGCAAGGCGTTGGGCGCCAGCAGCGCCACACGCACGAAGTTGCCCATGTAGTCCACCAGGATGGGCGACATCAGCAGCAGCTTCACGGCGTAGCCATCCACCACCGTGTAGGACGCGATGAACACCCCCGTCACCACGCCATAGAACAGGCCTTTGTGCACCCGATGGCGGGCGGCGGGGTCGTGCGCCGCGCGCAACAGGCCGGGCCCTCCGGCGATCAGGAACACACCGCCCACCACCCCTGCAATGCCCAAAGCCCCCAGGGCCGAGATACTCTCGCCCAGCCAGACGATGGCCACAAGCGAGGACAACAAAGGCCCGGTGCCGCGCGCCAACGGGTAGACCACGGTGAGGTCGGCCTTGCGGTAGCCGCGCAGCAGCACCACGTAATAAAGCACGTGCAACACACCGCTGGCGACCACAAAGGCCCACTCGGTGGCGCCCCAGCGCGGCACCTCGTCAACACCCAGCCAGGCACCCAGCGGCGCCCACACCAGCATCATCAGCACGGCGGTGAAGAAGGCAAAACGTGCGTCGCCGCCGGCCTTCTTGGCGACGATGTTCCAGCCGGCGTGGATGAGGCCAGCGAGAACGATGAGCAAGAAAGCGGTGAGCGACACGGGACTTCAGAATGGCGAAGGCCGCAGCACCATGGGTGGGCTGCGGCCTCGTTGAGCGACAGACGTCAGGCGCGGCCGATGATGGAAGCGGTGGCCATCAACTCTTCCAAGAGCGCCAAGGAAACCTTGCCCGACACCGAGTACGGATCGAACTCGGGTTTCTCGGAGTACTTGAGCACGATGGAGGTGTTGAGCTTGCTCAGGTTGACCTGGCCCATGGTCCAGCCGCCAAACCGGCGCTCGGAGATCTCTTCGTAGTGCAGCAGCACCACATCGTTGTGGCGCGGGTCTTCGATGATGTGGTTGTAGAGCTTGTTGACCGCCTCGCGACCACCTTCGATCGCCTGCAGGAACACACCGCCGCCGTAGCACAGGATGCCGGTGATGCCGTGGTTGAGGTTGTGGTTGCGCGAGGCGTGCAGGATGGATTCGATGGCGGGGGCGGTGTCCTGGGACACCGCGCGGCTCACGTACAGCAGACGCACCAGCATGGTCAGTTCTTTCGAGGAATGAGGGACAGGAATTCGCGCCGCAGGTTGGGGTCCTTGAGGAACACGCCGCGCATGACCGAGTTGATCATCTTGCTGTCCATGTCCTTCACGCCGCGCCACGCCATGCAGTAGTGACTGGCTTCCATGACGATCGCCAGGCCATCGGGCTGGGTCTTCTCCTGGATCAGGTCGGCCAGTTGCACTACAGCCTCCTCCTGGATCTGCGGACGGCCCATGACCCACTCGGCCAGTCTGGCGTACTTGGACAGGCCGATCACATTGGTGTGTTCATTGGGCATCACGCCGATCCAGATCCGGCCGATGACTGGACAGAAGTGATGGGAGCAGGCGCTGCGCACCGTGATGGGGCCGACGATCATCAACTCGTTGAG
>JAUYSB010000263.1 GCA_030696525.1 Hydrogenophaga sp. | reverse complement strand
GCCTGAAAATGCCGTCCAAAGGCCGCATCACGATCGACGGCCAGCCGGTCACCGGCCCGCTGAAGATTTCCGGCATGGCCTTCCAGGCGCCGTCGCTGCTGCCCTGGCGCACGACGCTGGACAACGTGTTGCTGCCGCTGGAAATCGTGGAGCCCTACCGCAGCAGCTTCAAGGACAAACGCCCCGAGTACGTGGAGCGCGCCAAGAAGCTGCTGACCACGGTGGGCCTGGGCGGCATGGAAAACAAGTATCCGTGGGAGCTGTCGGGCGGCATGCAGCAGCGCGCCAGCATCTGCCGCGCGCTCATCCACGAGCCCAAGATGCTGCTGCTCGACGAGCCCTTCGGCGCGCTCGACGCCTTCACCCGCGAGGAGCTGTGGTGCACCCTGCGCGACCTCTGGCAAGAGCAGCGCTTCAACGTCATCCTGGTCACCCACGACCTGCGTGAATCGGTCTTCCTGGCCGACACCGTGTACGTGATGAGCAAGAGCCCCGGCCGTTTTGTGGTGCGCCGCGAAATCGAGCTGCCGCGCCCGCGCGACCTGGAGGTGACCTACACCCCCGAGTTCACCAACATCGTCCACGAACTGCGCGGCCACATTGGCGCCATGCGCAAGAGTGGCGCCACCATCAACCAGTGAGACCGGCATGAAAAGAAAACACATCGAACGCTGGTCGCCGCTGCTGCTGCTGCTGGCCATCGTGGTGCTGTGGGAAGTGATCTGCAGCGGCTTCGGCGTCTCCGAGTTCATCTTCCCCAGCCCCTCGCGCATCTGGGAACAGACGATGGAGCACAAGGCCACCATCGCCGGCCACGCCTGGCGCACCTTCTGGGTGACCATGGTGGGCTTTGGCATCGCCATCGTGGTGGGCGTGCTGCTGGGCTTTCTCATCGGCAGCTCGCGCCTGGCCTATGCGGCGGTGTACCCGCTCATGACGGCCTTCAACGCGCTACCGAAGGCCGCCTTCGTGCCCATCCTGGTGGTGTGGTTCGGTATCGGCGTCGGCCCGGCCGTGCTGACCGCTTTCCTCATCAGCTTCTTCCCCATCACGGTCAACATCGCCACCGGTCTGGCCACGCTGGAGCCCGAGCTCGAAGACGTGTTGCGCGTGCTGGGTGCCAAACGCTGGGACGTGCTCATGAAGGTCGGCCTGCCGCGCTCCATGCCCTACTTTTACGGCTCGCTCAAAGTGGCCATCACACTGGCGTTTGTGGGCACCACGGTGAGCGAGATGACCGCCGCCAACGAAGGCATTGGCTACCTGCTGATCTCGGCCGGTTCGTCCATGCAGATGGGCCTGGCCTTCAGCGGCCTGCTGGTGGTGGGCATCATGGCCATGGCCATGTACGAGCTTTTCAGCTTCAGCGAAAAACACACCACGGGCTGGGCACACCGTGGAAGTCAGAATGCATGACACCTGAGCAAGCCATGAAGCACCTGCGCCACGCCAACGCCGTGGCGCGCCGTGCCCGCGATGCCATGGGCAAACACCCCTTTGGCGCCATCCTGGTGGCGCCCGATGGCGAAACGGTGCTGGCCGAACAGGGCAACGTGGACACGGTCAACCACGCAGAAGCGGTGCTGGCGCGCACCGCCGTGTTGAACCACCCGGCCGAGTACCTGTGGCAATGCACCTTGGTCACCACGGTGGAACCCTGCGCCATGTGCGCCGGCACCCAGTACTGGGCCCACATCGGGCGCCTGGTCTACGGCATGACCGAGCGCCGCCTGCTGGAATTGACGGGCAGCCACGAAGAAAACCCCACCATGGACCTGCCTTGCCGCAGCGTGTTCGCGGCCGGGCAGAAAGCCATCGAAGTCATCGGGCCGGTGGCTGAGGTGGAAGACGAGATCGCGGCCCTGCACCGCGATTTCTGGCAGGGCTGACAGAACCCGCTGCAGGTCGCGCCACAGGCCGCGCTACAGGTGCGCGAAGAAGGCCGGCACATCCTGCCAGCGGTCATCGCGCCCATCCACACAGGTGATGCTCAGCGCCGCGAGCTCGGCCTCGCTCACGTCCTCCAGGCAACCCAGGTTGACGCCATACATCTTGCCGATGGGGGTTTCGGTGCCAATGCCAAAAGGCCGCACGCCGCAGTGCCGGCAAAAGTAATGCTGGTTCTTGCGGGTGTTGAACAGGTACTGCGTCAGCTCGCCCTCGCCGGCCAGCAGGCGGAACCCGCCTTCGCGTGCCACCGCCGGCCAGAAACGCGTGCGCCGGCAGATGCTGCAGTTGCAGCGGTAGGTGCTCTCGCTCAGGTCGAGGTCGGCCTCGAAGCGCACCGCCCCGCAGTGGCAACTGCCGTGGTAGGTCTTGAGCACGGCGGCATCCTCCGTTCGAGGCTATTTGAGGATGCAGTGTTTGGCGAAGTCGGCGGCCTCGTTCATGCTCCAGTCGCCCTTGGGTTTGTCCTTGAGCTGCTGGCACCACTTGTCGCTGCCCACTTCGGGCGCGCAAGCGGTGAGCCAGGCCGACACGGCCAAGAGACACACCCACACCAGGCTTCGTTTCATCGGCGTCATCACACGTACTCCATCGGGTTGCTGTGCCGCCGATGTTAGCGCCACCGCCCTCAACGGTGGACTTCAGCGGTGGACTTCGGCCTCGCCGGCAGCGGCCAGCAAGGTCATCAGCTGCCGGCGGATCAGCACCCCGGGCCGGTCGGAGTCCATCGAGTACTCCACACCCCGGCGGCGCAGGTCCACCACCGCGTCGGGGTCGGTGGATTCGAGGATGTCCTTGTCCTCGCGCGTGATCTCCTCGTCGAAGTCGATCAGCAGCTGCGCGGGGCAGTCGGCCTCGGTGTCGTTGCGGTACAGCCACTGGCAGAGCTGGATGTGGCCGTCGTCGATGGGCGTGAAGCTGTTGATGATGATGTGGCGTATGCCGCTGGGGTATTCGATGTCGAGCCGGCGCGAGAAGGGCTGGAAATAGGCGTTGCGCATGTGGCGCGTGGTGACCGGCTCGCTCACGCCGCTGATGCGCTGGAAACGTTCGGGGTTGGCGGCGGCGATCACGGTCTCGGCGTAGAAACCTTCGTCGTTTTCGACGATCTCGTATTTGCTGGGCTTGGGTGCGTCGGGCACACCAAAGGTGGCGCGGTGCACAAAGCTGAAGTGCGAGTTGTCGAAGGAATTTTCCAGCGCGCGCAGGGGGCTGGTGGCCCAGACCTCGTGGAACTGGAAGATGGTGCGGAACGCCGGGTCGTCGAACTCAGGCACGGCCGGGATGTCGGCGATGGGGTCTTCCAGCGCCACCCACGCATAACCGTAACGCCCGGTGCAGTGGTAGGCCGTGGTGCGGTAGTCGGCGGGAATGCGGCGCTCGGCATCGAACTGCGGAATCACCACCACGGTGCCACTGCGGTCGTAGGTCCAGCCGTGGTAGCCACACTGGATGTGGCCCTGCCCGCAAGCCTTGCCGGCGCTGTCCACACACCAGCCCTTGGAGAGCTTGGCGGTGCGGTGGCAGCAGCGGTCGCGCAGCGCGGCGGGCTGGCCGCTGCCATCCAGAAACAGGACGATGTTTTCGCCCAGCAGGGTGAAGGGCTTGGGGCCGTCGGCCAGGTGCGACAGCGGCAGAACCGCGTGCCAGTATTTGCGAAAAACGGCTTGTTGGGTGACCAGCATGGAAACGCTCCTTGGATATCAAACAGATGAACCAAGAGCAATTTCCGGCCGCAGCCCCTTCTGACAGGGGACGAGGGTGAACGCTTCTACTCTCGAAAGAACTGTAGCAAACGGCGGGCCAGCTTCTGTCCGTTTCTGTCAGCTGCGGCGAATGCCTGGCACGGCTCGTGCATGAGCGAGCGCAAGAGTAGAAGCGTTCAGCGTGGCGCACCGCACAGGTGCCTGTCGCCCGGAAATTGCTCTTGAGTTCCCGCGTTGCTTGCTGCGCGCGGGGTTTCAACAGCAACCACGGAGCCACACCATGCACCGCCGTCAGTTCATCGCGTCCACCGCCGCCCTCGCCTCCTCCATCGCCGCGCCCGCCGTCTTGGCGCAGTCCGCGCCCAAACTCACACCCCTCAAGTTCACGCTGGACTTCCGCGTCACCGGGCAGACCGCGCCCTTCTTTCTGGCCCAACAAAAAGGCTACTACCGCGACGAAGGGCTGGACGTCAGCATCGACGTGGGCGCAGGCTCGGTGGCGTCCATCACCCGCATCGCCAGCGGCGTGTACCAGATGGGCCTGGGCGACATCAGCTCGCTGGTCGAGTTCCATGCCCAGAACGCCGGCACACCTTTGGTGCAGGCGGTCTACCAGTACTACAACCGCGCACCGTTTGTGATCATCGGCCGCAAGGACCGGGGCATCACCAGCGACTTCGCCAGCCTCAAGGGCAAACGTGTGGCCGCCGCCGCCGTGGAAGCCACGCGCCGCGCCTGGCCCATGGTGGCGCGCAAGCTGCGCGTGGCCGACGACCACTTTGCATGGACCACCACCGATTTCAGCGCCCGCGACAACGTGATGGTGCGCGGCGATGTGGACGCGGCGACCTACTTCCACGACTCGGCGGTGTCGCTGTTCGCGCGCATGAAGACCGACGAGCTGTCCATCCTCAAGTACACCGACGCGGGGGTGAACCTCTACGGCAACGCCATCCTGGCCAGCAACGCCATGGTCACGCAAAGCCCCGCTGTGGTGGCCGCCTTCCTGCGCGCCACCAACCGCGCGCTGCAAGAAACCTTGGCCAACCCCGCGCCCGCCATGGCCGCCATCAAACAGCGCGAGCCCATCCTCGACGAGAAAATTGAACTGGAGCGCTGGCGCCTGACCGCGCAGTACGTGGCCGCCGCCGATACCAGCAGCCACGGCCTGGGCGATGTGCGCAAGTACCTGCTGGAGCAGCAGGTCGATCAGGTGAGCGAGGTGTTCGGCCTGAAGAACCGCCCCAGCGTCGAAGGCATTTTCAACCGCGCGATGCTGCCCTCGGTGGCCGAGCGCACGCTGAAGGCCTGAGCCATGGTGCTGCCTGCCGAACACACGCTGGACGAGCGCGACGGCCGCTACCTGCGCCAAGCGATTGCGTGGTCGCGCACCGGCCGCGAGCGGGGCAACCGGCCCTTTGGCGCGGTGGTGGTCTCGGCCCAGGGCGAGGTGCTGGGCGAGGCCTGGTGCAACACCTCTGAAACAGGCGATTGCACCAGCCACGCCGAAACCAATGTGGTGCGCCAGCTCAGCCCCAGGGTGGACCGCGACACCCTGGCCCGCGCCACGCTGTATTCTTCGGCCGAGCCCTGTGTGATGTGTGCGGGCGCCATCTTCTGGTCCAACATCGGGCGGGTGGTGTACGGCATCGACGCGGTGCGGCTGCGGGTCTTCCGTGGTGAGCGCGCCGAGCAGCGCGATGCCGAACTGTCGTGCCGCGATGTGTTCGCCGCGTCGCCCCATCCGATTGAATGCATCGGCCCAGCTTTGGTGGATGAGGCGAGTGAGGTGCATGTGGGGTTCTGGAAGGCTTGAGTGTTTGCGGTGGCTCGGGCTGCGAGCCTGACCTGCGCCGCTCGTGTCCCCCGCTTCGGCTTGCGCCTCCGCTCCTCCTCTACCTCGCTCTGCAGGCCAGACTCACAGCCCAAGCCGCCTACACCTGGGCGCACAAACCAGGGCAAACCACCGCGTTCGCAGCAGAAGGGACAGGGTGACCGGCGCAGCGAGGTCAAGGGGGAGCGAAGCGGAGGACACGAGCGGAGCCGGTCACCCTGTCCCTTCTGCCGCCACACACAGGCCAGACACAGGCCCGCACGGCACTAAACTCGAACCCATGCCCTGGCACGCCCGACTCGAACTCGACTACACGTTCAAGCACGACACCACCGTGCTGCACCACCGCCACGAAGGCCCGTTGCGGATCTTTCAAAGCCTCTACCCTGAAGGCAAAGCCGTCTGCCACAACGTGCTGGTGCACCCGCCCGGCGGCCTGGCCAATGGCGATGTGGTGGACATCACCGTCAACGTCGGCCCAGGCGCCCACGCCTGGATGGGCACACCCGGCGCCACACGTTTTTACCGCAGCGGCGGCGAGCCCGCGAAGCAGCAGGTCAGCCTGCAGGTGCAGGACGGCGGCCGGCTGGAATGGCTGCCGCTGGAAACCCTGGCCTACAGCGGGTGTAGGGGCCACAACACGCTGAGCCTGCAACTCGCACCCACCGCCGAAGCCCTGCTGTGGGACGTGCTGGCCCTGGGCCAACCCACCGCCGACAAACCCTTTGAGGCCGGCGAATTCACCCAGCATATGAGCGTGCCCGGCCTGTGGCTGGAGCACGCCCACATCCGCGCCCACGACAGCCGCCTGCTGAACGCGCCCCTGGGGCTGGACGGTCAACGTTGTATGGGCACGCTGGTGTTTGCTGTGGGCAGCGCGCTGAGCCGCGAGCGCAAGGAGCTGCTGCTGGACACCGTGCGCGCCGTCTGTTGCACACACGCCTTGAGCGCCCGCGCCGGCGCCACCTGCCCCAACCCGCAGATGCTGGTGCTGCGCGTGCTGGGCCCGGTGGTGGAACCGGTGATGGACCTGTTGCAGCAGGTGTGGACGGCGCTGCGCCCGGCCGCCTGGGGCCTGAGCCCTCAGCGCCCGCGCATCTGGGACGTCTGAGGCGTCGCGGCGGCCACAAAGGCCTCGAACGCGTCCAGCGGCATGGGCCGCGCAAACAGGTAACCCTGGTACTCGCTGCAGCCGTTGGCGGCCAGGAAATCGCGCTGATCCTGCGTCTCCACGCCCTCGGCAATCACCGACAGCTGCAGCTCGCGCGCCAGCGTGATGATGACGCGGGCGATGGTGGCGTCGTTGGGGTCGGTCAGCACATCGCGCACGAACGAGGCGTCGATCTTGAGCTGGTCCAGCGGCAGGTGCTTGAGGTAGCCCAGCGACGAGTAACCGGTGCCGAAATCGTCGAGCGAAAAGGCCACGCCATGGTCCTTCAGGCGCCGCATCTGGCGCGTGATGTCCTCGATGTTGTCGGCCAGCACACTTTCGGTCAGCTCCAGCTTCAAGGCCTGTGGCCGCGCGCCAGTGGCGGCCAGCACGCCCAGCACCTGATCGACAAAACCCGGGTCGCGGAACTGGTGCACGCTGACGTTGACCGCCAGCGACAGGCCAGCGGTGCTGGTGTGGCGGGCCCAGCGCGCGAGCTGTTCGCAGGCCTGCTGCAGCACCCAGCGCCCCAGCGGCAGGATCAGCCCAGTGGCCTCGGCCAGCGGAATGAACACCGCCGGAGGCACCAGACCGCGCTGCGGGTGTTGCCAGCGCACCAAGGCTTCGGCCCCCAGCACAGCGCCGGCGGCGTTGACCTGCGGCTGGTAGTGCAGCAGCATCTCGCCGCGCGCCAGGCCGTCGCGCAAATGGGCTTCCAGCGCCACCCGCTGCTCCACCGACGCCTGCATGCTGGCGTCGAAAAAACGCATGGTGTTGCGGCCCATGGCCTTGGCCTGGTACATCGCCAGGTCGGCCTGCTTGAGCAGCGCGTCCACCGCCTCGGACTGCCCGTTGAACAGCGTGATGCCCAGGCTGGGCGTGCCGTGGTAAGGATGGCCGTCGATGTCGTAGGGCTGGTTGAGCGCCTCCAGCACCTTCTGCCCCACGCGCTCGGCTTCCACCGCCGCCTCGGGGGTGTCGGGGTGCAGGTTCTCCAGCATCACCACAAACTCGTCGCCACCCAGGCGCGCCACCGTGTCGCTCTCGCGCACACAGACACGCAGACGCGTGGCCACCTGGCGCAGCAGCGCGTCGCCCACATCGTGGCCCAGCGTGTCGTTGAGCTCCTTGAAGTGATCGAGGTCGATGAACAGCACGGCGCCGCGCATCTGGCTGCGCGCGCTGCTCAGCAAGGCCTTGCGCAGCTGCTCCACCAGAAAGCGGCGGTTGGGCAGTTCGGTCAGGGCGTCGTAGAAGGCCAGGTGGTGGATTTGCGCCTCGGCCCGCTTGCGCTCGGTGAGGTCGAGGTTGGTGCCCGACACCCGTATCGGCTCGCCTTGTGCGTTGCGCAAGATGAAGCCGCGCGACAGCACCGGCACATGGTGGCCCTGCTGGTGCCGCAAGCGGAATTCGACCTCGTAGGACTCGGTGCCATCGTTGAGCGCACGCTCGAGCAGGGCGTCCACGGCCGGCTTGTCGTCGGGATGGACCAGGCGCGCCCACAGCTGCGCGTCGGCCGGCAAGCCGTCAACCTCGTAGCCCAGCATGTGCCACCAGCGCGGCGAGTAATACAGCTGGTTGCGCACCAGGTCCCAGTCCCAGGGCGCGTCGCTGGAACCGCGCAGCACCAGGCGCAGGCGCTCCTCGGAGTCGTGCAGTTCGAGCTGGGCCTGCTTGAGATCGGTGACGTCGGTGAAGCTGACCACCACCTCGCTGAGCTCGCCGCTCGGGGCAAACACCGGGAAGGCGTTGCACATCACCCACACCAGGTGGGCGCCTTCGGAATGCAGGATGCCCACGATCAGGTTTTCCAGAGCCTCCCGCGAAGCCAGCACGCGGTTGACCGGGTATTCACTGAGCGCAAAGGGGCGGCCATCTTCGTGCTGGAAGTGCCAGCGCGGGTCGATGGCCACGCGGCCGGCCAGCTGGTCCAGGCTCAGGCCCAGCAAACGCGAGGCCTCCTGGTTGGCGAGCAGAATTTCCGACCCCGCGCCGTGCACCACCACGCCGGCCGGGATGTTTTCCACCAGATCGCGGTAGCGCTTGTCGTTGCTGCGCTGCTGCGCGTCGGCCTGGCGGCGCTGATCGATGTCGCGCAGCTCGGCCAGCCAGTACAGCGGCAGCGCGTCGCCATCAAGCACCGGCGACAGCGTCAGCTCACCCCAGAACGTGGCACCTGCACGCCGCCGGCACAGCACCTCTGCCGTGAAGCTGCCGGCGCTGGCAAAGGCGTCGTGCAGGCCGGGCAACAGGGTCGCATCCGCCAGCGGGCCGCCCGCGTTGGCCAGCGGCTGCCCGCACACCGCGTCGGCCGGGCAGCCGGTCAGGCGCTCAAAAGCCGGGTTGGCCCACAGCACACGCTGATCGGGTGCGACCAGCAGCATGCCCTGCGGCAGCGCCTCCAGCGTGCGCAGCACCATGGGCTCCAGCGGCACGGCCTGACCGCCTGCGGCCCTCATGGCGCAAGCGCCACAACAGCGGCAGCGGTCGAAGTGTCAAGCACAGGTGCGGAAGGTCTCATGGAGCGGCGGCTTCCAGGGTTCGGGCAACAGACCCGGCGGACCATGCCACCGGTTGCACGAATGTCTCATACTAGCCGAGGGAATTTGACAATGGCGGCTGCATGGGCCGCGCAGCTTGCGCTGTGTCAAGTTTTCGTTACAGCACCAGCAGCGCGCGGAAGTCGTTGACGTTGGTGTTGGTGGGGCCGGTCACCACCAGGTCGCCGGTGGCCTCGAAAAACCCGTAAGCGTTGTTGTGGTCCAGGTGGGCTTGCAGCGACACACCGGCCGCCTGGGCACGCGCCAGCGTGTCGGGCGTGACCAGCGCGCCGGCGTTGTCTTCCACCCCATCGATGCCGTCGGTGTCGGCGGCCAGGCCCCACACCCCCGGCTGGCCTTGCAGCGCCTGCGCCAGGCCCAAGCAGAACTCGCCTGCGCGCCCGCCCCGGCCACGCGGCGTGCCTTCGGGCTGCGGCCGCACGGTCACCGTGGTTTCGCCGCCCGAGAGGATCACACACGGCTTCTGGAACGGCCCCTGGCCGCGCGCGGCCGCACGCGCCAGCGCCGCGTGCACCTTGCCCACCTCGCGCGATTCGCCCTCGATCTCGTCGCTCAGCACATAGGCGTTCAGGCCCAGGGCGCGCGCCGCATCGGCCGCTGCCTGCAGCGACTGCGCGGGCGTGGCGATCATGGCGAACTGGCTGCGTGCCAGCGCGGGGTGGCCGGGTTTGACCGATTCCAGCGCGCCGTTCTGCAGGCCCAGCTGCACCACCGTGGGCAGCTCGATGTGGTGGCGGCGCAGGATGTCGAGCGCCTGTTCGCAGGTGCTCGCGTCGGGCACGGTGGGGCCGCTGGCGATCACGGCCGGGTCGTCGCCCGGCACATCGCTGATGGCCAGCGTGACCACTCGCGCCGGCGCGCAAGCCTGCGCCAGCCGCCCGCCCTTGATGCGCGAGAGGTGTTTGCGCACCGTGTTCATCTCGCCGATGTCGGCCCCGCTGCGCAGCAGTTCGCGGCTGATGTGCTGCTTGTCGGCCAGGCTCAGGCCTTCACAGGGCCAGGTCAGCAGCGCCGAGCCGCCGCCCGAGATGAGGCAGATCACCAGGTCATCGGCGGTGCAGCCGTGGGCCATCTCCAGAATGCGCTGGGCGGCGCGCAAACCCGCTTCATCGGGCACGGGGTGGGCGGCCTCCACAATTTCAATCTGCTGCGGCACATCGGCCGGGCGCGGCGGCAGGTGGCCATAGCGCGTGACCACCAGGCCGGTGAGCTGTGTGTTGGTGCCGCCGTGCGCGCGCACGTGCTCGGGCCAGAGCTGCTCCAGCGCCAGCGCCATGGCCGCGCCGGCCTTGCCCGCACCCAGCACCACGGTGCGCCCGCCGGCCGCAGGCGGCGGCGGCAAATGGGCGGCCAGGGTGTGTCGTGGCATGGCGCGCTGCACCGCCACGTGGTACAGGTCGATCAGGGTCTGGCGGGGGTTGTCAAAGGCGGGCATGGCGACATTGTGCCGCGTGTGCCCCACCCATCAGCGAAGGGTCAGATGGCCACCAGCTGCCGCACGCCCTTGGCCTGCATCTCGCTGCCCGGGCCGCTGGCGATCACCTCGCCGCGCTCCATCACCACGTACCGGTCGGCCAGGGCCTCGGCAAAGTCGTAGTACTGCTCCACCCGCACGATGGCCATGTTGCCGCGGTCGGCCAGCATGCGGATCACGCGTCCGATGTCCTTGATGATGTTGGGCTGTATGCCTTCGGTGGGCTCGTCCAGGATCAACAGTTTGGGGCCGGCGGCCAGGGCCCGCGCAATCGCCAGCTGCTGCTGCTGCCCGCCAGAGAGGTCGCCGCCCCGGCGGCCCAGCATCTGCTTGAGCACCGGAAACAGCTCGAACAGCTCTGCCGGAATCGGCGTGCCACCGGGCTTGTAGGCCAGGCCCATCTGCAGGTTTTCCAACACCGTGAGGCGGGCAAAAATCTCGCGCCCCTGCGGCACAAAGCCGATGCCGGCCCGCGCGCGCTCATAAGGCGTGGCCTGCTGCATCGCCTTGCCGTCGAACGTGATGCCGCCGCTCTTGATGGGCACCAGGCCCATGAGCGACTTGAGCAGCGTGGTCTTGCCCACGCCGTTGCGCCCCAGCACCACCGTGACCTGGCCCAGCTCCGCGCTGAGGTTGACGTTGCGCAGGATGTGGCTGCCGCCGTAGTACTGGTTGACGTCTTTGACTTCGAGCAGGCTCATGGCGGGTTCCTCATCGGCCCAAATACACTTCGATCACACGCTCGTCGGCCTGCACCTCGTCCAGCGTGCCTTCGGCCAACACCGAGCCGTCGCACAGCACCGTGACCTTCTCCGAGATGGTGCGGATGAAGCTCATGTCGTGCTCCACCACCATCAGCGAGTGTTTGCCTTTGAGCGTCAGGAAAAGCTGTGCCGTCCGCTCCGTCTCTTCGTCGGTCATGCCGGCCACCGGCTCGTCCAGCAGCAACAGTTTGGGGTCTTGCATCAACAGCATGCCGATCTCCAGCCACTGCTTCTGGCCGTGGCTCAGGTTGCCGGCCTGGCGGTTGGCGCTCTCAAGCAGGTGGATGGTGGTCAGCACCTCGGCCAGGCGGTCACGCTCTTCACCGTTCAGCGTGAACACCATGCTGTGGCCCACACGTTTGTCGGTGGCCAGCGCGAGTTCGAGGTTCTCGAACACGCTGAGTTGCTCGAACACCGTGGGTTTCTGGAACTTGCGGCCAATGCCCAGGGCGGCGATCTCGGCCTCGCGGTAGCGCAGCAGGTCGATGGTGCTGCCGAAATACACCGAGCCCTGGTCGGGCCGGGGCTTGCCGGTGATGATGTCCATCATCGTCGTCTTGCCCGCGCCGTTGGGGCCGATGATGCAGCGCAGCTCGCCGGGCGCGATGTCCAGGTTCAGGCCGTTGATGGCCTTGAAACCGTCGAAGCTCACATGCACGTCTTCAAGGTAGAGGATGCGGCCGTGGGTCACGTCCACCTCGCCGGCCTTGGCGATGCGGCCATAGCCTGCGCTGCGGCCGCCCGATTCGGTCTGGCCGGTGGGGACCACACCTTGGGCTTTTTCGAAGCGCTGCGCGCCGGCTTCCATCAGGTCGGGCGTCATGCCTTGCCTCCACGCAGTTTCTTGACCAGCCCCACGACCCCTTGTGGCATCCACAGCGTCACCGCAATGAACAGCGCGCCCAGGAAGTACAGCCAGAACTCGGGAAAGGTGACGGTGAGCCAGCTTTTGGCGCCGTTGACGATGAAGGCACCGATGATGGGACCGACCAGCGAAGCGCGCCCGCCCACCGCCGCCCAGACCGCGATCTCGATGCTGGCGGCGGTGCTCATCTCGCCGGGGTTGATGATGCCGACCTGGGGCACGTAGAGGGCGCCGGCCACACCACACATCACGGCCGAAATGGTCCAGATGGTGAGCTTGTAGGGCAGCGGGTTGTAGCCGCAGAACATGACGCGGCTCTCGGCATCGCGCACCGCCTGCAGCACACGGCCGAACTTGCTGCCCACCAGCCAGCGCGCCCACAAAAAGAAGCCCAGCAGCGTGAGGCCGGTAACAACAAACAGCGTCATGCGCATGCCCGGCGTGGCAATGGGCAGGCCCAGGATGCGCTTGAAATCGGTGAAGCCGTTGTTGCCGCCCATGCCGGTTTCGTTGCGGAAGAACAGCAGCAGCGCGGCAAAGGTCAGCGCCTGGGTGATGATGGAAAAGTACACGCCCTTGATGCGCGAGCGGAAGGCGAAGTAGCCGAACACGAAGGCCACCAGGCCCGGCACCAGCACGATGAGCAGCAGCGTCGCCACAAAGCTGTCGCTCAGGGCCCAGTGCCAGGGCAGTTCCTTCCAGTCCAAAAAGACCATGAAGTCGGGCAGATCGCTTTTGTAGTTGCCGTCGCGGCCGATCTGGCGCATGAGGTACATGCCCATCACGTAGCCACCAAGCGCGAAGAACAGCCCGTGGCCCAGGCTCAGGATGCCGGTGTAACCCCAGATCAGGTCCATGGCCAGCGCGCAGATGGCGTAGCACATGATCTTGCCCAGCAGGCCCACCATGTAGCCGGAGAGGTGGAACACGCTGTCTTCGGGCACCAGCAGGTTGAGCAGCGGCGCCACGGCGCACACCACCAGCAGGGCAACGATGAAGGCACTCCAGCCAGGGCGGGTGAGCAAGGGGCCGCGCTCGGGCAAGGCAACAACGGGGGATGTGGTGGTCGTGCTGTTCATGCTTCGGCACTCCGGCCCTTCATGGCAAAAATCCCCTGCGGCCGTTTCTGGATGAAAACGATGATGAAGACCAGCACCGCGATCTTGGCCAGCACGGCGCCGGTCCAGCCCTCCAGCACCTTGTTGAGCAGGCCCAGGCCGAGCGCGGCGTACACGGTGCCGGCCAGCTGGCCCACACCGCCGAGCACCACCACCATGAATGAATCGACGATGTAGTTCTGGCCCAGGTCGGGGCCGACGTTGCCGATCTGGCTCAGCGCACAACCCGCCAGGCCGGCAATGCCCGATCCCAACGCAAACGCGTAGGTGTCGATGCGCGCGGTGTTCACACCCATACACGACGCGATCGGCCGGTTCTGCGTGACGCCGCGCACGAACAGGCCCAGGCGCGTCTTCGTGATCATGAGCGTCACGCCCACCAGCACGGCCACCGCGAAGCCGATGATGATGATGCGGTTCCAGGGCAGGTTGAGGTTGCCCAGCAACGTGATGCCGCCACTCATCCACGACGGGTTTTCCACGCCCACGTTCTGCGCGCCGAACACCGTGCGCACGGCCTGCATCAGCACCAGGCTGATGCCCCAGGTGGCGAGCAGCGTTTCCAGCGGCCGGCCGTAGAGAAACCGGATCACGCTGCGCTCCAGCACCGCGCCCATCAGGGCGGAGGCGCCGAACGCCACCGGCACCGCGGCCGCTAGGTACCAGTCGAATGCGCCCGG
>JAUYSB010000188.1 GCA_030696525.1 Hydrogenophaga sp. | reverse complement strand
GTGCGCTGGGCCGCGGTGGCCGAAACCTCGGCCACCGACCAGCCCGCCCTGGCGGCCCGCATCCAGCGGGCGGTGCGCGACGCCGGCTACGAGCCCCGGCCGGTGGAGGTGCCCGACGAAGACCTGACCCGGCGCCTGTGGGGCGTGCCCCACGATGCCTGGCCGGTGTTGCTGGGCGTGTTGCTCTCGGCGCCGCTGGCGCTGCCCATGGTGGGTGACCTGTTTGGCCAACACTGGATGTTGCCGGCTTGGGTACAGTTCCTGCTGGCCACGCCGGTGCAGTTTGTGCTGGGCGCGCGTTTCTACAAGGCCGGCTGGCACGCGCTCAAAGCCTTTACGGGCAACATGGAACTGCTGGTGGCCATAGGCACCACGGCCGGCTGGGCACTGAGCACCTGGTTGTGGTGGCGCGCCGAGGCCGATGAAATGGTGCATCTGTACTACGAAGGCTCTGCCATCGTCATCACCCTGGTGTTGCTGGGCAAATGGCTGGAGGCGCGCGCCAAACGCCAGACCACCGAAGCCATACGCGCCTTGCAGGCTTTGCGGCCCGATGTCGCCCACCTGCTGCCCGACGGCATCAAACGCACCGAGATCACCGACGTGCCGGTGGCCGAACTGCTGCCCGGTGACCTGTTGCAGGTGCGCCCCGGCGAGCGTTTTCCGGCCGACGCCGAAGTGGCGGAAGGCGAAACGCAGGCCAACGAATCCATGCTGACCGGCGAACCCATGCCGGTGCACAAACGCCCGGGCGACAGCGTGACCGGTGGTAGCTTGAACGGCGAAGGGGCCATCGTCATCCGGGTGCGCGCCGTGGGCGCCTTGAGTGTGCTCAACCGCATCATCGCCCTGGTGCAGGACGCCCAGGCCACCAAGGCGCCGGTGCAGCGGCTGGTGGACAAGGTGGCCGCCGTGTTTGTGCCGGTGGTGCTGGTGATTGCGCTTGCCACCTTGCTGGCCTGGCTGTGGCAGGGCGCCTTGCCCGAGGAAGCGCTGATCCACGCCGTGGCCGTGCTGGTGATTGCCTGCCCCTGTGCGCTGGGCCTGGCCACACCGGCGGCCATCATGGCCGGCACCGGCGTGGCGGCCAAGCATGGCATCCTGATCAAAGACGCGCAGGCGCTGGAAATCGCCCACCAGGTCAAGGTGGTGGCCTTCGACAAAACCGGCACCCTCACGCGTGGTCAGCCGCAGTTGTTGCAGCTCTTACCCGCGCCCGGTGTGGACGCCGACCAGGCCCTGGCACTGGCCGCCGGCCTGCAGGCCCAGAGCGAACACCCGCTGGCGCACGCCGTGGTGCAAGCCCAACGCGAACACGCCGCGCTGGTGGCCCTGGCCGCCACCGATGTGCGCGCCGTGCCCGGCCGTGGCACCGAAGGCCAGAGCGAAGGCCAGACCGTGCGCGTGGGCAGCTTGCGCTGGATGGACGAGCTGGGCCTGCCGCTGGGCGATCTGGCGGCCGAGGCCACGCGTTTGCAGACCGAAGGCGCCACCGTCTCGGCCCTGGCCTGGGGTGAGCGGGTGTTTGCGCTGCTGGCCTTTGGCGACGAGCCCAAACCCGGTGCCGCCGAGGCCATCACACGCCTGCACGCCAGCGGCATACGCACGGTCATGATTTCGGGCGACAACCGGGGCGCGGCCGAGGCCATGGCGCGCCGCTTGGGGCTGCGGCCCGAACACGGCGAGGTGATGGCCGAGGTGCTGCCCGGCGACAAGGCCGCCATGGTGCAAGCGCTGAAAGCGGACGGCCAGACCGTGGCCATGGTGGGCGACGGCGTGAACGACGCACCGGCGCTGGCCGCCGCCGACGTGGGCATGGCCATGGGTGGGCAGGGCGAAGGCGGCCAGGGCGGCTCCGACGTGGCGATGCACGCGGCCGGCATCACCCTCATGCGCGGCGACCCGCGCCTGGTGGGCGCTGCGCTGGACATCTCGCGCCGCACCGTGAGCAAGATCCGGCAAAACCTGTTCTGGGCCTTTGCCTACAACGTGGCTGGCATACCGCTGGCGGCGCTGGGCTACCTGAGCCCGGTGGTGGCGGGCGCGGCCATGGCCTTGAGTTCGGTGAGTGTGTTGACCAATGCCCTGCTGCTCAAGCGCTGGAAGCCACCGGCCTGAGCTTGACCTGCATCAATGACAAAAGTGGGCGCAACGGCGATGCTCGTGCCTCACCACAATGAGGAGACCCGCGCCATGCGATTCGAAACCCTGCGCATCATCCGCGACGAACACACGGCGCTGTCGGCCATGTTGCAGTCATTGTTGGCCCTGGTGCGCCAGGGCCCGGGCGACGCCCCCGAACGCTACTTCGATGTGGTGCGTGCGATGCTGTTCTACATCGACGAATTCCCCGAGAAGCACCACCACCCCAAGGAGTCCAACCTGCTGTTCCCGCGCGTGGCACGCGTGGCACCGCAGACCATGGACACCATCGCTCGCCTGGAACGCGACCACATGCAGGGCGAAACCGCGGTGCGCGATCTGCAGCACAAACTGCTGGCCTGGGAGCTGCTCGGCGAGAGCCGCCGCAAAGCCTTTGTGGACGAAGCCGAGCGTTATGTGGGCTTTTACCTGGAGCACATGCGGCTGGAGGAAACCGAGATCCTGCCGCTGGCCGAAACCCTGCTCGACGAGGCCGACCGGCGCGAACTCGACGCCTCGTTCTCCAGCCATGTCGATCCGCTGGTGCTGATGCACCAGGCCAGGGACAGCATGGCCCCCGCGCACGACCCCGCCTTTGACCGCCTCTTCACCCGCATCGTGATGCGGGCGCCCGCGCCTATCGGCCTGGGCTGAGCAGGGCGCACAGTTCGGCAAACACCGCCAGCAGGCGGTCCACATCCGCCACCTCGGTGGCCGGTGACAGCAGCATCATGCTGTGGAAAGGCGTGAGCAGCACGCCCCGGTTGAGCATGAAGAGGTGGGTGAAACGCTCCAGTTCGGGTGACGCGTGGTCCACCACGTCCTGCGCATTGCGTGGGGTGTGCGGCATGAACTGCAGCTCCAACCTGGCGCCCAGGCGCGTCACTGTCCATGCGTGGCCGTGGGCGCGCATCTGTTCGTTCAAGCCGTTTTCCAGCCGCTCGGCCAGGCCCAGCATGTGGGTGTAGTTGGCCTCGGTGTGCAGATGGGTCAGCGCCGCGTGCAGGGCCGCCAGGGTGAGCGCGTTGCCGGCCAGCGTGGTGCCTATGCCGCTGTGGCCTTCGGGCGCGGCGTTCTTGGCGGCCACCATGCGCTCGGCCACCTCGGCCGTGAAGCCGTACACCGCACACGGCAGGCCGCCGGCCACGGCCTTGCCCGCCACGAAGAAATCGGGTGCCAGCCCATGCGCCTTGGCGTAGCCGCCGCGTGCGGTGGACAAGGTGTGAGTCTCGTCCATCACCAGCAGCGTGCCAAAGCGCCGGCACAGCGCCTGCGCTGCTTCCCAGACGCCGGGCGCGGGCGGCACCAGGCCGCAGTTGGTCAGTGCCGGCTCGGCCAACAGGCAGGCGACCTGGCCGTCGCTGAGCGCGGCTTCCAGCGCGGCCAGGTCGTTGAAGGGCACCACCCGCGTGAAGGCGTGGTGGTTGTGCACCTGCCCCAGCACCGAAGGGCGCGGCAGCGTGGCGCCGGTAGTGGGCTCGCGGTCCACCAGGGTGTCGTCCACCGCGCCGTGGTAACAGCCGTCGAACACCAGCAGCTGCGGGCGCTGCGTGATGGCGCGCGCCCAGCGCAGCACAAAGCGGTTGGCGTCGCTGGCGGTCAAGGCCATCTGCCACACCGGCAGGCCAAAGGTCTCGGCCAGCAGGGCGCCCACGGCGGGCGTGTGTTCGGCCGGCAGCATGTTGGTGAGGCCCCGTGCCGCCTGTTGCGCCAAGGCCTGGGCCAGTGGCGCGGGGCTGTGGCCGAACATGGCGCCGGTGTCGCCCAGGCAGAAATCGGCATAGCGGTGGCCGTCGGCGCAGGTGAGTGTGGCGCCCTGCGCTTCGCGCACGAACAGGGTGGCGGGCGTGGGCCAGTCGCGCATCCAGTGCAGGGGCACACCGAACAGGAAGTGCTGTTGTGCGGCCTGGGCCAGCGACAGCGAACGCGGGTGCTGGTCCAGGAAACGCTGGCGTTCGGTGGCCAGCAGCATGGGAGTCGGTTGGACGGCTTTCATGGCACCTCAATGTAAGGGCCGATCTGCGCTTGCAGGGTGCCATTCAACAGTGGTTGGACACAACCGCTGCGAAGAGGAACCCTGGCCGCTCAGCCCCGCTTTTGCTGCGCCACCTCCAGCAGGCTGCTGCGAAAGGCCAGCTTGCGCACGATGGCCGAGAAGGCGCGGGTGGCGGCGGCCTCGCGCGCCGTGGGCGACCACAACATGCCGGGCGTGCGCACGGGGGTGGGGCTTTCCAGCCGCAGCACCACCAGGCCGGCGTGGACCGGCACCACGTTGGCGGCCACGATGGAGGCCAGCTGCGTCTTGGCCACCAGTTCCATCATGGGCGCCAGGGTGTTGATTTCGGCCACCACCTGGGGCTCGGCGCCGCAGGCGCGGAAACACTCGTCGAGCATCTGCCGGGTGGCAAAACTGGCCGGCAGCAACACCATGGCCAGGTGGTGCAGCTCCACCATGCGCACCCGCTTGCGCCGCGCCAGCGGGTGGGTCTTGGCGACGATCAGCACCATCTCCTCGTTGTAGAGCGGCTCGAACTGCAGGCCGCCGGGCGCGCTGGGCCGGTAGGCAATGCCCAGGTCCAGGGTGCCCTGTTGCAGGCGGCTGGCCACCTGGTCGGCCGACAACTCCTCGGCCACCACCTTCACCTGCGGGTGTTTCTGCTGGAAGGCGGCGATGCAGTCGGGGATGAAACCGAGGTTGAAGCTGTGGGTGGCGCCAATGCGCAGCTCGCCCGCCATGTCCGAGCTGTTGCGACGCAGCGCACCCAGGCCGAGGTCGATCTCGTGCAGCGCGCGTGTGGCGTGGTGCAGGAATTCGTCGCCGGCCTCGCTCAAGGCCACGCGTTTGCCGATGCGGTCGAACAGCGGCGTGCCCAGTTCGTCTTCCAGCTGTTTGATCTGGTGCGACAGCGTGGACTGCGTGACGTGCAGGCGCTCGGCCGCGCGGGTGAAGTTGAGCGAACCCGCCAGGGCGATGAAGTAACGCAGGTGCCGCAGTTCCATGGCTCAATTCACTTGAATGATCGATGCCATCAATGGTAGCCATGAAAAACCATCATTGTTAAAAATCGTTCGCGCTCGCTACAGTCCGCTCCCAACAGCCCACCGCACAGGTGGGCACACAACAGGAGACAACGCGGTGCACAAAGTCCTCAGTGGCATCAAGGTGCTGGAGCAAGGCACGTTCATCACCGGCCCGGCCGCCGGCATGTTCCTGGCCGACCTCGGTGCCGAGGTCATCAAGATCGAACAGCCCGGCTCCGGCGATCCGTTCCGCGCTTTCCGGGGCGGGCTCTACAGCACCCACTTCCAGACCTACAACCGCAACAAGCGCAGCGTCACGCTCAACCCCAAGCTGCCCGAAGACGCGGCCGTGTTTGACGAGCTGGTGAAGGACGCCGACGTCTACATCCAGAACTTCCGCCCCGGCGCGGCCGACCGCCTGGGCGCTGGCGAAGCCAAGTTGCGTGGCCTGAACCCGCGACTGGTGTACTGCGCCATCAGCGGTTTTGGCCAGACCGGCCCGGCCGCCGCCCGCCCCGCCTATGACACCGTGGCTCAGGCCGCCAGCGGCTTTTTGAAGCTGCTGGTCAACCCGGCGAATCCGCGTGTGGTGGGCCCGGCCGTGGCCGATGCCATGACCGGTTTTTATGCCGCCTACGGCATCCTGGGCGCGCTGGTGGAGCGTGGCCGCACGGGCGTGGGCCGCAAGGTCGAGGTGTCGATGCTGGAGGCCATGTGCCACTTCAACCTCGACGCCTTCACCCACTACTTCTCGCAGAACGAAATCATGGGGCCCTTCAGCCGCCCCAGCGTGTCGCAGTCCTACGTGCTCGAATGTGCCGACGGCAAGTGGATCGCGCTGCACATGTCCTCGCCCGAAAAATTCTGGCAAGGCCTGGCCAACGCCATCGAGCGGCCCACGCTGTTCGAGGACCCGCGTTTTGCCAACCGCGAAGGCCGCATCCATCACCAGGAAGACCTGATTGAACTGTTGGGCGGCCTGTTCCGCCAGCACGACCGCGCCACCTGGTGCGCGCGCCTGGAAGCGCAGGACGTGCCCCACGCGCCCATGTACGACACCCAGGAAGCCATGGCCGACCCGCAGGCCCGCCACCTGGAGCTGGAAGTGAGCGCGCCCCATCCCGAAGGCGGCACCTGGCGCACCGTGCGTTCACCGGTGAGTTTTGACGGCGAACGGGCGCTGGAGGTGACGGCGCCACCGGTGCTGGGCGCCGACAACGAGGCCATCCTGGAGCCGATACGCCAGCGCCTGCGCGGCGCTTGAGCCCATCAGACGACCACAAGACCCGAGGAGACAAACCACATGACCCCGATGACCGAAGACGACCTGACCCAGGCCGTGCTGGACCGCCTGGCCACCGCACAGGACCCGCGTTTTGCCCAGATCATGGGCACGCTGGTCAATCACCTGCACGCCTTCATCCGCGAGGTGGATTTGAAGCCCGACGAGTGGATGGCCGGCATCCAGTTCCTCACCGCCGTGGGCCAGGCCTGCGACGACAAGCGCCAGGAATTCATCCTGCTGTCCGACACCCTGGGCGCGTCCATGATGGTGGTGATGCTGGACCAATTGCGCGCCGCTGCGCAGGCCAAGGCCGCTGCGCTCAGCCCCACCCCCGCCACCGAAGCCACGGTGCAGGGCCCCTACTACTGGGAAGGCGCGCCTGAGCTGCCCTGCGGCGCGAACATCGCCCCTGGCGTCAAGGGCGAGCCGACCTTCTACAGCGGTCGCGTCACCAACACCCAGGGCCAGCCCATCGCGGGCGCCACGCTGGACATCTGGAGCGGCGACGGTGAAGGCAACTACGACATGCAGCTGCCCGGTGACGAGATGGCGGCGCGCGCCCGCATCCGCACCGACGCCGAAGGCCGCTACTGGTTCTGGTCCATCAAGCCCACCTACTACCCGGTCCCGGTGGACGGGCCGGTGGGGCGCATGCTGGACGGCATGGGCCGCCACCCCAACCGCCCTGGCCACATCCACATGATGGTTTATGCCCCTGGCCACGTGAAGCTGACCACCCACCTGTTCGTGGCCAACAGCCCCTACATCGAATCCGATGCCGTGTTCGGCGTGCGTCCCAGCCTGATCGTGGACTTTGAACAGCACGCCGCGGGCCAGGCGCCCGACGGCAGCCAGCAGCCAGCAGCCTACTGGTCCGCCCACTACGACTTCCGCCTCGACCCCCAAGCCGCCTGAAAGCAGAGACCCATGAAAATCGGCAAATCCACCGTTCCGCACACGGCCATCTGCACCTCCGATGAAAACACCATCGTCGTGCGCGGCCACAGCCTGTGCGACGACCTCATCGGCCACGTCTCCTTCGGCGACTATTTCTTCCTGCTGCTGACCGGCAAGAAGCCCGACGCCGCCTGCAGCGCCGTGCTCAACGCCACGCTGGTGGCGATTGCCGAACACGGTTTTGTGCCCAGTGTGCAGGCCAGCCGCATGACCTACGCCGCCGCACCCGACGCATTGCAGGGCGCGGTGGCCGCCGGCATCCTGGGCTGCGGCTCGGTCATCCTGGGCGCATCTGAGACGGCCGGCAAACTGTTTGCCGACGTGGCGGCGCGCATCGATGCCGGCGCCACGCTGGACGATGCCGCCACCGCCGTCATCACCGAACTCAAGGCCGCGCGCCAGCCCTACCCCGGCTACGGCCACCCGCTGCACAAGGCGCGCGATCCGCGCGTGGACCGCCTGATCGCTGTGGCCACCGAGGCCGGTGCCGACCTGCGTTATGTCGAGATTGCCCAGGCCATCGAACGCGCGATCCCCGCCGTCACCGGCAAGGACCTGCGCATGAACGTGTCGTCGGCCATCCCGGCGGTGCTCATGGGCGTGGGTTTCCCGGTGCGCTCACTGCGCGGCGTGCCCATCCTCGCGCGCACGGCAGGGCTCATCGCCCACCTGGCGGAAGAAGCCGAGACACCGGCCGGCTTCGCGCTGTCCTACCAGGCCACGCGCGAGCTGCAGTACGACGGCGAGCTGCCGCCGGGTTTTGGAGCGCAGGCATGAAGCGCCGCCTGCTGCTCCTGGGTGCGGCGCTGGCCGCCAGCGCTGCGGTGGCCCAGAGCCCCAACGCCCGCCCCTACAAACTGGTGGTGCCGTTTGCTGCCGGCACCACCACCGACATCGTCGGTCGCGTGCTGGCCGATGCCCTGGGCAAGCAACTCGCGCAGCCAGTCATCGTGGACAACAAACCGGGTGCAGGGGGCAGCATCGGCAGCGACCTGGTGGCCAAGTCCGGCGCGGAGGGCCAGACGCTGCTGCTGGGCACGGTGGGCACCCACGCCATCAACCCCTCGCTCTACAAGCGCCTGCCCTACCAGCCGCTGCGCGACTTCGCACCCCTGGGTTTTGTGGGCGCCACGCCCACGCTGCTGGTGGTGCCCGCGGCGTCGCCCTGGAACAGCGTGGCCGATCTGGGCCGCGCCAGCGGCAAGGAGGTGAACTTTGCCTCGGCCGGCAACGGCACCTCGGGCCACCTGGCGGGTGAAACGCTGAACCTGCGCCTGGGCAAGGACTTCGTTCACGTGCCCTACCGCGACGGCGCGCAGGCCATGACCGAGCTGATCGCCGGCAACGTGCAGTTCATGTTCTACCACCCGGCCGCGGTGCTGCCCCAGATCCGCGCCGGCAAGCTGCGCGCGCTGGGGGTCTCCAGCGCCAAACGAAGCGTGGCCGCGCCCGATGTGCCGACGCTGATCGAACAAGGCGTGCAGGGTTTCGACCTGGTGGCCTGGTTCATGTTGTACGCCCCGGCCGACCTGCCCGCCGCGCAACGCGAGCGCCTGCGCGATGCCACGCGCCAGGTGCTGGCCCAGCCCGAGGTGCGCGACAAGCTGCTCGCCCAGGGCGTGGAGCTGACCGACATGAACGCCGAACAGATGGCCAGGTTCGGTGCCACTGAAATCGCCAAATGGGGCGAAGCCGTGAAGCGTTCCGGTGCGCAGGTGGACTGAGCCCGCGCCGCGACTGTGTGTTCCAACAGGTATGTGTGCTGGCCTGAACAAGCAGCACTTTCTCATCAACAAGCGAACACCGTTTCGCATCAGGAGACTTGACATGCGCATCCGACTCAAACTGCTGGCAGGCTTGACCCTCGCCACCCTGGCCGGCTTCTCGACCGCCCAGGAAGCCAACTGGCCCAACCGGCCGATCAAGATCGTGGTGGGTTTTGCCGCCGGCACCCCGCCCGACATCTTTGCCCGCCTGTACGGCGACTACGCGTCCAAAAAGCTGGGCGTGCCGGTGGTGATCGACAACAAGCCGGGTGCGGCTGGCAACCTCGCCACCGACAGCGTGGCCAAGGCACCGGCGGATGGCTACACCTTCCTCTACAACCTCTCCACCGCCTTCACCATCAACCCCTTCATCTACAGCAAGCTGCCTTTCGATCCGCAGAAGGACCTGGTGCCCGTGGCCACCACCATGCGCCAGGGCCTGGTGCTGATCGGCAAGCCGGCGCTGGAAGCCAAGTCGGTCAAGGACCTGGTGGCCGCGGCCAAGGCCAAGCCGGGCAGCATCTCGCACGCGTCCTACGGCGCCGGCAGCCCCTCGCACCTGATCATGGAATGGATGAAGGACGAGACCGGCACCGACATGGTCCACGTGCCCTACCGCACCAGCCCCGTGCCCGACGTGATGGGCGGCCAGGTGGACACCGTGATGGAGCCCATCGCCACCGCCTTCCCGCTGATCTCCAGCGGCAAGGTGCAGGCGCTGGCCTATTCGGGCCCGGCGCGTTTTGCCGCCCTGCCCAACGTGCCCACGCTGGCCGAAACCGTGCCCGGCCTGACCATGATGTCGTGGCACGGCATCTGGACGTCGGCCGCCACCCCGGCCGCCATCGTGGACCGCATGAACGCGGTGTTTGTGGAGGGCAGCAAGGACGCTGACGTGTCCAAGCGCATCCGCGACCTCAACAGCGAGCCGCTGGGCGCCTCGCGCGCCGAGATGGCCAACATGGTCCGCCGTGACGCCGACATCTACGGCCGCATCGTCAAGGCCAAGAACATCAAGATCGACTGATCGTTCAGGCACAAAAAAACACCGCCCGGTCGGGCGGTGTTTTTGTTTGGGGCGTCTGATGCGAACTCAGACGCGGAACAGGTTGCGGGTCACGCCCGCGGCATTGAAGAGGTAGTCCCGGCTGTCTTCCAGCTCGCGGCGCAGCCGCTCCATGTCATGCCCCACCAGCTTGCCACGCCATTTCTTGATCTGACCGGCCACCAGCACGGTGGACACGTTGTTGCGCTCCATCAGCGTGACCACGGCGCCGGGCACGTTGTTGAGCGGCGCCACGTTGAGCGCGGTGGCGTCGAGCAGCACGATGTCGGCCTCCTTGCCTGGGGTCAGCGAGCCGACCTTGTGGTCGAGCTTCAGGCCACGCGCGCCGTCGATGGTGGCGAAGCGGATCGCGTCGATGGACTTGAGCAGGTCGGGGTAGGGCTGGCCGGCCAGCGCCTTTTCGTTGGCGAACATGCGCTGCAGCGTCATCACAAAACGCATCTGGCTGAACATGTCGGCCGTCATGGTGCACTCCACGTCGGTGGACAGCGAAGGCTTCATGCCCCGGTCCAGCGCCTTCTGCGTGGGCGGCGTGCCGTGGCGCATCTGCATCTCGATGGGCACGGCCAGCGACACGTGGGCGCCGACTTCGGCCGCCACGTCCCAGCCCAGCTCGCTCATGCCGGTCATGTGGATGAAGATGTTGTCGTCCCCCATGGTCACCTGGTTGGGGTCGCGCGCGGCGGCGGCGGCGCGGGTGTTGTTGGCGATGGCATCAAACGTGGGCGCCATGCCGAAGGTGCCCACCACGTGCAGCGCGATCGGGATGTCGAGCTCGCGGCCGATGGCCCAGGCCGTCTGGTAGCCCGGCAGGTAGATTTCGCCGCCCATCACCATGCTCAGCAGCTGGTCGTCGCTGGAAAAGTAGCGCGACTTGAGGCGCCGCGCATCGGCCGGGTAGGCGTAGTTGGCGCGGGTGTAGTCGCCCTCGAAGTAGCCCAGCACCGAACGGCGGCCGCCGGTCACCAGGCCTTCCACGGCAGCGTCGGTGTGTTCGGGCGTGTGGTGGATCTGGCTCACGTCCATCACCGTGGTCACGCCGGCATCGAGCTGGGCCAGCGAGCCGTAGACCTCGTTGATGAACACGTCCTGCGGGCGGTACTTGCCGGCAAAGTTGCCGAGTATGGTTTCGAAGTAGTTGTTGACGCCTTCGTTGTAGGTGCCGCCGGGCAGCAGCACGCTGTCGGCCAGCTGGCCGCGCAGCGCGGTCTCAAACTGGTGGTGGTGGGTGTCGATGAAACCGGGCATGACGATCATGCCGGTGGCGTCAATCACCGCTGCACCCGCTGCCGACAGGTTGGGGCCCACGGCCACGATGGTCTTGCCCTCGAGCAGCACATCACCCACCGCGAAGTTGCCCACCGCATCGTCCATGGACAACACCGCGCCGCCCCGGATCAGCGTGCGTCGGCCCGGCTGGCCCACACCTTCGGGCGCGGTTTCGGCCGCGATGGCGTTGCCGCCGCCACAGCCCGCCAACGCCGCCGTGGCGGCCACACCGGCCACGGCCGCCGAGGCCTTGAAGAACTGGCGCCGGGGCGGGCTGGCGACGCTCTCGGGCGCGGCCGTTGCTGCGGTGGTGTCGTTCTGATGGAGGTGGCTGGGCCGAGGCTGGCCGCGCGCTGCGGCGTCGTCACAAATCTTGCACATGGTTGTCTCCGTTGTAGGGGGTGGGAAAGCTCACTTCACCACTGTAGGGAGCACCCGCCATGTGACCAAGCGCAGCGCTGCAAAGCTCTTTCCCGCTGAATGCAAACGTCGGCCACCTCACGCCACACACACAAGGAACCCCATGGACCGTTGGACCGAAATGGAAGTGCTGGTGCAGATCGCCGAGACCGGCACCCTGAGCGGCGCTGCCGATGCGCTGGGCCTGTCCACCTCCAGCGCCAGCCGCTACCTGGCGTCGCTGGAAGACCGGCTCGGCGCCTCGCTGGTGATGCGCAACACGCGCCGCCTGCAACTCACCGAAGCCGGCCGCGCCTACCTGGCGCGGGTGCGCGCCACGCTGGCCCAGCTGGCCGACGCCGATGCCGCCGTGGGCGCGGACACGGCCGAGCCGCGCGGCGTGTTGCGGGTGTCGGCGTCGGTGCCGTTTGCGGTGCGCCACATCGCGCCGCTGCTGCGCGGCTTCACCGAACGCCACCCGCAGGTGACGCTGCAGATCGTGGCCTCCAACCGCTATGTGGACCTGATCGACAGCCAGATCGACGTGGCGGTGCGCAACCGCGAATTCGAGCCCGACTCGGCCATCACCATCCGCCGCCTGGCGCGCACCCGGCGCGTGCTGGCGGCCTCACCCGCCTACCTGCTGGCCCACGGCGCCATCACGCATCCGCACGACCTGGTGGCCCACCCCATGCTGGTCTACAGCCACGCCAACTCGCCGCACGAATTGCGCTTCGAGCGCGGCGACGACACGCTCGCACAGCCGGTGCGCTGCCTGCTGGAGTCGGACGATGCCGACGTGCTGCGCGCCGCCGCCCTGAGCGGCCTGGGCCCGCTGGTGTTGCCTGCCTACATCCTGCACGACGACCTGCACCGCGGCGCGCTGGTGCCGCTGCTGAGCGACTGGAGCCTGCCCAGCCTGACCATCAACCTGGCCTACGTCAGCCGCCGGCATGTGCCGGCCAAGGTGCGCTGTTTCATCGACTTCATGTGCGAGGTGTTCGAGCGCGAGGACTTCGAGGCGCGCTGGCTGGCGCGCGACGTGGCCGCTGTGGGCGCGGCCTAGAATCCCTCACATGAGCCTCGACCCGCAGCCCGAACCCGGCTTCACCCTGCGCGACCCCGTGCCCGGTGACATGGGCCAGATCGTCAGCGGGCAGGCGCGTCTGTATGCCCGCGAGTACGGCTTGGACTGGACCTTCGAGGCGCTGGTGGCCGAGATCGCCAGCCACTTCATCCGCGACTTCCAGCCCGGGTGGGAACGCTGCTGGGTGGCCGAGCGCGGCGGCCAGATCGTGGGCTCGGTGTTTGTGGTGCGGCAAGACCCCGACACCGCCAAGCTGCGCATGTTGTACGTCGAGCCTTCGGCGCGCGGTCTGGGGCTGGGCCGGCGGCTGGTGGACGAGGCGCTGCGTTTTGCCACCGCCCAGGGCTACCGCCGCATGGTGCTCTGGACCAACAGCTTCCTGGTGTCGGCGCGCCGCATTTACGAGGCAGCGGGCTTCGAGCTGGTCGAGGAGGAGCGGCACCACAGCTTTGGCAAGGACATGGTGGGCCAGGTGTGGGCGCGCGATCTGTGAACGGCGCTTACCTGGCCGCTGCGGCCACCGGCGTGCAGGTGGGCGCGGCGCTGGTGGCCAGCGCCGCCGTGGTCGGTGAAACCGGCAGTGGCATGTTGGGTCTGCTGCGCTACGGTGTGGCGCTGTTGGTGATCGCGCCCATGGCCTGGCGCGCGGGTGGCCCGGCCCTGAGCCGGCGCGACCTGCTGCCTGTGGCCTTGATGGGCATGGCCCAGTTCGGTGTGCTGATTGCTTTGCTCAACCTGGCGGTGCAATGGGCGCCGGCGGCCCATGTGGCGCTGGTGTTTGCCACGCTGCCCCTGCTCACGCTGGGTGTGGCCTGGCTTCTGGAGCGCCAGCCGGTGGGCGCGCGTGCCTTGCTGGCCATCGGGGTGTCGGTGGCGGGGGTGGGCGTGTTGCTGGGTGCGCAGGCGGGTGCCGGCGGCGGCTCGCGGCAGGCCTGGGCGGGGCTGGGCTGCGCCGCGCTGGCCACGGTCATCGGGGCCGTGTGTTCCGCCTTGTACCGGCCCTACCTGCGGCGCTACGGCGTGATGCGCGTGAGCCCTGTGGCCATGGTGGCCGCCTTGCCTTTGCTGGTGCTGCTGGCCGCGGTGGAAGGCACGCCGGTGCCCGTGGGGCAGTGGCCTCTGTCCACGCTGGCGCTGATCTTGGCGATTGGCCTGTCCAGCGGCGTGGGTTACCTGCTGTGGCTGTACGCCTTGCAAGTTGCGCCGGCCGGTGTGGCGACGGCCTTCCTGGGCCTGAGTCCGGTCACGGCACTGTTGCTGTCGGTGCTGTTTCTGGGGGCGTCCCTGACACCGCCTTTGCTGCTGGCCTGCGCCCTGGTGGTGGGCAGCCTGGTGTTGCTGGCGCGGCCTGCGGCGCCCTGAGCACAGGTCCAGACACAGGCCCACAGGGCCGCCAATGGCCGCAAATGTTGACCAGTGGTCGCCTGCGCCTGCCGTCAAGTGGTACCGGTTGAACGCTGCGCTTTGCGCTACCTTCGGGTGCCACTTCCTCCCCACCGGATTTCACAAGGACAACACCATGGCCATGGGTCAATTTGCCTACGCCAACAACAGCAACCGTTTCCTGGCCTGCGCGCCCTTGGCCGATCAACCTTTTGCCATTGCCGGCGTGCCCTTTGACGGTGTGGTCACCAACCGCCCGGGCGCGCGTTTCGGCCCGCAGGCCATACGTGCGGCCAGCCTGATGCTGTGCGATGGCATCCACCCGCATTTCGATGTGTCGCCCTTGGACCACCTGGGTGACGCGCTGGACATGCGCCTGCCCAATGCCTCGCCCCTGCCCGAGGTGCGCGGCCACATCCAGCAGCAGGCCGCGGCCTTGATGGCGCGCCACCACTGCGTGTTCATTGGCGGCGACCACTCCATCACCCTGCCGCTGCTGCGCGCCGCGCAGGCGCAACACGGCCAGGGCGAGCCGCTGGCGCTGGTGCATTTCGATGCCCACTGCGACACCTGGGACAACCACTTCGGCGAGCCCTCGGGCCACGGCACCTGGACCTATGAAGCCCTGCAAGAAGGCCTGGCCAGCCCTGCGCACACGGTGCAGATCGGCATCCGCTCCAGCGGCGAACGCGCCGCGCGCGAGTATGTGGCCGACCAGGGTGGCCTGATCTTCAATGCGCGCCAGCTGCGCGGTAAGGATGGCGAGGGGCTGAGCGGCATGATCGCCGCCATCCGCGAGCGCATCGGCCAGCGGCCGTGTTACCTCACGCTGGACATCGACTGCCTGGACCCGGCCTTTGCGCCCGGCACCGGCACGCCCGAGCCCGGCGGCATGACCAGCTCGCAGGTGCTGACCTTCATCGAGGAACTGGCCGACCTCAACTGGGTGGGCATGGACTGTGTGGAGGTGGCCCCGGCCTACGACCACGCCGAACTCACCACCAACGCCGCCGCCACCTTTGTGTGGACCTACCTCAGCGGCCAGGTGGCCAAACGCCAGGGACGTTGAACGTGTTCAAGACCTCGCTGCTGCGCTCGGACACGCAGCTCAACCAGCTCAGCTACTACGAAGCCAGCGTCCAACGACCGCTTGAACAGCCGCCACTGCAGGGCACGGTGACGGCCGACGTGCTGGTGGTCGGTGGCGGCTTTGCCGGCCTGTCCACCGCGCTGGAACTGGCCCAGCGCGGCCGCCGCGTGGTGCTGCTGGAGGCCGATCGCGTCGGTTCGGGCGCCAGCGGGCGCAACGGCGGGCAGTTCATCGTCGGCTACGCCAGCGGCCAGGGCGAGTTCGAGCACCAGCTGGGCAAGGCCGATGCCAAGCGCGCCTGGGACATGTCGCTGGAGGCCATTGACCTGATCGACCGGCGCATCCGTGAGCACCAGATCGAATGCGACGCCGTCAAGGGCTACCTTTATGTGGCCGACTCGGCGCGCAAGGCGCGCGCCCTGTTGGCCGATCTGGAGACGCAGCAGCGCGACTACGGCCTGGTGTGCGATGTGGCCACCGGCGCGGACGTGAAGCGCCTGATCGACAGCCCCATCTACCAGGCCGCCGGGTACGAGGCCATCTCGGGGCACCTGCACCCGCTCAAGTACGCGCTGGGCCTGGCGCGCGCGGCGCGCGCTGCGGGTGTGGTGATCCATGAGGGCTCGCCCGTCACCGCGCTGGAGCAGGATGTGTCGGGCGTCACCGCGCGCACCGCGCAGGGCAAGGTCAAGGCGGCGCTGGCCGTGCTGGCGGGCAACTGCATGCTGCCCGAACACGGCCCCGACGTGGCGCCGCAGATCCACCCGCGCGTCATGCCGGTGGGCACCTACATCATCGGCACCGCGCCGCTGAGCGAGGCACAGCGCTGCCAGCTCATTCCCAGCAATGCAGCGGTGTGCGACAACAACTTCGTGCTCGACTACTTCCGCTTCAGCGCCGACCGCCGCATGCTGTTTGGCGGCCGCGTGAGCTACACCACCAAAACGCCGGCCGGCCTCAAGACCGTGATGCAGCAGCGCCTGGGCAAGGTCTTCCCCGCGCTGCGCGACGTGCCCATCGAATACGTGTGGGGCGGGTTTGTGGACATCAGCATGAACCGCGCGCCCGACTTCGGCCGGGTGGGCGACAAGGTTTACTACCTGCAGGGCTTCAGCGGCCACGGTGTGGCCCTCACCGGCCTGGCCGGCCAGCTGGTGGCCGATGCCGTGGCGGGGCAGTCCGAACGCTTCGATGTGTTCGCGCGCCTCAAGCACCACGCCTTCCCCGGTGGCCCGCTGCTGCGCACGCCCAGCCTGGCGCTGGGCATGTGGTGGCACCGCATGAGGGATGCGCTGGGCTGAGGCGGGGCGGCCTTCAGGGCAGGGAGATCGACAGCGGTGTGATGAGCTGCGCCAACTCGCGCGCCAGATCGGCCGCGAACGGGTGTTCCTCGCCTGACAGCCCGTCGCGGTTGGCGATCACGAACACCGTGCGCTCTTTTTTGGCGGACACCTTGAATTCGGCGCCATAGCGCTGCAGCACGGCGCGGGTCTGGTCGGCGTCGGCGGGGGCCACCACGATGCGCATGGCCTTGCCGCCGGTGTCGGGCATGGCCTTGAGCGCACGGCTGGCCGTGTCGAGGGCGCTGGCACGCTCCTTGGGCGACACCGACAACGGCGGCACCGCCGGGTTGGGCCCGTACAAGGCGTTCCACAGCAGGCGCTGTGTGCCTTCGGTCCAGCCCCGGAAGTTGGGGTCGAAGGAAAACACCACGCTGCGGCCACTGCCCACCGCTTCGTCCACCAGGGCGGCGGTGTTGGCCAGCTCGTCCACGCCGATGGCCAGGCCCGAGGTGTGAAAAACCGGATCGCCCAAGGCCGGGAAACGCGCCGCCGCCTGGCCCAGGCCCGGCGTCATCACGGCGTCGTTGACGTACATCACCCAGGGGTGGCTTGTGCCGGCGGCCAGGGGGCTGGCGGGGTCCAGGCGCACGCGGATCAAGGTGCCCGGTGCGGCGGTGTGTGAGGGCTTGAGCACCGCGGTGGAAATGCCGGCGCCCACGGCGAGTTCGGTGCCGCCGAGGTAGCCGACATAACGCCCGCCCGCCTCGACCCAGGCCGCCAAGGCCTTCTGCCCCTTGTTGCCCAGGGCCTGCAAGCCGCCGCTGGCATGACCGTCGGGCACCAGCAGCACGTCGATGTGGGGCAGGCCGGCGGCGATGTCGGCCGCGGTGACCGGCGTGTAGGCCACACCCCACACACGCTCGAACAAGTGGCGCACCGCGCCGGCCGACTCGAAGGCGGCGGTGCCGGGCATTTCGAACAGGCCAATGCGTGGCGCCCCGGCGGGCGTGCCCAGGGGCGACGGTTCAGGCACCGGTGCCGCCACCGCCGCCGCAGGCGACAGCGCCGCCGCCGAGGAGCCGCCGGCCACGTTGAGCAGGAGCGGGTTGCTCCAGGCCGAGACGTCGTAACTCACGCTGAGCGGGCTGTAGGGCTGCTCGTGCAACATGGCCTGAATCCAGTGTTTGCGCGCCTGGTTCATGGGCACCCAGTAGCTGCCCACCGGCAACGTGATGGCGCCTTGCACGCCGCCATAGGGGCGGTAGTCGGTCACGGTCAGCGGCTGGCTGAGCTGCATCACCTTGACGTCCATGCGCTGCAGGCGGCGCACCAGCTGCGCGATCTCGCGCGCGCGGGCCGGGTCGGCGGGGAAAAAATAGTGCCGCACCTGGAGGTTGGGCACCTGTTGGTACAGGCGCTTGCCATCCAAGTACAGCCCATTGGGCTTGAGCGCGCCCAGGCTGCCCTGGTCGCGGGCGTCCAGGTGCGACTGGCGCCACTCGGTCAGCAAGCCTTGCTTGTCGCTGGCGCCGGCGTAGAGCGACGCCCACATGGCGAGGTACTGCTCGCGGGTGCGCTGCGCGATGCTGGCCCCATTGTGTTTTTCAAAGGTCATGCCCGCCGCATGAAAACCCACCGTGCTGACACTGTCGCCGTATTCGATGGCGTACAGGTCGTAGGGCGCGCCGTGGAAGTAGGGGATCTTCTGGCGGTCGAACTCGGCGCTGATGGCCGGTGAAAACCGCTGCTTGACCCAGGACTGGGTGGCGGCGGGCACCTCGTGGTAGGTCGGGTCGGCGGTGGGCGGGAAAAAGAAGCCCTTGCTGCCCATCTCATGGGCATCGATGAACAGTTGCGGCGGGTACTGCCGCATCAGCTCCAGCTTGCCGTCGGTTTCGGGTTGGGTGCGGGCAAACCAGTCGCGGTTGAGGTCGAAGCCGAAGGCGTTGCGGCGGGTGCCGGCGGCACGGCCGTCGGGGTTCTGTATGGGCAGGACCACCACCACGCTGTGGTCACGGATGCGCTGCGCCGCGCAGTCCTCGCGCGCCGCCAGCTCGTACAGCACCTGCAGGCTGGCGTCGGCGCCGCTTTCTTCGTTGCCGTGCACGTTGCCGCCCAGCCAGAGCACCGCAGGCAGCGTCGCCGCGAGGTCCTGAGCGTCCTTGGTCGAGGTGTCCGGGTCCATCAGTTGCCGGATGTCGCGGCTCAAACGCGCAAGCGCCTGCGCCGACACCCGCGAGGCATCGCCCACGATGGCGTACTGCAAAGGCGTGCCCGACACCGAGCGGCCCGCCGTGCCCACCAACACCCGGCCGCTGTCCGCTGCGAGGGCGGTCAAGAGCTTGCCGGTGTCCGCGTGGCTCACCTCGCGGCTGCCCAGGTCAAAACCCAGCACCGTCTGCGGCGAGCGCACCAGCGGGTTGTACGTTGGCGTGCCGCCGAATGCGGTGCAGGGATCGGTGCCGTTGGCGGACGGGGCGAGCGGTGACGTGCTCACGGCGCTGCCACCGCCGCCGCAGCTGACCAACAGCAGGGTCGCCAGCAGGCCCGAGACAAAGGCCAAGGCACGCGGCAAGGCGGCGGTGCGGTCTGGAAAGTGGGTGGGTTGGGGCACGGGCTTCTCCAGGCAGGGAAAACCCATTATGTGCCTCGTGCCCAGTTCTCTTTTGGCGTGTCGTCCCCACCAAACAGATCGCTCCACTGTTTGGCGCCGGCCGGGCTGGCGCTGCTAGCCAGTGGCACGCCCTTGGGGTATTCCTCGGCGATGCGGTCTTCCCAGTAGGTGGCGGGGTTGGGGGCGCTGCAGAGCCGGCGGTAGACCTCTTGTGGCACGTGTTTGTAGGCCAGCACGGTCTTGTTGTCGAAATGCAGGTCGAGCTGTTGCTGCACAGCGTGGTAGTCGGCTTGCCGGATGCGGCCTTGGCTGAAGCGTTGGGTGGCCATGGTCGGGTTCAGACGGGGTCGGTCAAAGGCAGGGCGAACTCGATGCGGTTGCGCCCGCCCACCTTGGCGCGGTACATGGCCTGGTCGGCCTGGTTGAGGGCCACGTCCAGTGGCAGGCCCAACACATCGACCAGCCCGATGCTGATGCTGATGGGCACGGACTGGTGCGCATCGACCTGAATCGGCGTGGCCGCGACCGCTTCGCGCAGGCGGTTGGCCAGCAGGCCGGCCTCGGCCAGCGCGGTGTCGGGAAATACGAACGCGAACTCTTCGCCGCCGTAGCGGCAGTGGATGTCGGTTTCGCGCAGCGTGCTGCGTATGCGCTGGGCCACGGCCTTGAGCACCAGGTCGCCGGCCGCATGTCCCAGCGTGTCGTTGACGGACTTGAAGTGGTCCAGGTCGGCGATGGCCAGCGTCACCGGGCTGTGGGTGCGCTTGGCGCGCGCCAACGCGAGGTGGGCCTGCTCCATGAAGTGGCGCCGGTTGAACAGCCCGGTCAGGCTGTCGGTGTTGGCCGAGGTCAACAAGTCCTTGCGTATGGTTTCGTTCTCCTGCATCAGCAGGTCCAGCTGGCCCAAGGCCTGGTGGATGTCGCCGATCTCGCGCGGGCGCCATTGACCAGACGGTGCATCCAGCGCCCGCTGCCCGCGCCGCAAGCCCGCCAGCGCGCTGCCCACGTGCCGCAAGGGCCGGATCAGTGTGCGGTAGAGCACCAGCACAAAGACCAGCAGCGAGACCGTCAGCACCACCACCGACACGCCCAGCTGCCACAGGTTGCGGTCCACCGCGTGCCGGGTCTGCTCCACCTCGACGTTGAAGCGTTCGATCGACGCGGCCGTGACCCGGTCGGCCAGCTGCGCCAGCGCCTGCGATTCGGCGGCCCACTGGCTGCGGTCGGCGTCCGTCAGCGGGGTTTTGCGCGACAGCGCCCGCAGCACCTGCTGCGCCTGCCGGAGCACCGGTGCCACGCGCTCATCGGCCAGCACGGTGGGGTTCTCGGCGATGACGTCGATCACGTACATCGACGGCAAACGTTCCATGGGCCCCGGCAGCGCCAGCAGGCGCTCGCCTTCGAGCCGCACCGTTTCCAGGTTGCGCACCAGGCGCTGGGCCTGCAAGGCCTCGGGAATGGTGTGCTGCTGCATCACCGAGAGCTGGTCGAGCAGGCGCAGCTGCTCCACCCCGCGCCAGCCCTCGATCGCCATCACCAGCGCCAGCACCACGCCGGCCAGCGCCGAAAACAGCAGCCCCGCAGACAGGGCGAGCGGCTGTGGTGGTGGGGTGCTGGCAGCGGGTGGCGGGGCGGGTGGTGTCATCGAATACGGCAGGCCCTACTGCAGTCGGAAGGGCAGGAATTCGGTGTTGATGCGGTCAAAACGGCCGTTGCGCTTGAGCTTGTCCAGGCCATCGTTGAGCTGTTCCAGCAGCCGCGGCCGCTTGGGCGTCACGCTGATGGCCACCTCGCCCGACAGGGCCGGTTCGGCAATGAGCTGGTAGCTCAGCCCGGTGCTGCCGAAACGCCGGTCGCGGATCACGTTCATGCCGCTGGTCATGGGCAGCAGCGCCGCGTGCGCCTGGCCCGAGCTCAGCGCCTCGAACACCTCGGTGTGGGTGCCCAGCACCGTCATCGGCCATTGCCGGGCCTGTCCATAGGCGTGCTGCACCGAGCCCTGCACCACCGACACCGGCCGCGCCGGCAAGGCCGCCGTCGGAAAAGCTTGGTTGGAGAGCCAGACGCTGAGCGAGCGGTACACCGGCTGCGTGAACAGCACCTTGCTGCGCCGCTCGGGCGTCACGAGCAGACTGACCACGGCGAAGTCCACCTGGCCGCGGGCCACCACATCCACCACCTCCTGGAGCTGGTGTGGCCTGAATTCGCAGCGCGCCTCCAGCACCTCGCACAGTGCGCGCGCCAGCTCCACATTGAAGCCGGTGAGCTGGCCGTTCTCGCCCACGTACGACATGGGCGGCGCATTGCCCACCACGGCCACGCGCAGCGGGTCGGCCGCCTGCACGTGGAAGGCGGTGAGCAGCCAGAACGAGAGAAAAATAGAACGCATGCGGCGCGGCCGGGTGGGTGGGAGGGTGTGAGGGTGTGAGGTGGTGTGGGTGTCGGGTGGGCTTCAAGAAATGTAACGTTTCGCGTGGACATCTGTGCGTTGACGTACACAAGTGCCGCGTCACCCGCCCACGGCCGCCTCCACCGCCCGCGCCACCACCGGCCCGTAGCGCTCGATGCTGGCGGGCGACGCGTAGCCATAACCCATGACCAGGCCGCGCAGGTCCTCGCGGTGCAGGCAGTAGGCCGACAGCGGGCGCACGATCAGGCCGTGCTGGCCCAGGCGCTGGGACAGCGCCAGATCGTCCACGTGGTCGGG
>JAUYSB010000152.1 GCA_030696525.1 Hydrogenophaga sp. | reverse complement strand
AGCACCACCGTGTGGCCGATGTGGATGTCGGGCGCGGTCGGGTCCAGGCCCAGCTTGATGCGCAGCGGCACGCCGGTGGCCTCGGACTTGGCCAGCTTCTTGAGCCAGTCGGCCTCGGGAATCAGCTCGTCGCAACCGCGCAAACTGACCGCCATGGCCTCGCGCACACGGTCCGTCACCGGATAGGCGGCCTGCGCTTGAATATTTTTATCAGAATCAGGCGTTTTGGGCGTGTCGCTCATGGTGGTAATACGGATCGCAAATGAAAGTGAACGGGCTATACTTTTGGGCTTGTTTGCCGCGATTTTAGTTGGCACCCATTCGCCAACCCCGGCATGACCCGACCGCCCCGGCTGCCTCAGCACACCAGGACCCTCGTTTTGAAGCTTGTTTTTCTGCACACCGTCGCCGACGCGCTGCGCCGCCACCCCAAGCGGGTGATGGGCAGTCTCGGCGCGCTGCTCTTGGGCACGGGTGTCACCGCCTTTGGCGTGGCCCCGCTGGCGCCCGACGCAGCCGATCTGCCGGTGCGCTCCATCAGCGAAGCCATTGAACCCGCGCTGCGGGTGACACAAGGCGCTGGCGAAGCCACCGTTCCCTTTGTGCTGTTCCGCAGCGATGTGACCCGCCGCGACGACAGCGCCCAGAGCCTCTTGCAGCGCCTGGGCGTGAGCGACAGCGCTGCTGCCGCTTTTTTGCGCAGCGACCCGCGCGCCCGCGAGCTGCTGACCGGCCGCCCCGGCAAGCTGGTGACGGTGGAGACCACCGACCGCAATGAAATCATCCGCCTGAGCGCCCGCTGGCTGAGCAAGCCCGATGACCGCCAGTTCCAGCGCCTGACGCTGGAACGCCAGGGCGACGGCTTTTCCGCCCGGCTCGAAACGGCCGATCTGAAAGCATCAAGCCAACTGGCCAGCGGCAGCATCCAGAGTTCGCTGTTCGCCGCCACCGACGCCGTGCGCCTGCCCGACAGCGTGGCCAGCCAGCTGGCCGACATCTTCTCCAGCGAAATCGACTTCCGCCGCGACCTGCGCAAGGGCGACCGCTTCAGCATCGTCTACGAATCGCTGGAAGCCGACGGCGAAGTGCTGCGCGCCGGCCGCATCCTGAGCGCCGAGTTCGTCAACGATGGCAAGCAGTTGCAGACCCTGTGGTTCCAGGAACCCGGGCAAAAAGGCGGCTACTACGGCTTCGATGGCAAGAGCCAGCGCTCCACCTACCTGAGCTCGCCGCTGGAGTTTTCGCGCGTGAGCAGTGGCTACGGTATGCGTTTCCACCCCATCCACGGTAGCCAGCGGGCGCACCTGGGTGTGGACTTTGCCGCCCCCACCGGCACGCCGGTGCGCACCGTGGGCGATGGCGTGGTGCAGTTTGCCGGATGGCAGAACGGTTACGGCAACTTCGTCATCGTCCAGCACAGCAACCACCAGACCACCGCCTACGCCCACCTGAGCCGCATCGACGTGCGCAAGGGCCAGAAGATCGAGCAGGGCGAGTTCATCGGTGCCGTGGGCTCCACCGGCGCCTCCACCGGGCCGCACCTGCATTTCGAGTTCCGCGACAAGGGCCAGCACATCGACCCGCTGACCATCGCCCGCAACGGCGAAACCATCCCGGTCTCCACCGCCGCCCGTGCCCGCTTTGATCAGCTGGCACAGGCCATGCGCGCTCAACTGGCTTCCGCTGCCACCCTCACGCAGGCCAGCGCCCAGTAAGGTCCGTCGTCCTGCCAGAAACAACAAAGGGGCCCGAGGCCCCTTTGTTGTTTCTGGAATGGAAAAGCCTCAGACGCTGAAGCTCGAACCGCAACCGCAGGTGGTGGAAGCGTTCGGGTTCTTGATCACGAACTGCGCGCCTTCGAGGTCTTCCTTGTAGTCGATCTCGGCACCGGTGAGGTACTGGTAGCTCATGGCGTCGATCAGCAAGGTGACGCCGTTTTTGGTCATGCTGGTGTCGTCTTCGTTGACGATTTCATCGAAGGTGAAACCGTACTGGAAACCAGAGCAACCGCCGCCCTGCACAAAAACGCGCAACTTCAGATCCGGGTTGCCCTCCTCTGCCACGAGGTCGGCCACCTTGGCGGCGGCGCTGTCGGTGAAGATCAGCGGGGCGGGCATGTCGGTCTGGATGTTCTCGGCAACAGCGCTCATGGGAAGGGTCCTCGGCGGGGAGTGGGTCAGGGCGCGAATGGTAAACCAAATCGCTCGGATATGCCGCTCAACCGGCGATTGCCGCCAGCTTCAGTGTGGGTTTGTCGCCCGCGCCTTCGGCCAAAGGCAACAACTGGCCGGAAATGGTGGCACCCTGGTGCATTTCCAGCGCGCGGTAGGTCACGTCGCCCGTGATGCGCGCCTTGGGCTGCAGCTCCAGCAACTCGCTGGCAAACACCGGCCCCAGCACCTGCCCGTTGATGATCACATGCCCGGCGCGCACCTCGCCGCGCACCGTGGCCGCCTCGCTGATGACGAGCAGCGACGGCACCTCGGGCTGGGCGTGCAGGTTGCCGCTGATCTGACCGTCCACCCGCAAGCCATCGGTGAACAGCACGTCACCCCGGATGTCGGTGCCGGCGGCGATCAGGCTCTTGATCGGGGGCTGCTTTTTTTTGCCAAACATCGCATCTCCTGGCCTCACGGGCACGGGTGGATCAGAGTTTCTGTGTGTAGGAGGCCCGTTCGGTGCCCCCTTGCATCAGGCGCACGGTGGCGCTTTTTAGCACGGCCTGGGCCGGCAGGTCGAGTTGCCCCTCCAGCCGCAGGTGCTGGCGCAGGCTCAGCGTCTGCGCCGGCGCCTCCAGCCGCCACGGCCGCCCGTCCAGCGTGCCCGCCAGCGAAATGAGCAACTGACCATTGAACTCGGGCGGCTGGCGCTCCGACTGCATGACCAGCAGCTGCCAGGCCAGCCGGGTGTCGGACGCGCGCTGCACACGCAGGCCACGCACGTGGATGGCACCCGAGCCGGAGCTGGGAATGAGCTGCTCGAAAAACGCCAGATCGGCGCTCATGCGCCGGTTCTCGTCCTCCAGCGCCAGCAGCTGCTGCTTGAGTTGCTCCTGCGCCGAGCGCTCGGCCAGCAACAGGCTGTCGGCCGTGTTGGCCACCGATTTCAGCTCGGTCATTTCCGACAGCACCCGCTGGTGCTCGACGCGCAAGCGCTGCAGCTGCCCGCGCGTGTCCTGCTCCAGCCCGGCGATCTCCTTGCCGAACTCGAAGGCCCACAAGGCCAGCGCGCCCGAAAAGCCCAGCACCACCGCCCCCAGCAGCCAGCGCAGTGGCCAGGGCAAGGTGCTGCGCACGGCCATGCGGGGCGCGCTGATGGTGAGGCGGCGGCGGAGCAGTCGAAAACGCATAAGGTCGCCGATTGTGCTTCAGATGGCCACGGCGGGGCCAGAAATGCAAAACCGCCCACAAACTGCCCCATTGGGCAAGCTTGCGGGCGGTTTTGGGCCGGAGCCGAACGGGATCAGCGCTTGCTGAACTGCTTGGCGCGGCGTGCAGAGCGCAGACCGACCTTTTTGCGTTCCACTTCGCGGGCGTCGCGCGTGACGAAGCCGGCTTGCGACAGCGCGGGCTTGAGCGTCGCGTCGTAGTCGATCAGGGCGCGGGTGATGCCATGACGCACCGCACCGGCCTGGCCGGATTCGCCGCCGCCGTGGACGTTGACCTGCACGTCGAAAGTCTCGGCGTGGTTGGTCAGCATCAGCGGCTGCTTGGCGATCATGATCGAAGTCTCACGGCCGAAGTAGGACTGGATGTCCTTGCCGTTCACGACGATCTTGCCGGAGCCTTTTTTCAGAAACACGCGGGCGACGCTGGATTTGCGACGGCCGGTGCCATTGTTCCATTCACCAATCATCTCAAGGCTCCTTTAGATTTCCAGCGCTTTGGGCTGCTGGGCGGTGTGGGGATGCTCTGCACCACCGTACACCTTGAGTTTCTTGATCATGGCGTAGCCCAGCGGGCCCTTGGGCAGCATGCCCTTGACGGCCTTTTCCAGCGCGCGGCCAGGGTGTTTGGCCTGCATGTCGCGGAAGTTGGTGCCGTAGATACCGCCGGGGAAACCCGAGTGGCGGTAGTACATCTTGTCCAGGGACTTGGTGCCCGTGACTTTGATCTTGGCGGCGTTGACGATGACGATGAAATCACCGGTATCGACGTGGGGCGTGTAAATGGCTTTGTGTTTGCCGCGCAGACGGAGGGCCACTTCGCTGGCGACCCGACCGAGCACCTTATCGGTGGCGTCAATCACAAACCACTCGTGCACCACGTCAGCGGGTTTGGCGCTGAACGTTTTGGTCATGTTGCTACAGAGTGAGGTTTGGCGAGCCCTTTTCCACGGTCGGTGTTTCTCTGAAGGAAACCTCTTAGGTGGGAGACAGAACCTCGGTTTCCCGTTGATCCTGACTTCGCCGCGGGGCCCAAAAATCGCTGCGAAGCCCTCCATTATATGAAAAAGTGGGCTGGCCTGCAAATGTCACAAACGCGCGGCGGCGGTTACCATCGCCCCATGTTCAGTTACCGACACGCCTTCCACGCCGGCAACCACGCCGATGTGCTCAAACACATGGTGCTGGTCGCCACGCTGAAATACCTCGGCCAGAAGGACACCGCGCTGACCGTGGTGGACACCCACGCCGGCGCCGGCATCTACCGGCTGGACCAGGACCAGGCGCAAACCTCCGGCGAAGCCTCGGGCGGCGTGCTCAAGCTGCAGGCCGCCCTGGCCGGCACCGACCCCGCCACTCTGCCCGAAGCCCTGCGCGACTACCTGGCCATGGTGGCGCGCTTCAACGACGGCGGTGCATTCAAGCACTACCCCGGCTCGCCCTGGATCGCCCATGCGCTGATGCGCCCGCAGGACAAGCTCAAGCTGTTCGAAGTCCACCCCACCGATGGCCGGATGCTGACCCGCAATGTCGAGGGCCTGGGCGCGGGTAAACAGGTGGAGGTGCTGCGCAAGAACAGCTTCGAGAGCCTCAAGTCGCTGCTGCCGCCGCCCAGCCGGCGCGGCCTGGTGCTGATGGACCCCAGCTACGAACTCAAGACCGACTACGACGCCGTGGTGGACTGCGTGCTGGACGCGCTCAAACGTTTTCCCACCGGCACCTTCGCCATCTGGTACCCGGTGATCGCTCGGCCCGAGGCGCACGCCATGGCCAAGAAGCTCAAGACCCTGAGCACCCAGCACCAGCGCGCCTGGGTGCAGGCCGAACTGGCTGTGGGCCACACGCCCGACGGCACGCCGGTCAAGACCGGTGCCCGCCCGGCCACCCACATGCGCGCCAGCGGCATGCACATCATCAACCCGCCCTTCACCCTGGCGGTCCAGCTGCGCGAGGCGCTGCCGCTGGTGCTGTCGCACCTCAAAGGCAAGGTGGGCGCGGGCTGGACGGTGGAGCACGGCGGCTGACGCCGCTCAGCCCCCGGCAGACAGCCCCACCCGGCGCGCGATGTCCAGCGTGGTCGCGCTCTGGTTCATGGTGTAGAAGTGGATGGCCGGCACGCCGCCGTTGCGCAGCTGCTCGCACAGGTCGCTCACCACGTCCAGGCCAAAGGCCTTGATGGAGACGGTGTCGTCGCCAAAGGCCTGCAGGCGCAGGCGTATCCAGCGCGGGATCTCGGCGCCACAGGCGTCGGAAAAGCGCATCAGCTGGGTGGAGCTGGTGATGGGCATGATGCCGGGCACCACCGGGATGTCCACGCCCAGTTTGTACGCGTCGTCCACAAAGCGGAAGTAGGCGTCGCTGTTGTAGAAATACTGGGTGATGGCCGAGTTGGCGCCGGCGCGGGCCTTGGCCACAAAGGCCTGCAGGTCGGCCTCGGGCGACTTCGCCTGGGGGTGCACCTCGGGGTAGGCCGCGACCTCGATGTGGAAGTCGTCGCCGGTTTCGGCGCGCATGAAGGCCACCAGGTCGCTGGCGTAGTGGAACTCACCGCCCAGGCCGTAGCCGCTGGGCAGGTCGCCGCGCAGGGCCACGATGCGCTTGACGCCCATGGCCTTGAGCTGCGCCAGCTCGGTGCGCACGCTGTCGCGCGTGGCGCCTATGCACGAGAAGTGCGAGGCCGCGTCCACGCCCTCGGCCAGAATGTCGCGCACCGTGTTGAAGGTGCCGTCCTGGGTGGAGCCACCGGCACCATAGGTGACCGAGCAGAACTCGGGCTGGAGCGCGTAGAGCTGCTGGCGCACGGCGCGCAGCTTGTCCGCGCCCTCGGGCGTTTTGGGCGGGAAAAATTCGAGACTGATGGGCAGGCCCATGGTCATTCCTTGCAACAAAAAACAAAAAACTCGCGGTTGCCGTCGCCGCCGGCAATGGGGCTGTCGAACCAGCCGCGCACCGGCAGGCGCAAAGCGCCACAGGCGTCGCGCAGCCGCTGCTCCACCACCGCGTACAGCGCCGGGTCGCGCACGATGCCACCCTTGCCGATCTGCTGCGGCTGCAACTCGAACTGCGGCTTGACCAGCATCAGCAGGTGGCCGCCCGGGCGAAGCAGTGGCGCCAGCGCCGGCAGCACCAGCGTCAGCGAGATGAAGGACAGGTCGCCCACCACGAGGTCAAAGCCATCACCCACGGCGCTGGCCGACAGCTCGCGTGCGTTGCACTTTTCAATGCAGCGCACCCGCGCATCGGCCCGCAGCGACGGGTGCAACTGGCCATGGCCCACGTCCACCCCCGTCACCTGCGCGGCGCCGTGCTGCAACAGGCAGTCGGTGAAACCGCCGGTGGACTGGCCGACATCCAGGCAGCGCCAGCCATTCACATCCAGCCCGGCGGCGCGCAAAGCGCCTTCGAGCTTGAGCCCGCCGCGCGACACGTAGCGCGACTCGGCGCTGTCCACCAGCTGCAGCTCCACCGTCTGGCGCAGCTCGTCGCCGTTTTTGGCCACGGCTTTCCAGTCGCCCGCGCCCAGGCGCCAGCGCACGCCCGTGGCGATCAGCCGCTGGGCCTGCGAGCGCGAAGCCGCCAACCCGCGCTCGACGAGCAACTGGTCAGCGCGCATCGGCCATCAGTACCGGTAGGTGTTGGCCTTGTAGGGGCCGTTCTTGGACACGCCGATGTAGGCGGCCTGCTCGTCGGTCAGCTCGGTAAGCTGCGCGCCCACCTTCTTGAGGTGCAGGCGGGCGACCTTTTCGTCCAGGTGCTTGGGCAACACATAGACCTTGCCGGCTTCGTACTGGTCCTGCTTGGTGAACAGCTCGATCTGGGCGATGGTCTGGTTGGCGAAGCTCGACGACATGACGAAGCTGGGGTGGCCGGTGGCACAACCCAGGTTCACCAGACGGCCCTTGGCCAGCAAGGTGATCTTCTTGCCGTCGGGGAACTTGACGTGGTCCACCTGCGGCTTGATTTCGTCCCACTCCAGCTTTTCCAGCGAAGCGACGTCGATCTCGTTGTCGAAGTGGCCGATGTTGCAGACGATGGCTTCGTCCTTCATGGCGGCCATGTGCTCGTAGCGGATCACG
>JAUYSB010000073.1 GCA_030696525.1 Hydrogenophaga sp. | reverse complement strand
GGAGCTCAAGGCCCGCTTCGACGAAGAGGCCAACATCAACTACGCCGAGCGCCTCGAATCCGTGGGCGCGCAGGTGGTGTACGGCGTGGTCGGCCTCAAGACGCACGCCAAGATGATGCTGATCACGCGCCGCGAAGCCGGTGGCCTCAAGCGTTACGCCCACCTCTCCACCGGCAACTACAACCCCGGCACGGCGCGGCTCTACACCGACCTGAGCTACCTCACCGCAGACGAGGCGCTGACACACGACCTCGACCAGGTGTTTCTGCACCTGGCCAGCCAGAACCGCCTGCCCAAGCTCAACAAGGTGCTGATCGCGCCATTCCATCTGCACAAGGCCATGCTGGACGCCATCGACTCGGCAGCGCAACAGGCGGCCAAGGGCGTGCCGGCGCGCATCATCGTGAAGATGAATGCGCTGACCGACGAGCCGCTCTCGCGGGCGCTGGCCCATGCCTCGCAGCAGGGCGTGTCCATCGACCTGATCGTGCGCGGCGCCAACATCCTGCCGGCCCAGGTGCCGGGCGTGAGCGACAACGTGCGCGTGCGCTCGGTCATCGGGCGTTTTCTGGAGCATTCGCGGGTGTTCTATTTCCGCGTTGGCGAGCACGAGGCGCTGTGGCTGTCCAGCGCCGACTGGATGAACCGCAACATGCTGCGACGTGTGGAACTGGCCTGGCCGGTGACCGATCCCGTGCTGCGCCAGCGCATCATGGACGAATGCCTGAGCGCCTACCTGCACGACACCCGAGACAGCTGGCTGCTGCAGGCCGACGGTCAGTACGTGCGTGCCTTGAGCGGCACCACGGCCAAGGGCCGGGCGGCTCCGCACCATTCGGCGCAGGTGTCGCTCATGCAGCGTTATGGCAGCAAAGGCTGAACCCCGAAGGGAGCACGAGATGGACCTGATCCTGTGGCGGCATGCCGAAGCCGAAGACGAGCTGGAACTGGGCGGTGACCTGGCCCGCCGCCTGACGCCCAAGGGCGAGAAACAGGCCAGCCGCATGGCCGCCTGGCTGGATCGCCAGTTGCCCGACGGCGCGCGGATTTACGCCAGCCCGGCGGTGCGCACCGAGCAGACCGTGGTGGCCCTGGGCCGCAAGTACCGCTTGCGCGACGAACTGGCGCCGGACGGCACGCCCGAGCAGCTGCTGCAACTGGTGCAATGGCCCGACGCCCGAGGCGCCACCCTGGTGGTGGGCCACCAGCCCGCGCTGGGGCGGGTGATCGCCCAACTGCTGGGTCTCACGGAGCCGGAGTGTGCGGTGCGCAAGGGCGCGGTGTGGTGGTTGCGCCAGCGCGAGCGCGAAGGCGTCAAGCAGACCGTGGTGGTGACGGTGCAGACGCCGGAGCTGCAGTGAGCGCTTGGGCGCTCACTTCGCCAATCACTTCGACTTTTTGGACGCCGGGCGGCCGGTCTTGAGCGTGGGCACGTCGGCCAGCGCCTTGGCAAAGGCGGCGTCGGGCATGAAGGCCAGGGTCATGAGGCCGGCGCGCAGCAGCTCGCTCTTCTTGATGCTCACACCTTGCTTCAAGGCACGTTCCTTGAGCGAGGCGATGGCCTCGTACTCGTTTTTGGGGATGGTGAAGCTGTCGCGCACCAGCTTGGGCTTTTTGGGCTTGCTCGGTGCATCCACCACGGCCACCACCTTGGCGACTTTGGCCACCGGCTTGGCCACCGCCTTGGGCGGCGTCACGGCCTTGGCCAGTGCCTTGCTGGCGGCAGGCGGTGTCGCGACCTTTTTTGCTGCGGCCTTGACGGCAGTCTTGATGGCAGGCTGGGTGGCGGCCTTTTTGGCGGGCGCTGGGGGCAGGGTGCTCATGGGCTGAACCTCGGTAAAAAGTGGAAACTGGCAAACAGTGTAAACCGTATATACGGTTTAACGCTGCAAGTCACTTGAAGTCGACCGTGAACTTCCAGCGGGTTTTCTGCCATGCCGCTTCTTCTTCCTGCAGCAGCCAGGCCGACTGCGGGAAGCGTTTGGCCCAGTCGGCGCCCGCGCCGAGGCGGAAGTGCCCGTTTTTGTAGCTGAGCTTGAGCGTGCCGGTGTCGGGCGCCTTGCGGGCGTGGCACAGCAGCACCGCCAGTCGCAGGCTCAGCAGCTGCTTGGCAAACAGTTCTTCGGCCAGCGGTTCTTCCATCTTGCGCAGCTTGCCACGCTGGCCCAGCACCAGCTGGCTCATGCGGTGCAGTTCGGGCAGCGAAAAGCCCGGCGCATCCACGTGGTCGAGGATGTAGGCGCCGTGCTGGTGGGCGTCGCTGTGCGAGATGTGGGTGCCGATTTCGTGCAGGCGCGCGGCCCAGGCCAGCTTGGCCGAAAAACGCCCGGCCAGCGGGTCGGGCGCGGCAATCTGCTCGAACAGCGCCGTGCTCACCGCCTGCACCCGCGCCGCCTGCGCGGCATCGACCGAAAAACGCTCGGCCAGCCAGCCCACGGTGCGCTCGCGCACGTCGGTGTTGTCGGCTTCACGCGCGATCAGGTCGTACAGCGCGCCCTGGCGCAGCGCACCTTGCGCCGGCAGCAGCTGATCCAGCTCGAAGAGGTCGAAAATCGCGCGCAACACGCTGATGCCGCCGCCGATGACGGCCTTGCGGTCCTCGCGCAGGCCGTCGATCTTGAGCAGGTCCACCTGGCCGGCGCGCAGCAGGCGGCCGTGCAACCAGTCGAGCCCGGCGCGACCGATCATGCCCGCCGGCCAGCCGTTGTTGGCCAGCAGCTCGGCCACCGCGCCCACCGTGCCCGACGAGCCGTAGGCGATGGTCCACTGGTTTTTGGCAAAGGTGTCCAGCGCTTCGTCCAGCACCGCCTTGGCGGCCACTTCGGCGGTGCGAAAGGCCTCGGCGCTGAACACGCCGTCGGGGAAGTAGCGGGTGGACCAGGAGCCGCTGCCCAGCCGGTAGGACTCCATGCGCAGGGCGTTGAAACCCTGGCCCAGGATCATTTCGGTGGAACGCCCGCCGATGTCGATGACCAGCCGGCGTTCGTCCGACTGCGGCAGCAGGCGCGAGACGCCCTGGTAGATCAGCCGGGCTTCCTCGTGGCCCGACACCACCTCGATGCGGAACCCGAGCAGCTCTTGCGCGCGGCCGAGGAATTCGTCGCGGTTGCGGGCCTCGCGCAGCGTCTGGGTGGCCACGGCGCGCACCTGCTGTTTGCCAAAACCCTGCAGGCGCTCGCCGAAGCGGGCCAGGCAGTCCCAGCCGCGCTGCATGGCGGCGGCGGTCAGGGCGCGGGTTTCGTCGAGCCCGCTGCCCTGGCGTATGGCTTCTTTGAGGTATTCGACGCGTTCGATGTGGCCTGAGTGGAAACGGCCGATTTCGAGTCTGAAGCTGTTCGATCCGAGGTCGACAGCGGCCAATAAGGTACCGTTTTGCATGCTGTGGCGGGGCGGGGCGGCCGTTGCTTCCTAGAGAGAAACCCCATTGTGACGCATGGCCAAGGCAATCTGCTGACAGCTGTTGTTGTCAAACAGGTGTTTTCTGCCGGCCACAAACTTGTCACAATCTCGTCACATTGCCTGCCTAGAGTCTTGGGTGTCGCTCGTTTTTTATCCGCAACCCAGAGGATCTCCATGAACACGAAACGTACCCTGCTCAAGACCGTTGCCGCTGCCGCCTTTGCCAGCCTGGCCATGGGCTCGGCCATTGCCGCCGACATCACCGGCGCCGGCGCCACCTTCCCCTTCCCGATCTACGCCAAGTGGGCCGAAGCCTACAAGAAAGCCACCGGCACCGGCCTGAACTACCAGTCCATCGGCTCGTCGGGCGGCATCCGCCAGATCCGCGCCAAGACCGTGGCCTTCGGTGCGTCCGACGCGCCTGTCAAGGGCGAAGATCTGGACAAGGACGGCATGGTGCAGTTCCCCGCCATCATCGGCGGCACGGTGCCGGTGTTCAACCTGGACGGTTTCAAGCCCGGCGATCTGCGCGTGACCGGCCCCGTGCTGGCCGAAATGTTCATGGGCAAGATCAGCAAATGGAACGACCCCAAGCTGGTCGCGCTGAACCCGGGCAAGACCCTGCCCGACACCACCATCACCGTGGTGCACCGCGCCGACGGTTCGGGCACCACCTTCAACTGGACCGACTACCTGAGCTCGGTCAGCAAAGACTGGTCCGCCTCGGTGGGCAAGGGCGCTGCCGTGAAATGGCCGGCACCCACCTCGGTGGGTGGCAAGGGCAACGAAGGTGTGGCCGCCAACGTCACCCGCACCAAGGGCGCACTGGGTTATGTGGAATACGCTTACGCCAAGAAGAACAACATCTCGGTGCTGGCGCTGGAGAACAAGGACGGCAAGTTCGTCATGCCCGATGACGTGACCTTTGCTGCCGCCGCCGCCGGTGCCGACTGGTCCAAGGCCCCCGGCATGGGCATCTCGCTGGTGAGCCAGCCCGGCGCCAACGCCTACCCGGTGGTCACCGCGTCCTTCATTCTGATGTACAAGAATCCCTCCGACAAGGCCGAAAGCGCCGAAGTGCTGAAGTTTTTCGACTGGGCTTTCAAGAACGGCAAGGGTCTGGCCACCGAGCTGGACTACGTGCCCCTGCCCGACAACCTGACCAATCAGATTCGCCAGACCGTCTGGAGCCAGATCAACAACAAGTGATCACTTGACGGGGTCCGACCGCAAGGGCCCTCTGCCACCGGCGTCTTCAGCGGATGCCGGTGGTTTGTTGTTTGATTTCAGCCCAACTGGGGAGCCTGTATGACTGCCGCTGCCACCATGAACCAGAACCCGAACGATACGTCTCCATCCACCTCGGACCTGCCCTCTGCCAACATGGTGGCGGTGGCCCGCAAGCAGCGCACACAAGACGCGATCTTTCATCGGCTGACGCAGTTCTTCTCGCTCTCGGTGCTGGTGGCGCTGGTGGGCATCATCGTCTCGCTGTTCATCAACGCCTGGCCCACCTTTGCCAAGTTCGGCGCCCACTTCCTGTGGTACGTCGAGTGGGACATCGTCAACGAAGAATTCGGTGCCGCGATCTCCATCGTCGGCACGGTCATCAGCGCCGGCATCGCCCTGTTGCTGGCGGTGCCGCTGGCCTTCGGCATCGCCGTGTTTCTGACCGAAACCTGCCCGGTCTGGCTGCGCCGCCCGCTGGGTACCGCCATCGAGCTGCTGGCGGCCGTGCCGTCCATCATCTATGGCATGTTCGGCCTGTTCGTGTTCGCGCCGGTGTATGCCGATTACCTGCAGGTGCCGCTGCAGTCGGTGCTGGGCGGCATGCCGCTGGTGGGCTGGCTGTTTGGCGGCGCCACCAACGGTCTGGGCATTCTGGCGGCCGGCATCATCCTGGCCTTCATGGTGCTGCCCTTCATTGCTGCGGTGATGCGCGACGTGTTCGAGATCACGCCGCCCATCCTGCGCGAGTCGGCCTACGGGCTGGGCTGCACCACCTGGGAGGTGGTGCGCAAGGTGGTGCTGCCCTACACCCAGAAGGGTGTGATCGGCGGCATCATGCTGGGCCTGGGCCGCGCCCTGGGCGAGACCATGGCCGTGACCTTTGTGATTGGCAACGCCAACCGCCTGCCGACCTCGCTGTTTTCGCCGGGCACCTCCATCGCTTCGGTGTTGGCCAACGAGTTTGGCGAGGCCGAGGGCCTGCACTTCAACACCTTGTTTGCCCTGGGTTTCCTGCTGTTCTGCATCACCTTTGTGGTGCTGGCGCTGGCCAAGTGGCTGATCATCCGCGCCGAAAAGGCCAAGGGCACCTGACAGCCCCGGCCACCACCGCCGTCACCACGCACCGAGCACCACCATGCAAATGACCACTTCGCCGCTGTACCGCCGTCGCCAACGCACCAACCTGATCGGGCTGGCGCTGTCGATGGGCGCCATGACCCTGGGCCTGATCGCCCTGCTGTGGATTCTGTTTGTGCTGTTCTCCAACGGCTTTGCCGCGCTGGAGCCCAGCCTGTTCACCCAGGACACGCCCGCGCCCGGCACCGACGGTGGTGGCCTGCGCAACGCCATCGTCGGCAGCCTGATGATCGTGGGCCTGGCCGTGCTGGTGTCCACGCCCATCGGCATCCTCGCCGGCATCTACCTCACCGAGTACGGCGACACCAGCAAGACCGCCGAGTTCACCCGCTTCGTCACCGACATCATGCTGTCGGCACCCAGCATCGTGCTGGGCCTGTTTGTGTACGCGGTGGCGGTGGCCACGGTGGGCAATTTTTCGGGTTACGCCGGCAGCCTGGCGCTGTCGCTGATCGCCATCCCGGTGGTCATGCGCACCACCGAGAACATGCTGCGCCTGGTGCCCGGCAGCCTGCGCGAGGCGGCTTTTGCGCTGGGTGCCCCGCGCTGGAAGGTGTCCACCATGGTGACGCTGCGCGCGGCCAAGAGCGGCGTCATCACCGGCCTGCTGCTGGCCGTGGCCCGCATCAGCGGCGAGACCGCGCCGCTGCTGTTCACGGCGCTCAACAACCAGTTCTTCAGCACCAACATGGAAGCACCGATGGCGAACTTGCCGGTGGTGATTTTCCAGTTCGCCATGAGTCCCTACGACAACTGGATCAACCTGGCCTGGGGCGGGGCGCTGCTCATCACCCTGGCCGTGCTGGTTCTGAACATATTGGCCCGCGTGTTCTTCCGCGAAAAAGTGCGCGCCTGATTCACATCAAAAGATACGGGATACCACCATGAACACCACCGCTTTTGCCACTGCGCCCCGCGCCGCCGCAGCAGCTTCCGGCGCTGCAGCTGCCAACACCGCGCCCCAGAAAAATGCCCTCGAGGTGCGCAACCTCAACTTCTTCTATGGCAAGTTCCAGGGCCTGCGCAACGTCAACATGGACATCGCCGAGCGCAAGGTCACGGCCTTCATCGGCCCGTCGGGCTGCGGCAAGTCGACCCTGCTGCGCACGCTCACCCGCATGTACAGCCTCTACCCCGGCCAGCGCGCCGAAGGCGAGATCAACTTCTACGGCCAGAACATCCTCGACCCCAAGCAGGATCTGAACCTGTTGCGCGCCCGCATCGGCATGGTGTTCCAGAAGCCGACGCCGTTCCCCATGACCATTTACGACAACATCGCGTTTGGCGTGAAGCTGTACGAAAACCTGAGCAAGAGCGAGATGGACGAGCGCGTGGAATGGGCGCTGACCAAGGCGGCGCTGTGGAACGAGGTGAAGGACAAGCTGGGCCAGAACGGCATGAGCCTGTCGGGCGGCCAGCAACAGCGCCTGTGCATCGCGCGCAGCGTGGCGGTCAAGCCCTCGGTGCTGCTGCTCGATGAGCCCACCTCCGCGCTGGACCCCATCTCCACCGGCAAGGTCGAAGAGCTGGTGCACGAACTCAAGGCCGACTACTCCATCGCCATCGTCACCCATAACATGCAGCAGGCCGCGCGCTGCAGCGATTACACCGCCTACATGTACCTGGGCGAGCTGATCGAGTTCGGTGACACCGAGCAGATCTTCTTCAAGCCCAAGCGCACCGAAACCGAAGACTACATCACCGGCCGCTTCGGCTGAACCCCGCCACACGAGGAGCCTGCAGCATGTCCGACAAACACCTTTCCAGCCAGTTCGACGCCGATCTCAACACCGTCTCCACCCGCGTACTGGAGATGGGCGGGCTGGTCGAGTCGCAGCTGCACCAGGCGCTCTATGCGCTGGTGCACCTGAGCCTGGAGACCGCCAACCAGGTGATCGAAAACGAGGCCCGCGTCAACCAGATGGAGCGCGAGATCGACCACGACATCACCTCCACCATCGCGCGGCGCCAGCCCACCGCGCGCGACCTGCGCTTTCTGATGGCCATCTCGCGCACCACCTCCAACCTGGAGCGTGCCGGCGACGAGGTGACCAAGGTAGCGCGCATGGTCAAGTCCATCATCGAGAACGGCTCGCCGCGTTCGCTGCCCATCGCCGAGCTGCGCCTGGCCGCCGACCTGGCCGCCGCGCTGATGCGCAAGTCGCTCGACGCCTTTGCCCGCCTGGACACCGTCATGGCCATCGAGATCATCAAGGGTGATGACGCGGTGGACGTGGAGTACGACGGCTTCCTGCGCAAGCTCATCACTTACATGATGGAAGACCCGCGCAAGATCACGCCCAGCCTGGACCTGCTGTTCCTGGCCAAGGCCATCGAGCGTGTGGGCGACCATGCCAAGAACATCGCGGAATCCATCATCTACATCGTCAAGGGCGAAGACGTGCGCCACACGCCGATGGAAACGCTGGAGAGGCTGGCCCAATGAGAAAGCTGCCCCGTGTGCTGGTGGTGGAAGACGAACCGGCGATCGCCGAACTGATCGCCGTCAACCTGCGCCACAACGGTTTTGCGCCCACCGTGGTGTTTGACGGCCAAGCCGCGCAGCGCGAAGTGGACGCGGTGTTGCCCGATGTCATCCTGCTGGACTGGATGCTGCCCGGCGAGAGTGGCGCCAGTCTGGCGCGCCAGTGGCGGCGCCACGAACGGACCAAGACCGTGCCCATCCTGATGCTGACCGCGCGCAGCGACGAGTCGGACAAGGTGCAGGGCCTGGACGCCGGTGCCGACGACTACATCACCAAGCCGTTCTCGACCCAGGAACTGCTGGCCCGCATACGCGCCGTGCTGCGCCGCCGCGCGCCGCAGATCGTCAACGATTCGGTGCAGGTGGGGCCGCTGGTGCTGGACGCAGCCACCTACCGCGTGAGCTACGACGGCCACGAACTCAAGGTGGGCCCGACCGAGTTCAAGCTGTTGCACTACCTCATGAAACACGCCGAGCGGGTGCACACACGTGCCAGCCTGCTCGACAAGATCTGGGGCGACCACGTCTACATCGAAGAGCGCACGGTGGACGTGCACATCAAGCGCCTGCGCGAGTCGCTGGGCGAGGGCGGCGCGCTGATTGAAACCGTGCGTGGCGCCGGCTACCGGCTCAGCGTGCAGGCCATGCGCGCCAAACTGCCGGCCGCCGACAGCGCGCAGCCCGAGGCCTCCGCCACATGATGCTGGCCGCATGATCCGTCGCACGCTGGAGTTGGGTGCGCTGGTGGTGGCTGGTGCCGCCTGGGGGGTGTACGCGGGCTCGTTCTCCTTCACCGTGGGTGGGGCGCTGGCGGGCGCGCTGCTGTGGGTGGGGCTGGACAACCTGCGCGCCGGTCTGGTGCTGCGCTGGTTGGGTGGTGGTGAGCCCAGCACGCCACCGGCCGTGAGTTCGGTGTGGGCCGAGGTGGGCGAGCGGGCGCGCAAGGCCTTGCTCAAGCTCACGCGCCAGGCGGCCGACAGCGAAATGCGGCTGCAGAAATTTCTGGAGGCCATGCAGGCCTCGCCCAACGGCGTGACCCTGCTCGATTCCACCTGGCACATCGTCTGGTGCAACCTCACCGCGGCCCAGCATCTGGGGATTGACGGCAAACGCGACCTGCAGCAGATCATCAAGAACCTGGTGCGCGATCCCGGTTTCACCGCTTACCTCACGGCCGGCGACTTCTCGGGGCCGGTGGAAATCCCCGGTCGCGACTACCTGCAGGAGCCGCCACAGCGCATCTCGGTGCAGGTGCACCCCTATGCCGAAGGCCGCATGCTGATGCTCTCGCGCGACGTGACCGCGCTGCAGCAGGCCGAAACCATGCGGCGCGATTTTGTGGCCAACGTGTCGCACGAAATCCGCACGCCGCTGACGGTGCTCAGCGGTTTTGTCGAGACCATGCAGAACCTGCCGCTGGACGAGGCCGACCGCTCGCGCTACCTGGGCCTGATGGCGCAGCAGGCGCAGCGCATGCAGACCCTGGTCAACGACCTGTTGACGCTGTCGCGCCTGGAAGGCAGCCCGGTGCCGGGCACCAGCGAAGCCTTTGACGCCGGTGAGCTGCTGGACGTGGCCATGGACGAGGCGCGGGCCTTGTCGGAGGTGCTGGCCCAGGGCGCGCACCAGCTGGTGCGGGTGTTCGGGCCGGCCCCGATGCTGGTGGGCAGCCGCAACGAGTGGCACAGCGCGGTGTCCAACCTGCTGAGCAATGCCGTGCGCTACACGCCGGCCGGTGGCCAGGTGTCGGCGGGCTGGCGCGTGCTGCCGGATGGTGGCGCCGAACTCGCGGTGAGCGACACCGGCCCCGGCATCGCGCCCGAGCATCTGCCGCGATTGACCGAACGCTTTTACCGGGTGGACCGCAGCCGCTCACGCGAAACCGGCGGCACGGGCCTGGGCCTGGCCATCGTCAAACACGTGGTGCAACGCCACGGTGGACAGCTGCGCATTGAAAGCCGGCCCGGCAAGGGTTCGGTGTTCACCATCGCCGTGCCCGCGCAGCGCGTGCGGGCCACGGACAAAGGCGCTTGATTCAGTCAGCCACCGCGGTAATGCGGCGGTAGATCAGCAGGGTTTCCTTGCGGTCGTTCAGGCGCGGCACGGCGCGCTCGAAGCTCCACTCGTTCAGTGCGATGTGCCGGCTCAGGCCGGCCAGGGCCTCGGGTGACACCACCAGAGCGTTGCACTGGCCAGCGCCGGCGCTGAGCCGCTGCAGCGAGAGGCCGCCGTGGTGCTGCAGTGCCACGATCTGCCCTTGTGTCAGCCCATGCACCAGCACGCAGCCACGGTCTTGTTCCAGCGCCTGTGCCATGCGACGCGCCATGGGGCCGTAGCTGCGCCCGTGGTCGAGCAAGGGCAGCCACAGCGTCATCAACAGCAGCCAGCACAAGGTGCTGCCGGCGGCAGGCAGCACCAGGCTTTTCCAGAGTGCGGCGCGGTGCCGACCCACCCGCCAGGCCAGCAACCACACCCAGGCGGCCGTGGCCGCCAGCGCGGGCAGCAGCAGCAACAGCGAGAAGCTGGGCTCGAAACCTGGCGCCAGGCGGGCGACGTTGGCCGCGGGCTTGGCCGGTGCGCCGGTCATCATGGCGAACCAGATCACCCAGATGACGGCGGCGCAGCCGGTGAAGAACAGCAACGCGAACCAGTCGATCAGCGCCGAGACACTGCGCCTGAGCGTGGGCAAGGCGAAGGCCGCCAGGCAGGCCAGGCCGGGCAAGGCCACCAGCAGGGCGCGTTCGTTGCCGTTCTGCAGCGTGCTGGACACCAGCGCCGCCAGCACCGACCACAGCGGCAGCGCCACGTGGGGGCTGCGCAGTTGCCGGCGCCAGCGCCAGAGCGTCCACAGGGCCAAGGGCCAGGCGGGCCAGGTGAACCACGCCAGCAGGCGCATCAGGCTGTCCCACTGGGCGCTGCTCGCGGGCGGGCCCCAGTAGCGGCCAAAAGGATCGACCCCCGTCACGGCCAGCCCGGCCCAGGCCGCTGCCACGGTGGACAGCGCCAGGCCCAGCACCAGGCCGGTCGGCAGTGGCGCGATGGCCTCGCTGTGTGCGGCGCCCGGCGCGCGTGGCAGCACCGCCAGCAGCCCCAGGTTGCCCAGGCCCAGCGCGGCCGCTAGCAGCGGCGTGCCCGAAAACGCCAGGCCCCAGGTGGCGAGCACCCACAAGACGGCGGCGCTGCGGCGCTGAACGGGGTCGCCCGCGGCCAGGCGCGCGCTGGCGTAGGCCAGCAGGGCGGCACAGGCCAGGCCCGCCAGCGCGGGCGTGGTTTCGTGCGAGAGCTGAGCCAGCCCGAGGCTTGCGATGAGTGCCAGCAGGGCCGCATCGGCCAGGGTGCGGGCGTAGTCGGTGGGGCTGGCTTCACCCCCAAAGGCGAACGACACAGGCTGCGCCTGCGGTTGCCGCGCCAGCTGGTAGGCCGCGTACCAGGTGCCCGCCAGGGTTATTCCCAGCATCAGCACAAAGGGCAGGCGGCTGGCTGTTTCAGGCGCCAGAAAGGGCAGGGACTGTATCGCCCAGGCACCCAGCCAGTAGGGCAGCAGGGCAGGCGTTTCAAGTGCGCGGCCAAGAATCTGAGGCTCCCACCACGACAGCTGGCCCTGGGCCATGCCGAGCATGACGCCGAAGGCGGCCACGTCGTCGTTTTTCCAGGGCTCGCGGCCGATGAAGCCGGGCAGCAGGTAGGCCAGGCAGAACAGCAGCAAGGCCAGGCGTGGCAAGCGACGCACGGCCGCCTGGGCGACGATGGCGGGGGAGGGTTGGTTCACGGCGTCAATATACCGGCGTGTGCGGGCACAAAAAAAGCCGGACGGATCCGGCTTTTTTGTTTTCGGCCCGGCGGGCAGAAATTACTTGGCAGCAGCGCCGCCACGGGCGAAGCGGTTGCGGAACTTCTCGACGCGGCCACCCATGGTGTCCACGCTCTTTTGCGTGCCGGTGTAGAAGGGGTGCGACTCGCTGGAGGTGTCCAGCTTGTACAGCGGCAGTTCGCGGCCGTCTTCCATCTTGATCATCTCTTTCGTGTTGGCGCACGAACGCGTCACGAATTTGAAGCCGTTGGACAGATCGACGAAGCAGACGTCGCGGTAGTTGGGGTGAATGCCTTCTTTCATGGCGCTTCTTTCTATTCAGGTGCGACAGCCGCGACGAAAACCGTTTCCGCCGTACTTGCCGCTAAGCAAAGCCTTGGATTATAGAACGTTTTGGCCGCCGCGCCGGGCCGCCCCAAGCAAGGCCGCGCCCCTTGGGGGCAGCGACCCGCGCAGCGGCGGAGCGTGGGGCGCAAATTTCAGCCGCCCCGGCGCATCATTTCGAAGAACTCGGAGTTGTTCTTGGTCTGCTTCATGCTCTTCAAGACCATTTCCATGGCCTCGATCTCGTCCATGTTGTACATGAACTGGCGCAGGATGCGGGTCTTCTGCAGGATCTCCGGCTGCAGCAACAGCTCTTCGCGGCGGGTGCCGCTGCGGTTGAGCTGGATGGACGGGAACACGCGCTTTTCGTACAGGCGGCGGTCCAGG
>JAUYSB010000062.1 GCA_030696525.1 Hydrogenophaga sp. | reverse complement strand
TGGGTTCCTGCACGTCCACGTTGTCCGCGCCGACGATGGAGGCCATCACCTTGCGCGCGAACTCCGACTCGGCCGCCGAGTTGACGGTGGGCGGGTAGTTGCGGTGGAAGTGGAACTCGCAGGTGGCGTCATGCGCGGCGCACACATGCTCTGCCACCTGCTTCATGCGCGCCTCGATCATGTCCAGCACGTCCAGCGTGAAGGTGCGCACGGTGCCCTGCAACTCGCAGAAATCGGGCACGACGTTGGTCGCCTCGCCCGCATGGATCATGGTGACCGAGATCACACCCGCGTCCACCGGCTTTTTGTTGCGGCTGATGATGGTCTGGAAAGCCTGCACCATCTGGCAGGCGATCGGCACCGGGTCGATCCCGTTATGCGGCAGCGCCGCGTGGCTGCCCTTGCCGCGGATGGTGATCTTGAATTCATTGCTCGACGCCATCACGGGGCCGGAGCTGACCGCGAACCTGCCGACCTGCGGGCCCGGCCAGTTGTGCATGCCGAACACGGCCTGCATGGGAAATTTGTCGAACAGGCCGTCCTTGATCATCTCGCGCGCGCCGCCGCCGCCTTCTTCGGCCGGCTGGAAGATCAGGTACACGGTGCCGTCAAAGTCGCGGTGTTTGGCGAAGTGCTGGGCCGCAGCCAGCAGCATGGCGGTGTGGCCGTCGTGGCCACAGGCGTGCATCTTGCCGGCGTGCTGGCTGGCGTGGGCGAAGGTGTTGAACTCCTGCATGGGCAGGGCGTCCATGTCGGCGCGCAGGCCCACGGCGCGGCCGTTGGCGCCGCCGTCGCGCCCCTTGACGATGCCCACCACACCGGTGGTGCCCAGCCCCCGGTGGATGGGGATGCCCCATTCGGTGAGCTTGGCGGCCACCAGGTCGGCGGTGCGCACTTCCTGGAAACACAGTTCGGGGTGGGCGTGGATCTCGCGTCGCACGGCGGCGATGCCGGCGGCCTGGGTCACGATGCTGTCGATGAGTTTCATGGGACGCAAAGTCGTTGAAATGTAAAGAACCATGGTAGCAGCGTCGCCGCAAAGATGCATTGCGGTTACTCCGCAATTCCCCTGCGGTTTCGGCACAATCCAGGGCATGAGCACCCATCCGTTTCCACCTTCTGCACCGGTGACGGTGCGTGGCGCCTGCCCGCACGACTGCCCGGACACCTGCGCCCTGCTCACCACGGTCGAAAACGGCGTGGCGGTGAAGGTGGCGGGCAACCCGCAGCACCGGCCCACCGACGGCGTGTTGTGCGCCAAGGTGTCCAAGTACACCGAGCGCAGCTACCACCCCGAACGCCTGCTGCACCCCATGAAACGCGTGGGCCCCAAGGGCAGCGGGCGCTTCGTGCGCGTGGGCTGGGACGAAGCGCTCAACGCCATCGCCACACGCCTGCAGATCATTGCCGCCAAAAACCCCGAGGCCGTGTTGCCTTACAGCTACGCCGGCACCATGGGCCTGGTGCAGGGCGACGGCATGGCGGCGCGTTTTTTCCACCGCCTGGGCGCATCGCTGCTGGATCGCACCATCTGCGCCAGCGCCGGGGCCGAGGCGCTGACCCACACCTACGGCGGCAAGGTGGGCATGAAGGTGCAGTTCTTCGCCGAGAGCCGGCTGATCCTGATCTGGGGCAGCAACGCCATCGGCAGCAACCTGCACTTCTGGCGCCTGGCGCAGGAAGCCAAACGGCAGGGCGCGCGCCTGGTCTGCATCGACCCGCGCAAGACCGAGACCGCCGAGAAGTGCCACGAACACATCGCCCTGTTGCCGGGCACCGATGCGGCGCTGGCCCTGGCGCTGATGCACGAGCTGATCACCTACGACTGGCTGGACCACGACTACATTGCCCGCCACACCGAGGGTTGGGATGCCTTGCGTGCCCGTGCGCTGGAGTGGCCGCCCGAACGCGCGGCCGAGGTGTGTGGTGTACCGGTGGCGCAAATCCGCCAACTGGCGCGTGATTACGGTGAAACCGCACGCCGGGGCGAGCCGGTGGCCATACGCCTGAACTACGGCATGCAGCGCGTGCGTGGTGGCGGCAACGCCGTGCGCGCCGTGGCCTGCCTGCCGGCGCTGGTGGGCGCCTGGCGCCACCGCGCGGGTGGCTTGCTGCTCAGCAGCTCGGGGCAGTTCCCCATCCAGCGTGCTGCCTTGCAGCGGCCCGACTTGCTCGCCGGGCGGCGTCCGCGCACCATCAACATGAGCACGATTGGCGACGACCTGCTGCGCCCGGCCTCGCGCGACTTTGGCCCGCGCATCGAGGCGCTGATCGTCTACAACAGCAACCCGGTGGCGGTGGCACCCGAATCGGCCCAGGTGGTGCGGGGCTTTGCGCGCGACGACCTCTTCACCGTGGTGATCGAGCACTTCCAGACCGACACCGCGGATCACGCCGACTACCTGCTGCCCGCCACCACGCAGCTGGAGCACTGGGACATCCACAGCACCTACGGCCACACCGACGTGATGCTCAACCGCCCGGCCATCGCACCGCTGGGCGAGGCCCGGCCCAACAGCCAGATCTTCCGCGACCTGGCGCAGCGCCTGGGTTTTGGCGAGGCCTGTTTCCAGGACAGCGACGAAACCATGTGTCGCCAGGCCTTTGGCCGAGAGGTGGACTTCAACACCTTGCTGGCCCAGGGTTTTGTGTCGCTGCCGGTGCCCGACGCGCCGTTTGCCACCGGCGGTTTTCCCACGCCCTCGGGCAAGTGCACCTTCTTCAGCGAGGCACTGGCGCGTATGGGTCAGGACGGCCTGCCCGACCACCTGCCCAACTTCGAACCTGGTGGTGCCCATGCCGACTACCCGCTGGCCATGATCTCGCCGCCCGCGCGCAACTTCCTCAACTCGACCTTTGTCAACGTCAAAAGCCTGCGCGACATCGAGCGCGAGCCGGTGCTGGAAATCCACCCGCACGATGCGGCCACGCGTGGCATCGCAGATGGCACGGTGGTGCGCGTGTTCAACGAACGCGGCGACTACCACTGCGCTGCCCGCGTGAGCGAGCGCGCCCGCCCGGGTGTGGTCAATGGGCTGGGCATCTGGTGGCGCAAGTTCGGCTTGCGCGGCACCAACGTCAACCAACTCACCAGCCAGCGCCTGACCGACATCGGCCGCGCGCCGACCTTTTACGACTGCCACGTGCAGGTTGAAGTCGCCTGAGATGCTGCGCGCTTGGATCGCGTTCTGTGTGCTGCTGCTGGGCGGCTGCAGCGCCACGCTGGACCCCAGCTACTACTGGCAGTCGGTCAGCGGTCACCTGAACATGGTGCGCGCCGCGCGGCCGGTGGACGACTGGCTGGCCGACACGCAGACCAGTGCGGCCCTGCGCCTGAAGCTGCAGCAGGCCCAGCAGCTGCGCCGCTTCGCCGTCACCGAGTTGGGCCTGCCCGACAACGCCAGCTACACCCGCTACGCCGACCTCAAGCGCCGCGCCGCCGTGTGGAATGTGGTGGCCGCGCCCGATGACGCGCTCAAGCTCAAGCAGTGGTGTTTTCTGGCCCTGGGCTGTGTGGGCTACCGCGGCTACTTTGACGAGGCCGAGGCGCGCGCGTTTGCCGCCAGCGTGCGTGAGGCCGAGCCGGCGCTGGAGGTGGGCGTCTACCCGGTGCCCGCCTATTCCACCCTGGGCTGGACCAACTGGATGGGCGGCGACCCGCTGCTGAGCACCTTCATCGGCTACCCCGAGGGCGAACTGGCGCGCTTGATCTTCCACGAGCTGGCGCACCAGGTGGTCTATGTGCGCGACGACACCGTGTTCAACGAGTCTTTTGCCACGGCGGTGGAGCGCCTGGGCGGCGCGCGCTGGTTGGGCTTTGCGCGCGACGACCTCTTCACCGTGGTGATCGAGCACTTCCAGACCGACACCGCGGATC
>JAUYSB010000004.1 GCA_030696525.1 Hydrogenophaga sp. | reverse complement strand
CACCGGCACCGGCGCGCCCGAGGGCCGCCGCGTGCCCGAGGCGGTGCAGTTCCGCCACACCTCGATCCAGACCCCCGAGACCGAGACCACCAGCCACTACTGGTTCTGCCAGGCGCGCAACTTCGACCTGGACGACGAGGCCCTCACCGAGAAGATCTACCAAGGCGTGGTGGTGGCCTTTGAAGAAGACCGCACCATGATCGAGGCGCAGCAAAAAATCTTGAGCCAGGTGCCCGATCGGCCCATGGTGCCCATCGCCGCCGACGCGGGCCTGAACCAGGGCCGCTGGCTGCTGGACCGCCTGCTCAAGGCCGAGAACGGCGGGACCGCGCCATGAGCGCCGATGTGCCCGTGACCGTGGCCGCCGTGCGGGCGGTGGCCCGCGACGTGCTGGCGCTGGAACTGCGCCACGCCAACGGCCAGCCCCTGCCCGGCGCCAGCGCCGGTGCCCACATTGACCTCGCCCTGCCCAATGGCCTGGTGCGCCAGTACTCGCTGGTGAACGCCACCGGCCAGGCCACCATGGACTGCTACCAGGTGGCCGTGGGCTGGGACGCCAACAGCCGTGGCGGCTCGGTGTGGATTCACGAAAAGCTCAAGGTGGGCCAGGCCCTGCGCGTGAGCGCACCGCGCAACCTGTTCGAGATGGCGCCCGAGCACCGCCGCGTGCTGCTGCTGGCCGGTGGCATTGGCGTCACGCCCATCTACGCCATGGCCCAGGCTTGCGCGCAGCAAGGCGTGGACGTTGAGCTGTGGGCCAGCGCCCGCTCGGCCCCGCGCCTGGCCTACTTGGAAGAACTCAAGGCACTGCTGGGCCAGCGCCTGCACCTGCATGCCGACGACGAGCAGGGCGGCCCCATGAACCTCACCGAGCGCCTGGCCACCCAGCGCTGGGACGCGGTTTACGCCTGCGGCCCCGCGCCCATGCTGGACGCGCTCACCGCCGCCACCGCCCACTGGGCGCCGGGCTCGGTGCGCATGGAACGCTTCAAGGGCGCCGAGCAGCCCGCCAGCGAGCGCCAGCCCTTTGAGCTGGTGCTGCAGCGCGCCGGCCTGAGCACCACGGTGGACGCGCACGAGAGCGTGCTCGACGCCATGGAGCGCGTGGGCGTGGACTTCCCCTGGTCGTGCCGCGAAGGCATTTGCGGCACCTGCGAAGCGCCGGTGCTCGAAGGCGAGGTGCAGCACCTCGATTACGTGCTCTCGCCCGAAGAACGCGCCGAACAGCGGCGAATGATGGTCTGCGTGTCGCGTTGTGGCGGCGGCCGGCTGGTCCTGGACATCTGAACAACCCAACACCATGAACCTGAACAAACAAGTGGCCATCGTGACCGGTGGCGCCTCGGGCTTTGGCGCGGCCATCGCCCGCCGACTCAGCCAGGCCGGCGCGGCCGTGCTGGTGGCCGACCTCAACGCCGAGGGCGCGCTGCGCATGTCGACCGAACTCAACGCCGCTGGCGGCCGCGCCCTGGGCATGGCCTGCGACGTGTCGAAAGAGGCCGACTACCGCGCGGTGGTCGATGCCGCCATCGCCCAGCTCGGCGGGCTGCACATCGTGGTGAACAACGCCGGCACCACGCACCGCAACAAGCCGGCGCTGGCCGTGACCGAAGACGAGTTCGACCGCGTCTACCGCGTGAACCTGAAAAGCGTGTACTGGTCTGCCCAGTGCGCCTTGCCCCACTTCGCCCAGCAAGGGCATGGGGTGATGGTCAACGTGGCCTCCACCACCGGCGTGCGCCCCGGCCCGGGCCTGACCTGGTACAGCGGCAGCAAGGCCGCCATGATCAACCTCACCAAAGGCCTGGCGCAGGAGTTCGCCCGCTCGGGCGTGCGCATCAACGCGGTGAACCCCATGATCGGCGAGACGCCCATGATGGCCGACTTCATGGGCATGGAAGACACCCCCGCCAACCGCGAGCGCTTCCTCTCGCGCATTCCGCTGGGCCGCTTCACCCGCCCCGACGACGTGGCCTCGGCCGTGGCTTTCCTCGCGTCGGATGACGCCAGCTTCCTCACCGGCGTGTGCCTGGACGTGGACGGGGGCCGCAACATATGAGCACCGTTCTCTACCGCTGCCCCGAGCTGCTGATCGGGGGCGAATGGCGCCCTGGCCGCCACGAGCAACGCCTGGTGGTGCGCAACCCCGCCACCGGCGAGCCGCTGGACGAGCTGCGCCTGGCCAGTGCCGACGACCTGCAACTCGCCTTGCAAACCACGCAGCAAGCCTTTGAGCACTGGCGCCAGGTGCCCGCGCACGAGCGCTGCGCCCGCCTGGAGCGCGGCGTGGCCCGCCTGCGCGAGAACACCGAGCGCATCGCCCACCTGCTCACGCTGGAGCAGGGCAAGACCCTGGCCGAGGCCCGCATGGAATGCGCCATGGCCGCCGACCTGATCAAGTGGTACGCCGAAGAAGCGCGCCGCGTCTATGGCCGCGTGATCCCGGCCCGCCTGCCCAACAGCCGCATGGAGGTGTTCAAGTTCCCGGTCGGCCCGGTGGCGGCGTTCTCGCCCTGGAACTTTCCCCTGGTGCTCTCGGCGCGCAAGCTCGGTGGCGCCATCGCGGCGGGTTGTTCCATCGTGCTCAAGGCGGCCGAGGAAACCCCGGCCAGCGTGGCCGCCATGGTGGACTGCCTTAACCAGGAGCTGCCCCCCGGCGTGGTGCAACTGCTCTACGGCGTGCCCGCCGAGGTGTCGCAGGCGCTGATCGCCTCGCCCGTGGTGCGCAAGGTCACCTTCACCGGCTCGGTGCCGGTGGGCCGCCACCTGGCCGAGCTGTCGGCCCGCCACCTCAAGCGCATCACGCTGGAGCTGGGCGGCCACGCGCCGGTGATCGTGTGCGGCGACGCCGACATTGCGCGCACCGTCAACCTGATGGTGCAGCACAAGTTCCGCAACGCCGGCCAGGCCTGCCTGGCGCCCACCCGCTTCTTCGTGGACCGCCGCATTTACGGCGACTTCGTGGACGCCTTCGGCGCCGCCACCCAGGCCCTGCGCGTGGGGGCGGGCATGGCGGCCGAGACCCAGATGGGCCCGGTGGCCAGCGCGCGCCGCCAGGCCGCGGTGCAAGACCTCATTGCCCGCTCGGTGGCGGCTGGTGCGCGGCCCGTGGCCAGCGCTGTGCCCGAGGCTGGTTACTTCGTGGCGCCCACCCTGCTGGCCGATGTGCCGCTGGACGCGCCAGTGATGAGCGAAGAGCCCTTCGGCCCCGTGGCCTGCGCCGTGCCCTTCGACTCGCTGGACCAGGCCATCGCCCAGGCCAACCACAACCCGTATGGCCTGGCGGGCTACCTGTTCACCGATTCGGCCAAGGCCATCCTGGCCGTGTCCGAGCGGCTGGAGGTGGGCAGCCTGGCCGTGAACGGCATGGGCGTGTCGGTGCCCGAGGCGCCTTTCGGCGGCGTGAAGGACAGCGGCTACGGCAGCGAGTCCGGCACCGAGGGCATGGAAGCCTTCCTCGACACCAAGTTCATGCACTACGTGGCCTGACGCTTGAAGGTGGGCCAGGCGGGCTGGGGGCTCGCCTGGCGCGTGTTTTCACGGGGCGCTGGTGTCGCTTCTATCCGGTACAGTTCGGGCCCGCCCCGCGCACTCGGGTGCGCCGCCCTGAACAGAGGGGGGCAGCCCAGGCGGGGCAACTTGAGAAGCATCACCCCATGGCGACCCACGTGAAGACACCGGACCAACTCCAGGAATCGGGGACAGGCCTCGTGCATTCCCTGGCCAAGGGGCTCGAAATCCTGTCTTGTTTTTCCGAGGGCGAGCTGCTGGGCAACCAGCAACTGGTGGAGCTCACCGGCCTGCCCAAGGCCACGGTGTCGCGCCTCACGTCCACGTTGGTCAAGCTCGGCTACCTGCAGGTGGACCCGCGCTCGCGCAAGCTGGCCATGGGGGCTCGTGTGCTGGGCCTGGGCGTGAGCGTGCAGCGCAAGCTGGGCCTGCAGCGCATCGCGCGGCCGCACATGGAAGCCCTGAGCCAGCGCTTTGGCCTG
>JAUYSB010000297.1 GCA_030696525.1 Hydrogenophaga sp. | reverse complement strand
CCCAGCCAGATGCAGATGGCCTTGATCTCGGAAATCAGCAGCGCGGCCACAAACGCGCCGGGTATGGAGCCCATGCCACCGACCACCACCACCACAAAGGCGGAGCCGATGATGTGCAGGTCCATCTCCAGGTTGGCGGGCTCACGTGGCAGCTGTAGCGCGCCGCCCAGGCCCGCCAGCATGGCGCCCAGGGCAAACACCGCCGTGAACAGCCAGGCCTGGTTCACGCCCAGCGCGCCCACCATCTCGCGGTCTTGTGTGGCAGCACGCACCAGGGTGCCCCAGCGGGTGCGGGTGAGCAGCGCCCACAGCAGGCTCAGCACGATGGGGCCGACCACGATCAGGAACAGGTCGTAGGACGGGAACTGGCGGCCCAGGATTTCAACCGAGCCGGTCATGCCGGGCGCGCGTGGGCCCAGCAGTTCCTCGGGGCCGAACAGCCACAACACCCCGTCCTTGATGACCAGCACCAGGGCAAAGGTGGCGAGCAGCTGGAACAGCTCGGGCGCGCGGTAGATGCGCCGCAACAGCGTCATCTCCACGATCACGCCCAGCACCCCCACGGTGAGGGCGGCGATCGGCACGGCGAACCAAAAGCCCAGCCAGTCCAGCCGGTCCACCAGCGCGTAAGCAATGTAGACCCCCACCATGTAGAAGGAGCCGTGTGCAAAGTTCACGATACGGGTGACACCAAAAATCAGTGACAACCCGGCCGCGACCAGAAACAGCGACGAAGCGCCGGCCAGGCCATTGAGCAACTGGACAACAAAGCCCGAGAAGTTCATAGCACCTCAGCGGAGTTCAACAGATCAGACATACAGCGCCTCGTTCTTTCAATGCCAGCGGTCAGTCCGCGGGACGCATCTTCTTGACCTCGTCGGCCGAGGGCAGGAACTTGGCACCGTCCATGTAGCGCGAATTGACCATCACGCCTTTGCCGCCCTCGTTTTTGGTGCGGCCCACAAAAGCGCCCATGGTGGACTGGTGGTCTTCAGGACGGAACACGATGGGGCCAAAAGGCGTCACCACGTTCAGGCCGCGGAAGGCCGTGACCATCTTTTCGGTGTCGGTCGAGCCGGCCTTCTTCACGCCTTCGATGATGGACTTGATGGACGAGTAGCCGACCACCGAACCCAGGCGCGGGTACTCCTTGAACTTGGCTTCGTAGGCGCTGCGGAAGGCCTCGTGCTCGGGCGTCTTGATGGCGTACCAGGGGTAGCCGGTGACGACCCAGCCGTCGGGCGCTTCGTCCTTCAGCGGATCGAGGTACTCGGGCTCGCCGGTCAGCAGGCTGGCCACTTCCATGCCCTTGAACAGGCCACGGGTGTTGCCTTCGCGCACGAACTTGGCCAGGTCGGCACCGAACAGCACGTTGAAGATCGCGTCAGGCTTGGCATCGGCCAGGGCCTGCACCACGCTGCCCGCATCGACCTTGCCCAGCGGCGGCGCCTGCTCGGCCACAAACTCCACATCAGGCTGGGCGGCCTTGAGCAACTTCTTGAAGCTGGCGGCGGCCGACTGGCCGTATTCGTAGTTGGGGTAGACGATGGCCCAGCGCTTCTTCTTCATGGCCGTCACGTCGGGCATGAGCATGGCCACCTGCATGTAGGTGGAGGTGCGCAGGCTGAAGGTGTAGCGGTTGCCGTTGTCCCAGACGATCTTGTCGGTCAGCGGCTCGCCCGCCAGGAAGAACACCTTCTTCTGCTTGGCGAAGTCGGTCAGGGCCAGGCCAATGTGCGAGAGGAAGGAGCCCGTCAACACGTCCACCCGTTCGCGCGAGAGCAGCTCTTCGGCCGCGCGCACGGCGTCACCCGGGTTGGCGTTGTCATCGCGGGTGATCAGCTCGATCTTGCGGCCCAGCACACCACCGCTGGCGTTGGCTTCGTCCACCGCCAGCTGCATGCCCTTCTTGTAGGGCTCCAGGAAGGCGGGCTGGGCTTTGTAGCTGTTGACCTCGCCAATCTTGATCACGCTTTGCGCGTGTGCGCTCAACGCCATCACCAGTCCGGCGACGCCGGCGAGCAGCGGCCGCATTTTTCCGATTTCATTGAACTTGAACATGGTCATTCCTTTTCACGGGGTTGGTACATACACGCTTGCATTCACGCTTCACACTGGCCGCAGCCACTCACCTCAAACCGTCTTCGCCCTTGATCTCGTGGGCTTGCAGCCCACCGATGCGCGGCAAGGGCCGGCCGCTGTCGGTCACGGCCACCGCGACCACAATTTCGTTGGCACGCGGCGCATCGCTCACGCGCGCTTCGATGGCATCGAAGTGGCTGCGCACAAAGGCCGCGTCCTTGTGCCCCAGGGGCACGTCGATGGCCGTGCCCAGGCCGCCGCGCTTTTTGCTGGAAGGCACCAGCGCGGCGCCCTTCTCGACCGCCTTGCGCAGCGGTGCGCCCAGCTTGGGGTGCAGGATGGCGGCGGCGTGCTCCAGCTCGCCGGCCTCGCCCACGATGGCGGCCTTGCCGTAGCTCTCGGCCTGCGCCGGGGTGATGCCCAGGGCGGCCACACACTTCTCGCCCAGCAGGGCACCGAGTTCTTCGCCGATGGCGATCAGCTCGTCCAGGTTCTGTTCAAAACGGCCGGCGCAGGGGTTGGCGATCACGGCCATGGCCACGGCGCGGCGGGTGGGCGGGTTGATGGTCTGGCCCATCTCGATGCGGGTTTCATCGACCTGGACCAGCAGTTTTCGGATCTTGGCTGACATGGTGTTCCTCTTTGAATCAGGTGAATCGGGTCCGCGCCTTCAGCGCAGGCCATCCCATTTGGCAATGTCGGCGGCCTTGAGCCCACCCACACGGGCGTGTACCCGGGCGCCAGTGGACATGGCCAGCAGGTACACCACCTCGTCGGGCAGCGGCGCGCCGGGCACGCGCGCCTCGATGGCGTCGAAATGGCTGCGCACGTAGCTGGCGTTGATGTGGGTCAGGGGCACGTCCAGCGTGCAACCCGGTGGGCCCACCTTTTTGGTGGACGGCACGATGGACAAGGCGTTGCCCGGCTGGCCGGTTTTGTCTTCGCCCTTGCCCGCCATGTAGGCGGCGCGATCGCCGCCCCAGCCCAGCAGCTCGCGCATGGCGTAACCACCGGGCACGTGCCACAGGGCGCCGTGTTCGTGTTCGCCGGCAGCGCCGACGATGGCGCCCTTGCCATAGCTTTCGATCTGCTTGGTGCCCACGGCCATGGCGGCCAGCAGCTGGTGTGCCATCTGGGTGCCGACGGCGTTCAGCGCTTCCATCATGGGCAGGATGTCGGGTTCGAAGCGCCCGGCAAAGGGGTTGGTCAGCACGGCGGCGATGAAGCCGCGGCGCAGCGGCTGGGCCGCCACGGGGCCGAACTCGTGAAAGATGTCTTCGACGTGGGTGTGTGTTCTTCGGATTTCGATCATGGGTTCACTCCTGCGCGCACAGCGCCAGGGTTGCGTTGTTGGCGTGGCCGGCGCTGTTCGGCGCGGCGGATTCAAGAAACACAGGGGCCTGGTCAGGGCGTTCGGTCGTGACCATCCAACCCTGGCAGGTGATGGCACAGGCGTGGATGTGGCCCGCCTCGCGCAAGCCCAGCGCATGGGCCATGCCGGCACGCAAGGCCAGCGCCACCTGCTGGCGGCCCAGCATGGGCACATCGACCGTGACGGGGATGGCGCCGAGATCGGTGTCGTCCTTGAGGTGGTGGGCGGGCACGCGGACGATGCCTGCGTCATCCACATCCACCGCGTTGCCAATCAGGGAGGCGGCGGCGTCGGCCTGCGCGGCCGTGGCGGCCAGCACCGTCACGCTGTCGGCAATGCCCAGCGAAAAGCTGCGGCCCCGCCAGCCGCTGGTGGCCACACCCCGCACGGGGCTGCCGTGCGCCACATCGAACACGCCGTCCACCGCCAAGCCCTCGGCGGCATCCAGCCGGGTCAAACGGGCGATGTCGGCGTACAAGCCGATGCGAAAGCTCGCACCCGGCGTGAGGTGCAGCGCGATGTCGCCGCCGTTGTTGGCCCAGGCGCGTGTCACGCCTGGCCGTTGGTAGGCCTGGATCAGGGTCTGCGCCACGGCGCCTGCCACCGCCACCATGGGCGTGACGAAGGCTGGCCGGTGCACGCTGGCGGCGCGCCACATGGTTTGCGCCACCTCGCCCCGCAGCGGGCACACGTCGCTCACTGGCGCACGCAGCGCGGGCAGTTCGGCCACCAGCTCCTGCAACAGGCCACGAAACCGCTCCCAGGCCGCCGCGTGCGATTGCCGCACCGCGTCGGGATCGCCGTCGGCGCCGATGACGATGTCCATCGGCCCGTGCTGGAAGTGGAGCCGCCCGTCACCGAGCGACCGACATTGCGCTTGCATGTTCAACCGATCTGTGGCTTCTGACCCATGGGCCAGGGATTGACCGCTTCGTTCTGGATCCATTGGCGGCGCGTGGGTGCGCCGTCGTTGTGCCAGGCCCCGGTGCTGAGCACGTCCTGCAGGCTGCGCACCTGGTCCACATGCCCGCCCAAAGCCGCATAGTGGTCCATGCGCATGCTGAATTCAATGGGGGCAACGATGGCTGGGGTGGGCACGGTGCCAAAACTGTTGTCGGGCATGCGCATCACATCCACCATCGCCGTGATGCCGCCGCCCGGCCACACATAGGCCGGCGCGCCGCCGCAGGTGACGTTGACCAGGGCCTCCTTGATGCCCCGCGTGAGCAGGACCGGGTTCTCGGTGGCGCCGGCGCGCAGGCTGCCACCGGCGCCGCCCAGGAACAACACGGTTGTCATCGACGGTTCGCAGTTTTCACCGATGCGGTCCACCACCGCCTGCACCGCCGCCGGCATGGGCTGCGGCTGTGGCACCAGCTGCTCGTCGAGCACAAACCAGGCGGCGTGTTCGCCGGTGGTCGAAGTCATCAGCAGGCGCAAGCCCGGCCAGGCGACGTCGGCATCCCAGCCCTCGATCACCTCCAGCGGCTCCGAGATCGAGGTGCCACCCCAGCCCGTGCCGGGGTGGGCCACCTGGAAGTAGCGGCCCGGCGTGGACTTGCGCCCGCGCATGGCGATGCCCGAGGGCCGCATGTCCAGGCAGCGGCCGGCCTGGTGCTCGGTCAGCACGCCGGTGATGTGGTCATCCACCACCACCTCGTCCACGTTGCCAAACAGCTGCTTGGCAAAAATGCCCACTGTGGCCGAGCCGCAACCCACACGCATGCGCTGCTCTTCCACACCGTTGACGATGGGGGCCTTGCCGGCCTGGATCACGATCTGCGCGCCACCGTCGATGGACAGCTCCACCGCCTTCCTGTTGCCGAGCGCCTCCATCATGTCGACGGTGATGCGCCCCTCTTTTTTGCTGCCGCCCGTGAGGTGGTGCACCCCACCCAGCGACAACATCTGCGAACCGTATTCGGCGGTGGTGACGTGGCCCACCACCTCGCCCTTGCAGCGCACATTGGCCTGCTCGGGACCCAGGTACCTGTCGGTGTCAATCTTCACCTTGAGGCTGCAGTAACTGAAGATGCCTTCCGTGACCACGGTCACCATGTCCACGCCCTGCGCCTTGGACGCCACGATGAACGGAGCAGGTTTGTAGTCGGGGTAGGTGGTGGAGGAACCCACACCGGTCACAAACACCTCATCCGACAGCAGCAGATCACCATCCCAGTCGGGCGCAGCCGACACATCCAGCGCATCGGGTGCACCGTTTTGCACCACACGCCCACTGAACTGCACCAGCTTGGCACCACCGCGGTCGTCCAGCGTGCGGCGCAGCAACAGCACCGGGTCGACACGGATCAGCACGCCGTCCTGGTTGGCGTAGCGGTCGCACGCACCGGTGCGCCCAGCCGTGATCTGGCACAAGACCGGACAGGCGTTGCACTCGATCTTGGTCTCGGCCATGCGTTCGCTGCGCGGACGGGCGCGCTCCAGCACCTGGGGCTCATCCATCCCCGGCAGTCCGTCTGTTCTGGTGTGCTCGGTCATGTTGCTGCTTGCCTTGAAAAATCACGCTCGACTTGAGTGTGGATGGAATTTAATGTAGCATACACTACATGCACATGGAGTAAACCCTACATCAACCACATTAGATTTTCATGTAGTCTTTGCTTACTGTCCATGGAGTAAACCCTAAACCAGTTTCTCCACATGCAATGTTTATGCCAATATCGGCGGCCACGCGTCCGCCACTTCAGGAGTTCCTATGACCCATGTCGTGACCGATGCCTGTGTGCGCTGCAAGTACACCGATTGCGTGGACGTCTGCCCGGTGGATTGCTTCAAGGAAGGCCCCCACTTCCTGGTGATCGACCCGGACGAATGCATAGACTGTGCGGTCTGCATCCCCGAGTGCCCAGTGAACGCGATTTATGCCGAGGAAGACCTGCCTGCCGACCAGCGGCACTTCATCGCCATCAACGCCGAACGCGCACCCGGCTGGCCCGTGATCTCCAAACGCAAACCACCCCTGCCCGACGCCGAAACATGGAAGGACGCGAGCAACAAACTTGCGACCCTGAAAGACTGACAACCCTTCGCCCCAGGAACACACCATGAGCGCATTCATCGAAGAGCGGGTCCTGAGCGTCCAGCACTGGACCGACCGCCTGTTCAGCTTCACCACCACCCGCGACGCCGCCCTGCGTTTCAACAACGGCCACTTCACCATGATCGGCCTGCGCGTGAACGACAAGCCGCTGCTGCGCGCCTACAGCATCGCCTCGCCCAATTACGAAGACCACCTGGAATTCCTGAGCATCAAGGTCGAAGAAGGCCCGCTGACCTCGCGCCTGCAGCACATCCAGGTGGGCGACACCGTCATCGTCGGCCGCAAGCCCACCGGCACCCTGGTGGTGGACTACCTGCTACCGGGCAAACGCCTCTACCTGCTGTCCACCGGCACCGGCCTGGCGCCTTTCATGAGCATCGTGCGCGACCCCGAAACCTACGAGAAGTTCGAGCAGGTCATCCTGGTGCACGGCGTGCGCACGGTGGACGAACTGGCCTACCACGACCTCATCCTTGACCACCTGCCCAGCCACGAATTCCTGGGCGACCTGATCGCCAGCCAGCTGCTGTACTACCCCACGGTCACGCGCGAGGATTTCCGCAACGTGGGCCGCATCCCCGACCTGATCGAGTCCGGCAAACTGTTCGCCGACCTCGACCTGCCGCCCCTGGACCCGGCCACCGACCGTGCGATGATTTGTGGCAGCCCGGGCATGCTCAAAGACCTCAAACATTTGCTGGAGGCACGCGGCTTCCACGAAGGCAACACCTCGCGCCCGGGCGACTTCGTCATCGAGCGCGCCTTCGCCGAGTCTTGACCGCCGGCGCCCCGCCGACCGATTGCAGAGGAACACCATGAGCACCGCAGCCACGCGCACCCCCGCCCGCAAACCCGCCGCCCCGGGGCGCAAACCCGGCGTGCGCGAACTGGCGGCACAGGAAACGCAGGACAACATCCTGCGCGCGGCCACCCGCATTTTTGCCAAGCACGGGTTCTCGGGCGGGCGCATCGACCAGATCTCCAAGGCGGCCAAGTCGCACGACCGGATGATCTACTACTACTTCGGCAGCAAGGAAGGTTTGTACATCGCGGTGCTCGAAGACCTGTACCGGCGTTTTAACGACGCCGAATCGGCCCTCAAGTTCAACGTCGACAAACCCGAGGAGGCGCTGGTCGCGGTGGTGGGTTTCATCTGGGACTACTACCACCGCAACCCCGATTTCATCACCCTGCTCAACGACGAGAACCTGCACCGCGGCAAACACATCTCCAAGTCGCTGCGCGCGCGCGAGTATTCGTCGCCCGCCATCCAGATCCTGGAGTCGGTGCTGGCCAGTGGCGTGGAGAAGAAGGTTTTCCGCAGCGGCCTGGCGGCGCGCGACGTCTACCTGATGATCGCGGGCCTGAACTACTTCTACCTCTCCAACCGCTACACGCTGTCGGCCTTTCTGGGCGAAAAGCTGGAGCAGCAAGATGCCATGGCGCACTGGCAAGGTTTTGTGATCGAGACGGTGTTGCGCACCGTCAAACCCTGACACCCTCTTCACCCCCTCACAGGAGCGACACATGGCAGAAGCCGCAAGCAGCGAAACATCGGGCAAGGTCGTCATCAAGAACATCGGCCTCCTGCTCTCGGGCGACATCGACCAGCCCATCCTCAGCGCAGACACCATCGTGGTGCAAGATGGGCTCATTGTTGCCTTCGGCAAGGAGAAGGACTGCGACCTGGAAGGCGCGCGGCAAACCATCGATGCCCGCCGCACCTGTGTGGCGCCCGGCCTCATCGACAGCCACGTGCATCCGGTGTTTGGCGACTGGACACCGCGCCAGAACCAGCTCGGCTGGATCGACTCCACCATGAACGGCGGCGTCACCACCATGGTGTCGGCGGGTGAGGTGCACCTGCCCGGCCGCCCCAAGGACATCGTGGGCCTCAAGGCCCTGGCCATCACCGCGCAGCGCGCCTACGACAACTTCCGTCCCGGCGGCGTCAAGGTCATTGCCGGCGCGCCGGTGATTGAAAAAGGCATGGTGGAGCAGGACTTCAAGGACCTGGCCGATGCCGGCGTGACGCTGCTGGGCGAGGTGGGGCTGGGATCGGTCAAGGCGGGGTACGAAGCACAGCAGATGGTGGCCTGGGCGCGCAAGCACGGCATCCAGAGCACCATCCACACGGGCGGGCCATCCATCCCCGGTTCGGGCCTGATCGACAAGGACGTGGTCCTGGAGGCCGACGCTGACGTGATTGGCCACATCAACGGCGGCCACACCGCCCTGCCCTGGAAACACGTTTGCGAGCTGTGCGAAAAGTCGACGCGCGCCATCGAGATCGTGCACAACGGCAACGAGAAGATCGCCATCGAAGCCGCGCGCGCGGCCATCGAACTCAAGTGCCCCCACCGCGTGATTTTGGGCACCGACGGGCCTGCGGGTTCGGGCGTCCAACCGCTGGGCATGCTGCGCCTCATCGCGTTGATCTCCAGCTTTGCCAACATCCCGGCCGAGGTGGTGTTCGGTTTTGCCACCGGCAACACCGCACGCATACGCAAGCTGAACTGCGGCCTCATCGAGGTGGGCCGCGCCGCCGACTTTGTGTTCATGGACAAGGCCCAGCACACCGCCGGCAAAGACTTGCTGGAGAGCGTGCAACTGGGCGACATCCCCGGCATTGGCATGGTCATGATCGACGGCCTGGTGCGCTGCGGCCGCAGCCGCAACACGCCCCCCGCCACTGAAATCCCCATCATTCTCTGAATTCCAAGGAAGCCCCATGAAAGTTCTCGTCCCCGTCAAACGCGTGGTGGACTACAACGTGAAAGTCCGAGTCAAGTCGGACGGCAGCGGTGTGGACATCGCCAACGTGAAGATGAGCATGAACCCGTTTGACGAGATTGCCGTCGAAGAAGCCGTGCGCCTGAAAGAAAAAGGCGTGGTCACCGAAGTGATCGCCGTCTCCTGCGGCGTGACCCAGTGCCAGGAAACCCTGCGCACCGCCATGGCCATCGGCGCCGACCGCGCCATCCTGGTCGAGACCAGCGAAGAACTCCAGCCCCTGGCTGTCGCCAAGCTCCTGAAAGCCCTGGTCGACAAAGAACAACCCGGCCTCATCATCCTGGGCAAACAGGCGATTGACGACGACGCCAACCAGACCGGCCAGATGCTCGCCGCCCTGGCCGACCTGCCCCAAGGCACCTTCGCCTCCAAGGTCGAAGTGACTGGCGACAAAGTGAATGTGACCCGCGAAGTCGATGGTG
>JAUYSB010000273.1 GCA_030696525.1 Hydrogenophaga sp. | reverse complement strand
GCCCCCAACTACCGGCTGGGCGCGCTGGGATGGCTCGCCGCACCAGGCGAAACCGCCAACCTGGGGCTGCTCGACCAGGAGGCGGCGATCGCCTGGGTCCTTGACCACATCGAGGCCTTCGGTGGCGACCCCCAGAACGTGACCGTGATGGGCCAGTCGGCCGGCGCCATGTCCATTCCCTGCATGCTGATGCGCCAACCGCGCTTCCAGCGCGCCATCCTGCAAAGCGCCTCGCTGGGCCGGGGTTTCAGGTCCGCCGATCAGGCCCACGAAATCGCTGACATTTTTCTGCACGCGGCGGGTGCCGCGAACCTGGAGGAGGCGCGGCAACTGCCGGTGCAAGCCTTGCTCGATGCGCAACGGGCGCCGCTTGTGCTCCAGTGGCTGGCCCGCGAAGGGGCACAGCGCAGCCTGTTTGCACCGGTGGCAGACGGCGAGGTGCTGCCTCTGCAGCCAGAGCGGGCCCTGCGCGCCGCGGCGGCACATGTGGACGTGATCGTGGGCTACAACCGCGACGAAATGGCCGCCTTTCCTGGTCTGGGTCTGGATCAGGCATCGCGCGAGCTGGGTGACCAGGTCTATGGCGCCCCCTCACGGCAATGGGCAGACGATGCCAGGGCGCGAGGCCAAACAGCCTGGTCCTACCGCTTCGATCACCGCCCGAACGAACGCTTTGGTGCCTGCCACTGCATCGAACTGCCTTTCGTGTTCGACACCCTGGCGGCCTTTGCTGGTGCGCCCATGCTGCATGGGACACAGGCCCATGACGCGGAGCGCCTCACCAACGACCTGCAATCCGCCTGGCTGGCTTTTGTCCGGCATGGCGACCCCGGCTGGGCGCCTTGGCCACACCAGAAAGTCTTCGCATGAGTGACACCCGCGATCTGACCCTGCGCCCAACCCCTTCCAACCGCCTCAGCAACAGGACTTTCGACATGACGGACACCCACACCCCTGGACATCACGCCCTGACCACCCCTTACTACATGCACAAGCGCCGCCGTCTGGGACTGGCCCTGATCGGCGCCAGCTTGCTTTGTCTGGCGACGCTGACCGCACAGGCGCAGGAATGGCCCACGCGGGCGGTGCGCATCGTCGTGCCCTACCCCGCCGGTGGCGGGGTGGACGTGCTGGCCCGTGCGATGGCACAAAAACTTCAGGAACGGTGGAACCAGGCCGTGATCGTGGACAACCGGCCGGGCGCCAACACCCTGCTGGGCACCGAGGCCGTGGCACGCGCCACCGACCAACACACCTTGCTGTTCACCACCGACGCCACCTTCACCATCAACCCGCATCTGTACGACAAGCTGCCCTACAGCCTGGAACGTGACTTCACACCCGTCACACATCTGGTGAGCTTCAGCCAGATGCTGGTGGTCAACAGCACGTTCGCGGCGAACAACTTGAACGAGCTGATCGGCTTGGCACGCCAGAAGCCAGGCGCGCTGACCTACGCCTCCTACGGGCCTGGCAGCCAGCCGCAGCTGGCCACCGAGATGCTCAAGCAAAAAACCAACACCTTCATCGTGCACATTCCCTACCGGGGGATTCCGCAGGCCGTGCTGGCCGTGGTCAGCAACGAGGTGCCCATGACCTGGTCGGGCATTCCATCGGCCCGACCGCACATTGCGAGCGGCAAACTGAAGGCGCTGGCCTTTGGCGGCAAGACGCGCACCCCCGCCTACCCCGACGTGCCCACCGTCGGCGAACTGGGCTTTCCCGAGGTGGACGCCAATGTCTGGGTCGGCTTGTTCGCCCCATCCAACACACCCGCGGCCACGGTGCAAAAGCTGCACCGCGATGTGCTGGCCGTCATCAGCGACGCCGACTTCCGCCGCCGCGAGGTGGAAGGCAAGTTCTACGACTTTGTGGGCCATGGCACCGACGACTTCAAACGCCACATCGCCCGCGAGAGTGTCAGCCGCAAAGCCACGCTGAAGACGGCGGGCGTCAAACTCGAATGAGCCGCTCAGGCAGCGCTGCGGCCTGCCTGGCGGCCATGCGCCGCAGGCCTGAGCGGGTGAGGCGTCAATCGGTGGCCAGCCCGCCATAGAGGCGGGGCACATCGAGCAGCCGTTCACCCAGCGCGGCCATGGCCAGGTTGCGCCCCCAGCTCATGGGCGGCAACAGGTGGAAGATGCGTCCGTTGCGCCGCGAGCGTGCCTGCACCCAGGCGTTGCGCGGCCAGCGTTCGTTGGCCCACCCGCGCAGCACGGGTGTCGGGTCGGCCAGCGCGCCGGGTTGTTGTGCCAGCAGCCGGCCCAGGCTCCAGGCGTCTTCCAGGGCCATGGCGGCGCCCTGTGCCAGGTAGGGGCGCATGGGGTGGGCGGCATCGCCCAGCAAGGCCACACGCCCGCTGCCGTGGGCCTGCGGCCCGGTGATGAGGGGGCGCTCAAACAGCGGCCAGCGCAGCCACTGGGGCACGGCGTGCAGCACCGCATCCAGCCCTGGCGCCACGCGGCCCATGGCAGCGCGCAGATCGGCCACATCGGCGGCGTGGCTCCAGTTCTGCATGTCGCCATCCAGCGCGCCATGCACGATCACCACCACGTTGAGGTGCTCGCCGCGCCGCACCGGGTAGCACACCGCGTGCATCTTTGGACCCAGCCAGGCCACCACGTCGCGCTGGCGCTGGGCGGCGGGCAAGCCGGATTGGTCCACCAGACCGCGGTAGGCGATGTGGCCGGTGGGCACGGGCATCGTGTCGCCCAACAAGGGCACGCGCACGCGGCTCCACAAACCGTCGCAGCCCAGCAACAAGCGGCCGCTGGTGGTGGCGCCGTTGGAAAGGTGCACCGACACCGCGCCCTCATCTGCCTGCCAGCCCAGCACGGTGCGGCCCAAGGCCAGCTCAACCTGTGCTTGCGCGGCGGCAGCCCGCCACAGCAGGGTGTGCAGATCGGCGCGGTGCACGGTGGCGTAGGGGTGGCCGTAGCGCGCCCGCGCCCGTTCGCCCAGGCGCAGGCGCCCGAGTTCGGCGCCGCCCGGCGCATCGCGCACCACCAGCGCATCCGGGAAAGCGGCCACTTCGCGCAGCGCGTCGAGCAAGCCCCACTCGGCCAGCACCCGCACGGCGTTGGGGCCCAGCTGCAGGCCGGCGCCCACCTCGGCCAGGCGCTCGGTCTGTTCGAACAGGCGCACGCTCAGGCCAGCGCGCGCCGCCGCAAGTGCTGCGGCCAGGCCGGCAATGCCGCCGCCGGCCACCAGCACCTCGGTGTCTATCGGGGTTGTCATGGTGTGGCATTGTGCCGTCAGGCTGCCAAACCACCGGTCCCGTCAGCCCTTGCCCGGCTTTATCATGGCCCTTGCCATGGTCACGCCCTCGCCCTCCCCCCATGTGTTGCGCTACCGGGCGCTGCCATTGAGCCTGTTGTGGCGCCGACATGGCGAACACGCCACCACCGGGCTGCGTGTGGCCTGGTGTTTCAGCCTGGTGGCCAGTGTGTTGCTGGGGCTGGCCACGGTGGCCTTCGAATGGTCGGGCCTGCCCGTGCGATTCGGCGGCGCCAACCTCCACCTCACCGTCTACCCGCCCTTGACGCTGTGCATGTTGTGGGTCTTGTGTGTGGGCTTCTGGTGGGGCGCGGTGCCGGCTTACCTGGCCACACTCACCCTGGCGCTGCAGGCCGGCATGGCGCCCGAATGGGCGCTGGTGTTTGCGCTGTCCAACCCCCTGGGCTTTTTTGTGCTGGCGGTGGCCTACCGCGCCGTGCAGATGCCGGTGCCGCCACGCACCGGCAGCACCCTGCTGTTTTTTGTCGCCGTGGCTTTCATCGCGGCGGTGTTTGGCGCCACCGGGTCCTTCATCTGGTCCTACACCGGCCAGGTGGGGCCGGAGGCCGCCTTTGCCATCTGGCAAGGTTGGTGGCTGGGCGGCTTTTTGCAGACGCTGGTTTTCGTGGGCCCGCTGCTGGCCTGGCTGGGGCCACGGGTGATGGTTTGGCGCGACACCCAGCTGCCGCCTCAGCCCCAGCAACTGCTGCCCCACTGGCAACTGTTTGCCGCTTCGCTGTTGGGCGTGGGGGGCGTGCTGGCGTTTCTGTGGCTGTCGTTTCACCTCGGGCACGGCGCCTGGTCGGCCATGCCGGCGCCGGCCACGCCTGAGGATGGCCAGCGCCTGCTGCAGGTGGTCAACGAGTACACCCTGGCGGTCTACTGGATCATCACCGTGCTGACGCTGGCGGTGCTGTTTCTGGGCCACCACTTCTTCCAGCACTGGACCGGCGCGCTGGAGCGCGCCCGCGAGCGCACGGCCATCGAACGCGATCTGGCGGTGTCCCGCCACCAGGAAGCGGAGCAGGCGCGCCAGGAGCTGGCGGCCCGCATCGACGAAATCCAGCTGCTGCAGGCGCAGTTGCGCGAGCAGGCCATGCGCGACCCGCTGACCGGCCTCTACAACCGGCGCCACCTGCAGGACGCCCTGCCCCGCGAACTCAAACGCGCCCAACGAGCCGGCACGTGTGTGGCGGTGGTGGTGTTGGACCTCGACCACTTCAAGCGGGTCAACGACGAACACGGACACGCCATGGGCGACCGGGTGCTCAAGGCCGTGGCCGACCTGCTGCAGGCGCAGACCCGCGCCGAGGACTTCTGTGCCCGCTATGGGGGCGAAGAATTCTGCCTGGTGCTCCCCGGCGCCAACGCCGACCAGACGCTGGCGCGCCTGCACGCCCTGCAACAGCGCTACGCCCAGCTGTGCATACAACACGGCGGCGCGCAGGTGAGCGGGCTGGGGTTTTCGGCTGGCGTGGCGGTGTACCCACAGGACGGCGGCAGCGACGACGCCTTGCTCAAGGCCGCCGACAACGCCCTCTACCGCGCCAAAGCCGACGGTCGCGACCGCGTCTGCCTGGCGGCAGCCCAAGCCTGATGGGCCTTCAGCGGCTGTTCAGGCGATGCGGTTGAACCACAGCAGCGACAAACCCGCCGACAGCGTGGCGAACACCGCCGCCAGCAGGGCCAGCAAGCCGGAGATTTCGGTCTCTTTTTTCTCCACCGTCAGGCGGGTGCTCAGCGTCTCGTAGACCTTCTTGAGGTTTTCGGCCGTGCCGGCGTAGTAGTACTCGCCCTGGGTGCGGTCGGCGACTTCCTTCAGGGTTTCTTCGTCCAGCCGCACCCGCATGGACCAGCCCTCGAAGCCGATGGTTTCGCCCTCCACCGTGCCCACGCCCACGGTGTAGACGCGCACGCCACGGTCGGCCGCCATCTTGGCCGCCTCCATGGTGTCCACCCCGGTGGTGCGCTGACCGTCGGTCAGCAGGATGATGGCGGCCGAACTGTAGGAGCCCGGCGGCACCGGCGTGTGTTCCTTGGTCTCGGGTTTCTTCTGGTCGATGGCCTGGCCGCGCTGGCGGTCGCGGCCGTACATCATGGACGAGAGATCGATGCCCGCGTCGGGAAAAATCTCGGACAGGGACACCACGATGGCGCTGCCGATGGCGGTGGCGCGCTGCATCTGGAACTTGTCGATGGCGGCCACCAGGTCCTCGCGGCTCAGCGTGGGCGACTGCACCACCTGCGCCGTGCCGGCAAAGGCCACGATGCCCACCTTCACATGGCGCGGCAGCTCGGTGAGAAAGGCCTTGGCCGCGTTCTGCGAGGCCACCAGCCGGTTGGGCTCGACGTCGGTGGCGCGCATGCTGCCCGACACGTCCATGGCCAGGATGATGGTTTGCTGCAGCGAAGGCAGGCTCAGCGTGGCAAAGGGCCGCGCCGCTGCCAACAGCATGGCGCTGAGCGCCAGCAGAAACAGCACCGGCGGCACGTGGCGGCGCCACTGCGAACCGCCGGCCATGGCCTCGCGCACGATGGCCAGACTGGCGTAACGCACCGCCGTTTTTTTCTTGCGTCGCAACAGCCAGAAGTACACCAGCAACAGCAGCGGCACGATCAGCAGCAGCCACAGAAACTGCGGCCAGAAAAAGGTGAGCGGGATTTTCATGTTCATCCTCCTGGGCGCTCAGGCGGCATTCAGGTGGCGCGGCAGGGCCGAACCGTTGTGAAGGTGCTGTCGGCGCCGGCGCAACTCGACAAAACGCAGCAGCGCCTCGACCAGATCGTCGTCGGTGGACAGTTCCAGCGTGTCCACGCCGGCCAGCGCCAGGCCTTCCCGCAGCTCGGCCTCGCGCTGGGCGGCAATGCGGGCGAAGCGGCGGCGAAAGCCCACATCGTGGGTGTCCACCACCAGGTGTTCGCCGGTTTCGGCGTCACGCAGCGTCAGCAAGCCCAGGTCGGGCAGCTCCAGCTCCAGCGGGTCCAGCAGGCGCACGGCCACCACGTCGTGGCGCAGCGCCAGCCGCCCCAGCGCCTGGTGCCAGCCGGGCTGGCTGATGAAGTCCGACACCACAAACACGGTGCTGCGGCGCTTGAGCACCGGCATGGCGGCGGCCAGCAGTTCGTGCAGGCGGGTGGTGTCGCCGTCGGCGGGGGCCACGTCGGGCGGGTTCATGGCGTGCAAAATTTCCAGCAGGTGCTGGCGACCGTTGCGCGCCGGCAGCACGCGGTTCAAACCGCCACCATAGAGCAGCGCACCCACCCGGTTGCCGTGGCGCGACAGCAGGCGCGCGAGCACGGCCACGAATTCGCGCGACAGGCGGCGTTTGGTCTGTGTGCTGGAACCAAAGTCCACCGAGGCGCTGAGGTCCAGCAGAAACCACGCGTTCATGTCGCGGTCTTCCATGAACTGCCGCACGTGGGGCAAGCCCAGGCGCGCGGTCACGTTCCAGTCGATGTGGCGCACGTCGTCGCTGGGCTGGTACTCGCGCAGGTCGGCGAGGTCCAGCCCGGCACCGCGCATCAGGGTGCGGTGGTCGCCCTGCAACAGGCCGTCCAGGCGCTTGAGCACGGTCCACTCGATGCGGCGCAACAGCGCAGCCGCCGGCTCGGGCGGAGCGGCGGGGGTCTGGGCTGAGCGGGTTGCCATGGAGTGCCTGCTGTGCCGTTCAGGCGGCGCGTTTTTCGTGTTCCAGCGGCTTGGCCGGCGGCGGTATCTTGGCCATGATCTTGTCCACCACCTGATCGGCCGTCAGGCCTTCGGCCAGAGCCTCGTAGGACAAGACCACGCGGTGGCGCAGCACGTCGGGCACCAGATCCACCATGTCTTCGGGCAAGGCGTAACTGCGCCCGCGCAACATGGCCAGGGCACGCGCGCCCTCAGTCAGCCCGATGGTGGCACGCGGGCTGGCGCCGAAGGTGATGAAGCGGCTCAGGTCTTTGAGGCCATGGACTTCGGGCTTGCGTGTGGCCGACACCAGCTTGACCGCGTACTGCACCAGCGACGGATCGACGTAAACCTGCCGGCACTGCGCCTGCAAGGCGGCCAGTTGTTCGGTGCTGGCCACGGGCGACACATCGATGCGCGGGCCGGTGACGCGCTCGACGATGACGTACTCCTCCTCGTCGGTCGGGTAGTCCACCAGCACCTTCATCATGAAACGGTCCACCTGCGCCTCGGGCAGCGGGTAGGTGCCTTCGGTTTCGATGGGGTTCTGGGTGGCCATCACCAGAAAAGGCTCGGGCACCTTGTGCGACTCGCCGGCGATCGTCACCTGACGCTCCTGCATCACCTCGAGCAGCGCGCTCTGCACCTTGGCCGGCGCGCGGTTGATCTCGTCGGCCAGCAACAGGTTGGCAAACACCGGGCCCAGCGTGGTGCTGAACTCGGCCGTTTTCTGGTTGTACATGCGCGTGCCCACCAGGTCGGCAGGCACCAGGTCGGGCGTGAACTGGATGCGCTTGAACTGGCCGCGCACGGCCTGCGCCAGCGTCTTGACCGTGAGGGTCTTGGCCAAGCCCGGCACACCTTCGACCAGCAGGTGGCCCTGGGCGAGCATGGCCACCATCACCCGCTCCAGAAAACGGTCCTGACCCACCACCACGCGCTTGACCTCGTAGAGGATGCGCTCCATCAGCTGGGCGGTGGCGGGGTCTTGTTGGCGGACATCGCTCATGGAAACTCCTTGGAACAATCAGAACGGAGGAAGGCCGGCGGCCGAGGCCGCGTTTTCGATGGGCACGGCAAAACCGATGCCCACAAAGGTGCGGGCCGAGGTGGGGTTGAGGATGGCGGTGACGATGCCGACCACCTCGCCGTCCATGGTGACCAGCGGGCCGCCCGAATTGCCGGGGTTGGCGGCGGCGTCGAACTGGATCAGGTTGGTCATGGTCTGTTTGCCCTCGGGCGAACGGAAGGAGCGGCCCAGGCCAGACACCACGCCCGACGACACCGACGGCCCGATGCCAAACGGGAAGCCCACGGCCACCACCTCGTCGCCGGCGCGCAGGTCGCCGGTGGAACGCATGGTGGCGGCGTGCAGGTCATCGGGAATCTCATGCGCCTGCAACACGGCGAGGTCGTTTTCGGGCTGTGCGCCGGTGACGCTGGCGGTGGCCTCCAGGCCATCGGCAAACGCCACACGGATCTTCTGCGCACCACTGACCACGTGCAGGTTGGTCAGGATCACGCCCTTGTCCACAATGACCACGCCGGTGCCCACACCCATCTCCACCTCTTCTCCGGTTTTGGGGTGTTTGCCGTAAGCCATCACCCGCACCACCGAGCCGGCCACCGCCTCCTGGGCGCGGGTGGCGGCCGAGGGCAGCACCTGGGTTTCCAGGGTCTTCAGCACTGCGGCGTCGATGGCTTTTTGCGTGAGCGGCCGGCCGGCCAGGCCGGGGCGCAGCAGGTTGGCCACCAGCAAACTGGCCAGCACCGCCATGCCAAGCCACAGCGCGGCCGGGCTGGCGGCCCAGCGGCGCCAGCGTGGAGGCATCTGAACTGCGGGGGAACCAGGTGAAACGGGTGAAACGGAACGCGCCGGCGTCGCCGGCTCAGGCGCATGTTCGGCCGCCTCGGCGGCTGCCGGTGACGGCGCGCGCCGGGTGCTGTAGAGGGGCGTGCGTTTCATCGCCTACCCCTGCCGGTCCGCCGTGTGATGAAACCTGCCACCATGCCACACCCCGCTGCTGTGTTGCGTTGAGGCCATTGTGGCAGCAGCGGGTGGATTTGTCAGAGGCGCACGGGCAAATGCCCGCCAGCATTTGCGGGGCTCTCAGCGCAGCGTCACACCGGCCTGCTGCAAGGCCTTGACCGCGCCCTCGCCCACCGCGGCGCCAAAGCGGCGCGCCAGGCGCGAAGCCACGTTTTCGCGCTGGGTGTAGTCAACGATGTCTTCGGCCTTGACCACATCGCGCGCGACCTGGTCCAGGCTGCCAAAATCGTCGGCCAGGCCCAGGGCCACGGCTTTTTCGCCGCTCCACACCAGGCCGCTGAACATCTCGGGCGTTTCCTTCAGGCGTTCGCCCCGGCCCTTGCGCACCACGCTGATGAACTGGTTGTGGATTTCGCTCAGCATGGACTGCGCGTAGTCGCGCTGCACCTCGCTCTGCGGGCTGAAGGGGTCGAGAAAACCCTTGTTCTCGCCGGCGGTCAGCAGCCGTCGCTCGACGCCCAGCTTGTCCATCAGGCCGGTGAAGCCAAAACCGTCCATCAGCACACCGATGCTGCCCACCAGGCTGGCCTTGTCCACGTAGATGTTGTCGGCCGCCGCCGCGATGTAGTAGGCCGCCGAGGCGCAGGTTTCTTCCACCACCGCGTACAGCGGCTTCTTGTGCAAGGCCTTGAGGCGGTGGATTTCGTCGTTGATGATGCCGGCCTGCACCGGGCTGCCGCCGGGCGAGTTGATGAGCAGGACCACCGCCAGCGAGCCGCTGTCCTCGAAGGCCTGGCGCAAGGCCGCCACCACCTGGTCGGCGCCGGCTTCGGTGCCATCGGCGATCTCGCCCTGCACCTCGATCAGCGCGGTGTGGGGCGTGCTGACGCTGGTGGTGCTGGGCGACTGAGCGAACAGGAACCAGGCCATCGCGCCCAGAAAGGCCAGCCACAGCAGGCGCAAGATCACCTTCCAGCGGCGTGCGGCACGCTGTTCCTGCAGTTGGGCCATCAACAGGCGCTCCAGCGCGGCGCGCTCCCAGCCGGGAACGGCAGCCGCTTGCGGCGCCGGGGCGGCAGCGGGGGTGGAGGGGTCGGGCACGCGGAAGTCTTCCATGGCGGGGGTCGAGGTGGTGACACCAGGCGCTCAGAACAGCACCGGCTTGAGGTGGTATTGTGACTGCCAGAAGACCACCCCGTCACGCTCGGCTGTGGCGATCTTCATCAGCCCGCCACGGCCGGGCCCGCCCACGCAGTGCCCGGTGTCGGGCCGGAACAGGGCGCCGTGGGCCGCGCAGACGATGTAGTGCCCGGTCAGGTCAAAAAAGCGGTCAGGCTGCCAGTCCATCTCCATGGCCACGTGGCTGCAGCGGTTGAGGTAGGCGTGCACCTGGCCCGCATAGCGCAGCGCAAACGCGCGGCAGGTCTGGCCGGCGTAGTTGACGTCGAACGAGCACGCCAGGCCGCTGTCGAGCAGCTCGCCGGACCGGCACAGCGCGTGCCATTCGCCTTCGTTACCGGTGGAATCTGGGGTCAACATGTCCCTGTGCTGGCAACAAAAGGCCGCGCTCCTGAAAATGAGATGGCACCATTTTGTGCGAGCCGCAGTTCGGATGCCGACGATGACACCCAAACCCCTCTCACGCCGCGTGGTGCTGGCCAGCACATCGCTGCTCTGCTGGCCGCTGGCGCGGGCACAAACAAGCGCTGCTTTCTGGGCGGCACTGAAAACGCCCGGCACCGTGGTGCTGATGCGCCACGCACAGACCGAACCCGGCGTGGGCGATCCGTCAGGCTTCCGGCTCGACGTCTGCAGCAGCCAGCGCAACCTGAGCGACGCCGGCCGCGCCCAGGCCCGGCGCGTGGCGGCGGCGTTCGCGGCAGCGGGTGTGGTGCCCGGCGACGTGCGCAGCAGCGCCTGGTGCCGCTGTGTGGACACGGCCCGCCTGGCATTTGGGCAGGCCACGGTGTGGCCGGCCATCAACTCCACCTTCCAGGGCCAGGGCGACCCCGACCGCGGCCGTGCCGAGGTGCTGGCCGCCGCAAGCGCGTGGCGCGGCCCAGGCCCCTTGGTGCTGGTGACCCACCAGGTCAACATCAGCCACATCACCGGCGAGTTCACCGCCATGGGCGAGATGCTGGCCGCGCGTTTTGCCGATGGTCGGATGCAGGTGCTGGCGCGGCTGTCGGCCTGACCCACACACGGCCGCGTCAGGCTGGCATCAGCCCCAGGGCTAAGATGTGGTGTTGAGCCCGCGCAGCAGGCGGGGCCCAATCCATCCATCCCGCAGGAGATACACATGAGCCGTGAAGTCGTCGTCGTCAGCGCAGTGCGCACCGCCATTGGCACCTTTGGGGGCAGCCTCAAGGACATTCCTCCCACCGAGCTGGGCGCCACCGTGGTGCGCGAGTCGCTGGCGCGTGCCGGCGTGGACGGCAAGGACGTCGGCCACGTGGTCTTCGGCCATGTGGTCAACACCGAGCCCAAGGACATGTACCTCTCGCGTGTGGCCGCCCTCAATGGCGGCTGCAGCGAGGGCACGCCCGCCTTCAACGTCAACCGCCTGTGCGGTTCGGGCCTGCAGGCCATCGTGAACGCCAGCCAGAGCATCCTGCTGGGCGACACCGACATCGCCATCGGTGGTGGTGCCGAAAACATGAGCCGCGCGCCCTTTGCCAGCCTCAACATGCGCTGGGGCTCGCGCATGGGCGACACCAAGATGGTGGACATGATGATCGGCGCCCTGCACGACCCCTTTCACACCATCCACATGGGTGTGACGGCCGAGAACGTGGCGGCCAAATACGGCATCACCCGCGACATGCAGGACGCCCTGGCCGTGGAAAGCCACAACCGCGCCCAGCGCGCGATTGAAGCCGGCTACTTCAAAGGCCAGATCGTGCCCATCATGCTCAAGAGCAAAAAGGGCGACGTGGCCTATGCCACCGACGAGCACTACCGCCCCAACTGCACGCTGGAAGACATGACCAAGCTCAAGCCGGTGTTCGTGAAAGAAAACGGCACGGTGACGGCCGGCAACGCCTCGGGCATCAACGACGCCGCCGCTGCCGTGGTGCTGATGGACGCCGGTGCCGCCCAGGCCCGTGGCGCCAAGCCGCTGGCCCGCCTGGTGGGTTACGCCCACACCGGCCTGGACCCGAAAATCATGGGCGTGGGCCCGATTTCGGCCACCCAGGCGGTGCTCAAGCGCACCGGCCTGTCGGTGAACGACCTGGACGTGATCGAGGCCAACGAAGCCTTTGCCGCCCAGGCCTGCGCCGTGACCAAGGAACTGGGTCTGGACCCGGCCAAGGTCAACCCCAACGGCTCGGGCATCTCGCTGGGCCACCCCATCGGCGCCACCGGCGCGCTGATCACCGTCAAGGCCATCCACGAGCTGCACCGCATCCAGGGCCGCTACGCGCTGGTGACCATGTGCATCGGCGGTGGCCAGGGCATTGCGGCGATTTTTGAGCGTGCATGACACCCACGCTCTACGTCACCCCTGGCGCCTGCAGCCTGGCTTGCCATGTGGTCATCGAAGAAGTCAGTTTGCCTATCGACGTCGTGCCTGTCGATCTGCGTGACCCGGCAGCGCCCCACCGGGCGTTCAACCCGCTGGGGCGGGTGCCCACACTGGTCACGGCAAACGGCGAAGTGCTGACCGAAAATTCGGCACTTTTGCCTTACCTGGCCGATCTGGCGCCACAAAGCCACTTGTTGGCGCCCACCGGCACGGTGGTGCGCGCGCAAACCCAGGCCTGGGTGGGCTACCTCAACGCCGAAATCCACGCCGGGTGCTTTCGCGCCATCAACCGACCGCAACGCTACTGTCCCGATGCGCAAGGGCAAGCCACCGTCCGCGAACAAGGGTTGTTGCGCCTGCACGAAGCTCTTGGCCCCATCGAGACGGCCTTGCGGGGCAGGGACACGCTGGTAGGTGAACACTTCTCCATCGCGGACGCCTACCTCGGCGTGTTCGCGTCCTGGGTTCGAGCGCTCGGCGACGCGTTTACCCCATTCACCGAGTTGTACCGCTTTGGCACCACCTACGAGCAACGGCCCAGTGTGATGCGGGCCAGGGCGCGCGAACTCCAGTAAGTTGTGTTTTGGACGGGCGTTGCGGAAAGTTGGGTGGTGGACGCTACCCTCAAGGGGCGGCCAATTCCATCCACCGCCCGGTTTCTACCCTCCCGCTTGAGGCAGTCGAGAAACTGGTCTGCCCGCTCGATGTTCTGGGGCAACAGCTCACTTTCATAGCGCCGCAAAGTGACACCCACACTGATACTGAAGTTGATGGACTGGTCGCGCGCGCGCGCCGGCTGTGCCGCTATTGCCAGGCTCAAGCGCTATGCGGCTGCCCTCGCTTCCCCCAGCATGCTAGTTGTAGGCCCAGTCCCTATTTGAGCCACATGCCGAACCGTGAATGAGCTAATTCGGTAATGCGCGACGTCAGCGCCATTTACGGCTTTCTCATCGATTCGGTGACTAAAAATATCTGGCGCTTGGCTCCATTCAGCGCTGGCATCAACACTCGGGGTTGCCTATCAGCCGGTGGGACAGGCCAGCCCTTCGCAGACAGGGCGTTCTCGTCAAGGGACAGGCTGCGGGCCAATGAACCCAGGCCGCTCAAGCTGGCGGCGCAGATGGTGGGCAGGGGCAATGGCGCGCACCACACGCCGCGATGACATCGGTTTGTTGATGGCGACCGAGCGCCGGGTGTCCAACCTGTGTGCGGTCGGCTTCCTGACAGCGCAGCAGGCCAACCTTCGGCACGCACTTGATGTGGCGTGCAGTCAGCGGCGCCAGCTGTGCTCGGGTCTGGTGATTCGCCGCGAAGAGCGCGACGGCATTGCAGTGGTCACGTTTGATCTGCTGGTGCCCGGATCACCTTCCGTGCGCCAGGCGGTGGAGCAGGTGGCTTGCCTCATCGTGCAGCTGGCACACCGTTACCTTGGCCTGCAGTGGACGCCGCGGCGGGTGTGCTTGAGGCACCCGCCGCCCGCGGATATGCGAACCCACCGCCAGGTACTGGGCTGGGCGGTGGAGTTTGAGCACGATTTCAACGCGTGGTGTTCACCAGTGCCGAGCTATCTACCCGCGCCTTGCTGGAGGGCCCGATGCTGGCAGAGCTCGCAGGGCAGCACCTGTGCACAGCACATGCTGCGGAGTCGGCACGGGAGGCCTGTCTGGGCCACATCGCCCACCTGCTTCCGCTGGGCACGGTGTCCATCGACCTGGTGGCGCAGCGCATGGGCACACTGCAGCGCCGACTCAGCGAGGAAGGGGTGGCGTTCAGCGTACTGGTTCAAAGCTTGCGCGAGCAACTCCTGCATGCACACCTCGCGTCTCCGCGGCACAACCTGACGGCGGTCTCTGGCCTGCTGGGCTTTTCCAGCCCCAGCGCGTTTTCCCGCTGGCACCGTGCGACCTTCGGTGAGTCTGCGCGTGCCCGGGGCGCGGCGACAGGGCGACAAGCTGGCCCATCCAGTACCTCCCCACAACTCTGAATCGGTTCAGATTTGTCGGTGAGTGGCCTCCCTGCAGACATTGCTACTTACACGGATACGCTGGTCCGAGCCTGGTGGATTTCGTCAGCGCATTATGTTCAATATTGAAAATCGTAGACAACAGCTGATGACTCACGACGACTCGGACCAAGGCTGCATCACATGCGCGTGTTTGCGAGGCAGGCGACTGAGGGTGGGTGAAAAAATCAGGTGCTCCACTCGTTTTTGATGAAAAAAGAGGATTGCTGAAGATTTTCTCCCTTGTCTGAGCAGAGTCGGCCTAATCGAGTCATGAAGAAAAAATCTGAATTTTCCTGAAAATGGAGATAATTCTCCTGCTCTGAAGATTTTTCTTCCCTTCAGTGCCTCCACACAAAATGAGCGACGTTGGCTACGCCTGGATCCAGAACGAGGTTGGAGCCCCGGACTTCCTGCGCAAACAACGGGCACGCCTGGCGTCGGTCAACCGCATCGAGCATTTAGAGGATGGCACCATTCTGGTTCCCCGCAAGCTGGCTCCCGATGCCACGCTTCTTGATCACGCCTTGTTTGCCCTAAAGCACGAAGGCGTCAGGCTGGATCTGCTGGCGATGGCGCTGCGCCGCTTACCGCCATCCGAGTTGGTGGCGTGCGTTCGGGGCGCACCCAACAGCATGTACGGCCGCAAGCTCGGGTACTTGTGGGAACGGTTGCATCAGCAGCATCTGCCCGGCTTGGTTGATCCAGGCGTCGCGTCGGTTTACGCCCCCTTGTTTGACCCAGAGCACTACTTTGTTGGACAGACCCAGCGGGATTCCCGTTGGCGCATTGACTTCAATGGTCTGGGCGACTTGGACTTTTGCCCCGTTGTGCGCAAGACGCCAGCTGTGCTGGCACTGCTCCAGAAGGACATTTTGGGGCGGGCACAGGCATTTGCCCAATCGGTGGGCGAAGCCATGCTGGAACGCGCTTTGAACTGGGCCTACCTGAGCGAAACCGAAGGTTCTTTTGCCATCGAGGGTGAGGCGCCCAATGCCGACAAGGCCATGAAGTTCGCGGCCTTGTTGCGCCGTGCGCACGAGCGGCGACCGCTCACCGAAGACTTGCTGGTGGAACTGCAGAATGCGACCATTTCCAACCCCTTTGACAAAGCCGTTCAGTTCAGAGTCGAACAAAACCGGCTTCAGCGGGATGTGCCAGGTGCGGCGGGCGTGACCTATGTTCCGCCTGCACCTGAGCTGGCGGTGGAGTTGATGAATGGCTTGATGCATGTGGCCAACCATCGCCCCGAGCGACTTGATGCCGTTGTTCATGCGGCAGTGGTGTCCTTTGCCTTTGTATTCATCCACCCGTTCATGGATGGCAATGGGCGCCTGTCGCGCTTTCTGATCCACCACTGCCTGGGGCAGTCCGACCGCTTGCCCCCCCAGTTCCTTTTGCCCATTTCTGTGGCGATGAAGAAGCACGAAGCTGAGTACCTGCAGGCCCTGACCACCTTCAGCAAGCCCGCTCGGCAGCTCTGCCAAGTGACTTGGGCGGGTGACGAGCATTACAGCTACGACTGGGAGAAAGGGTCCGACACTTGGTTCCGCTACATGGACCTGACCGAGCCGGTGGCCTTTACCCTTGCCATGGCCGAAGCCTCACTGGATACGCACATGCGTCAGGAGGTCGAGTTCCTGGCGCTGTTCGATCAGGTCAAGCGCCACATCAACGATCGCTACGATCTGCGCGGCAGCGACTTGGCCAATTTGATCGTGACCATTTTTCAGAATGGCGGCACCCTGTCCAACAACCGACGCAAGCGCTATGCAGACCGAGTGCAGATCCATGTACTGGACGCCATCGCGGATGCTGTTTGTCGAGCCATGAAAGGGCAGCTCCTGGATGACGTCGAAGACGACTGAGGATGGATCTGAAATAACGAGTAACGCTTCTGTTACAACTGGCCAATCACGATCTATTGGCTGCTATGCAGACACGCTCTGCCCGGCCTGGGCGAAGCTCGCGGCAACGGCAAGACCCACGGAGCCGCTGCCCAGGACGGTCATGCGCAAGGGTGTCGCTTCAGTCATTCCAGCCCGTCCACCGACACCAGCCGCGCAGAGCTGCACTCGTCGCGAACCGACTTCAAGCCCTGGTAGGTCTCCCCGTTGTAGAAGGACTCCCAGGCCGCAAGCGACGGAAACTCGAGCAGCACGATGCGTCGTGGCGACCAGTCACCCTCGTAGACCTTGAGCGCGCCGCCGCGTGCCAGATAGCGACCGCCTGCCGCCTCGAGGGCCGGCTTCACGCCCTTCATGAACTCCTGGTAGCGGGCCGGGTCTCGAATGTCGACGTCAAAAATCACAAACGTGCTCATTGCATCTCCCGCCCGCTGTAGCGGGCAAACCGACGCCGGGCGCGCAGACGCAGAAAGCTGAATTCGACCCGCGCATCGTTCGGATTGATAAGTAAGTTCTGAAAATTGTCGCTGTCGGCCAGCTGCCCAAGAGCTTGGCAGTATGAGAACGAGCGAGTCCTGATCTTCGGCTTTACGCGCGAAGCGGTCAATGCCGGTTCACCCACCGCGCATGGTGCGGTAGGCGTGGTGCTCCGCGTATGGCCGAGACCGGAAGGCGGCACATCCCGCTTTTCATTATGTTAAATTAAAAGTGGCAAGTGGCAAGTGGCAAGTGGCAAGTGGCGGTGAAGACTCTGAGCAGATCAGCTGCGTGAGTCCGTTTCGCGGACGCCAGTTCGTAGGCTCTTTGGCGTCTTGCTCACTGATCGGAACGCGCGCAGCGCGGCCTATCCCCAGCCCTGCACGACAGCACATCGGGGAGGCTTTGTGGATGCAGCCAGGCTCTTGACTGTTTTCGACGAAATAAAGGAACGTTTCGACTCAGGCTCTCCAGTGCCCACACTCAGCGCGTTCTCGCTCTGGCCACCCAGAAGGGGCTGCTGCGCGCCAGCGATCTGGACGCCATCAGTGCGCCTCGGGTCGTCCTGACGGACATTTCGGCGTGAACTTGTTTGCGACTTAGTGAACCCGAAGCACCTCAAACTGCAGTCGGATTGGAGCGATCTGTATCGACACCTCATCACCCTCGCATTTACCCAGCATGGCCCTGCCCAAAGGGGCTTCGCTGCTGATGACCTGAACAAGCTGTGCGCCGCTGATCAACTTCATGCTGCCCCCATCCGGGCCGAGAAAGAGCTGTTGCTCCTTGTCGTAGGAATCGACTAGGCAGACCAGCGCACCGAGCTGTATACCTTTGCTGCCGTCATAGGGGCGCGGGCGGAATTGGCGCCAATTGGCCATCGCCTGGCGGATGGCTTCGGCGCGCCGAGCTTGGCCGGTGGCCAGGTAGGCGGCTTCGAGTCCCAATGTGTCGTATTTGTTTTCGGCGATGTTTTCTTCGTGAGTCGCCGTTTCATGGGCCTCCCGCACTGCCTGTTCGGCTTGCTGCAGGTCTTTGGCGAGCCGTTCCAGCACCTGCTGCTGCAGCAAGAATTTATCCATGATGAAACGTAGGCATTTCGAACAAGCGGGGCAGGTCTTGATTATGAATGGCGCCACCGTGCTT
>JAUYSB010000195.1 GCA_030696525.1 Hydrogenophaga sp. | reverse complement strand
CACGAGGCTGCCGATGCGGCCAATCTCGGTGCATGCGCCCGTGGCCACCACCACACCCTGCCCCTGCCCGTAAGCCACCAGCGTGCCCGAATACGCCAGGCACAGGCGGTCGCCCATGGCGGCATCCAGGGCCACCGGGTCCAGCGCCTTTTCCACCGGGGCCGACTCGCCGGTGAGCGCTGATTCGATCAGCCGCAGGTTTTTGGCGCGCAGCAGGCGCACATCGGCCGGCACCTTGTCGCCCGACTCCAGCCACACCACGTCGCCCGGCACCAGCTCGGCAGCGTCGATCTGGTGGCGCTCGCCACCACGCAACACGCTAGCGCGCGCGGCCAGCAAACCGCGCACGGCGTCCAGCGCGCGCTCGGCCTTGCCTTCCTGAATGTGGCCAATCAGCGCGTTGATCAGCACCACACCCAGAATCACGCCGCTGTCCACGTAGTCCTTCAAGGCCAGCGTCGCCAGGCCAGCGGCCACCAGCACGTAGATCAAGGGGTTGTGGAACTGCAGCGCAAACCGCAACCAGGCCGGGCGCCGCGCCACCTCCGCCAGGCGGTTGGGGCCGTGTTGCGCCAGCCGCGACTGCGCCTCGGCCGGGGCGAGGCCGGTGTGCGGGTTGCTGCCCAGGGCTTGCGCCACGGCGTCGGCCGGCAGGGTGTGCCAGGCCGTGGCGGCAGGGGTCGCTGGGTTGGGGGCGGGTGTCATGGGAGCGGTGTCAGATCAAATCTTTTTTAACAATTTGACCCATTGTAGAAAGCACCAACGTGCGCCAGCTTGACCCATCGCAAGCCGCGCGCCTGGGCCCAGGTGACAGCCCCAGCGGGTCGGCGGCGGCATGTGCCGCCAGCCATCACTGTGCGGTGTAGCCGGGGGGCACCGACTTGATGCGGATGCCCTTGTCGGCGTAGCCGAGCGCGGCGGCCTTGGTCATGCCCGAGGCCCAGGGGCCGCCGATACCTGCGTTGTTCACCGCCAGCGCCGGCGGCCATGATCTCGTCGGCTACCGCCTGTGCGGTTTTGCCTTGGAATGTGTTGACCATGTGGGTACCTTTTTGATGCTGGTTGCCGGCACCCCGCGGCAGCGGAGCGTGCCGGAATGCGTCGGCATCGCCACCTGACCGCTCGCTTCGGGCCACCACAGGGCCATGACCGCGGTGTTGAGCCAGGTGGGGTCGCCGCCCACCCCTATGATGCGTGCCAGCGACACAAACCCGAACCCATGCAAGCACTCGAACAACCCACGCTGCGCGACCTGGTGCTGGTTGGCGGCGGCCACAGCCACGTGGTGGTGCTGCGCATGCTGGCCATGCGGCCCGAGCCCGGCCTGCGCGTCACCCTGATCTGCACCGACATCGACACGCCCTACTCCGGCATGTTGCCGGGCTACATCTCGGGCCACTACAGCTTTGACGATGTGCACATCGACCTGGGGCGGCTGGCGGCGTTTGCGGGCGCGCGTTTCATCCACGCCGAAGTGACCGGCCTGGACCGCACCGCCCAGCGTGTGCACCTGCGTAACCGGCCCGACATTCCCTACGACCTGCTGTCCATCAACACCGGCTCCACCCCGAAGCTGCGGCAGGTGGCCGGCGCGCAGGCCAACGCCGTGCCGGTCAAGCCGATCGCGCAGTTCAACCAGCGCTGGCTGCGGTTGCTGGAGCGTGTGCGCGGGATACACAGCCGCTTCACGGTGGCGGTGGTGGGCGGCGGCGCGGGCGGGGTGGAGCTGGTGCTGTCGGTGCAGCACCGGCTGCGCCGCGAGTTGCAGCAACAGGGCCGCAACCCCGACCTGCTGCAATGTGTGCTGCTGACAGCCACCGACACCATTTTGCCGACCCACAACCGCTGGGTGCGCGAGCGTTTTGCACGGGTGCTCAAAACACGGCACGTGGCCGTGTACACCCGCGCCGACGTGACCGAAGTGGCGCCCGGTTGCCTGCACACCCAGGATGGCCGCACGTTTGATGCCGACGAGACCCTGTGGGTGACACAGGCCGGTGGCCCGGCGTGGCTGCAGGACACGGGGCTGGCGCTGGACGAGCACGGTTTCATTCAGGTGAACGAGCACCTGCAGACGCCGAACGACCCCAAGATTTTTGCCGCTGGCGACGTGGCCAGCTTCACGCCACGCCCACTGGAAAAAGCCGGCGTGTTTGCGGTGCGCATGGGCGCGCCACTGGCCAAGAACCTGCGCTTGAGCCTGCGCGGCCAGCCCCTGGTGGCCTACAAGCCGCAGCGGCATTGGCTGGCGCTCATTTCCACCGGCGACCAGCACGCCGTGGCCTCGCGCGGGCCCATCGGCTTTGGGGGCGACTGGGTGTGGCGGTGGAAGGACCACATCGACCGCCGCTTCATGCGCATGTTCACCGAGCTGCCGGCCATGGCGCCGGCCAAGCCTGTGCAGGCGGGCGCCGCCAGCGGGCTGGCGCTGAGTGCCGAGGAATCACAACAGGCGATTTCAGCGATTGCCATGCGCTGCGGCGGCTGCGGCGCCAAGGTGGGCGCCAACATCTTGAGCCGAGCGCTGGGGCAACTGCAGCCGGTGCACCGCGACGACGTGCTGATTGGACTGCACGCGCCCGACGACGCCGCCCTGGTGCGTGTGCCGCCGGGCAAGGCGGTGGTGCACACGGTGGACTTTTTCCGCAGCTTCATCGACGACCCCTACCTGTTTGGCAAGGTGGCGGCCAACCACGCGCTGGGCGACATTTTTGCCATGGGCGCCGAGCCGCAGTCGGCCACCGCCATTGCCACCGTGCCGCCAGGCCTGGAAGCCAAGGTGGAGGACCTGCTGCTGCAGATGATGACCGGCGCAGTGGAAGTGCTGAACGCGGCCGGCTGTTGCCTGGTGGGCGGCCACACCGGCGAGGGCCGCGAGCTGGCACTGGGTTTTGCCATCAACGGCCTGATCGACGAGCCGGCGGCAGGCGCTGCGGGTGGCCCCATGGAAGGCGTGATGCGCAAAGGCGGCATGCGCCCCCGCGACGTGCTGCTGCTGACCAAACCCATAGGCACCGGCACCCTGTTTGCCGCCCACGCGCGGCACGCCGCCAAAGGGCGTTGGGTGGATGCGGCGCTGGCCTCGATGGTGTTGTCCAACCAGGCCGGCGCGCGCGTTTTGCGCGAACACGGCGCCACCGCCTGCACCGACCTCACCGGCTTTGGCCTGCTGGGTCATCTGGTGGAAATGACGCGGCCTTCGGGCGTCGACGCCGAACTGAGCCTGAGCGCCTTGCCCTTGCTGGCCGGCGCGGTGGAATGTGTGGCGGCCGGCATCGTCAGTTCGCTGCAGCCGGCCAACGTGCGCCTGCGCCGTGCCCTGCGCAACCCCGAAGGCTTTGTGAACGACCCACGCTACGCGCTGCTGTTCGACCCCCAGACCGCAGGCGGCCTGCTGGCCAGCGTGCCGGCCGAGCGCGCCGATGCCTGTGTGTTGGCGCTGCAGGCGGCGGGCTATCCCCACACAGCCGCCATTGGACGCATCAGTGCGGCCGGCGAGGCGCTGGAGCCGGTGGTGCTGGTGGCTTGAGAGCGCCCGGGCGCTGGCGGCGCGCCATTCACGCGCCATCAACGCGACGACATGCCGGCGGACTTGGCAGCGGGCGCGGCCACAAACCGGTTCTTGCCCATCGCCTTGGCGTTGTACATCGCCTGGTCGGCCGAGTGCATCAGCGCGATGGGTGAGACCCCGTGCTGCAGGCTGTAGGCAATGCCTATGCTGGCCGACACATGGGCCAGCTCGCCACCCATGCGGTAAGGGCGCGACACCGCGTCCACCATGATGCCGGCAAGACGCTCCACCACGGCCGGATCGCCGACCTCGCTGAGGATGATGGCGAACTCGTCACCGCCCAGGCGCGCGACGGTGTCGGTTTCGCGCACGCAAGCCTGCAGCCGCTGGGCCGTCTGCCGCAGCATGTCATCGCCGGCGCGGTGGCCCAGCGTGTCGTTGACCTTTTTGAAGCCGTCGAGATCGAGATACAAAAGGGCGAAGGGTTGGCCCTTGCGAAACGAACGCTTGAATTCGAGGTTAAGCCGGTCCTCGAAGCAGCTGCGGTTGGCCAGCCCGGTCAGCACGTCGAAGTTGGCGCGCTGCCACTCGAAACGTTTGTCGTCGTGCGCCGCGCCCGCCAACAGGGCCACGGCCGCATTCATGACGATCAGCAACTGCAGGTCGAACGACAGCCCGCCGGGCATGCCCAGATAAGGCCGCGCGAAGATCTCCAGCAGCGACACCAGCATGGCCACGACAAATCCCGCCAGCGCGCCGCGCCACAGCCCAGCCAACAAGACGGGCAGCAACACCAGCACATCGATGCGCACCTGCGAATCGAGCAGCCGCGGGGTCAGCATGGTGAACAGGGACGTGCCCACCGCCAGGCCACTGAGCCACAACGCGTCGCGCAGGCCCAGGTGCTCCACCAGCACCGACTTCAAGCGGGTGCCCGAGGATCTCCTGGCCACGACAAGGGCGTGGTGCAGCGTCAGCAAGATGGGCACTGTCACCATCACCCCTGCAAAGTCGCCACCCCAGAACGAGAAGAACACATCGGCCACCTGCTCAGGCTGAAGTGCATCAAACGGCGGCAGGCGCAGCGTGACCAGCGCCGACAGCAGAGACGACGCGAACGCGGTCAGCAGAAACCGCAGCGCCACGGGCTGCGAGAGCCGAAACGCATCGGCAAGCCAGATCTGTCGCATCGAGATGCCGGCCACACCGTAGATCACCGTTTGCCGCAGCGGACCGAGCCAGTCGACACCGCGCAACCACGCACCGGGCACGTCGGTGAGGTGGACAAGAATGATCGCAAGGTAGGCCGGAACGAGACTGCGCCAGCCGAAAAAGACCGCCACCGAAAAGCTCACGCCGCCGGCAAAGTACAGCGCGCTCACATTCGGGTGCACTTCAAACAGGGCTGACGCTTTCCACGACACAAAGAAGAGTGCAACGATCAGCACGTTTCGCACCAACCCGCTGCGAAGGTTGCGTGCGATGGATGGGCCTCGGGCGAAAACCGGCATGGCGAGATTGTCAATCAACGGCTCGCCGAGAATCGCCATGTTCATGGGAGCTTGGGTGTACTGGTGGGCGTGCTGGCATGTGCGGCGTAAGATCTGCGTGCCACCAAATTGCGCTCCAGAAACAAAAAAGCCTGAGGTCATAAAACCTCAGGCTTTTGAATAAATGGTCGGCGTGGCGGGATTCGAACTCGCGACCCCTTGCACCCCATGCAAAGAATCATGCTGTTCATGGGGCCTCAGATGTTTTCAAACAAAATAAAAACTTCAATATTGACAACAACTTAGATCAATAAGGCTGTTCAGTACTGTTCAAGACCACTCACCAACTGCCAAAATCAAACCGTACCGCTAACCGTACCGCTAATCTGCGTTACGACCCAGCACGAGATACGGCAATGGCAGAAAACAAACTCACCGACAAAGCACTTCGAGCGATCAAGCCCGCCAGCAAGGAACTGGAGTTGGACTCCATAATGCCCAGATCGTGGTGCGTTAGCACGTCGACTTGACCAAAACAATCCAAAGCGTAGCGATCGATTTTTCTCATGGATGACTTCACTCGGATTCGTACTTTTATCAAAGTGGTGGAAGCCGGAAGCTTTTCGGCAGCCGCCCGCGACAATCAATCTGTGAGTGCGATAGCCCGACAAGTCAAAGCAATCGAAGACGAGTTGGGTGTACGACTGCTCAACCGCAACACTCGCAACCTCGCGCTTACAGACACTGGTAGACGCTTCTATGAGCGTGTCTGTGCCATATCGAAGGATCTCAATAGCGCCAAGGCCGAAGCGGTTTCGGCGCACGAAACAGTGAAGGGGCCATTGCGTGTGTCCCTACGAACCACCTCTGGTACGACTGTCGTGGTTCCAGCTCTTCCCAAATTCCTAGCGAAGTACCCTGATATCGAATTGGAAGTGCTGCTAACGGACGAGCGCAAGGACTTAATTGCCAATCACATCGACGTCGCACTTTGGATTGGTGAGCTTCCCGATGCCGAAATCGTGGCACGCCGACTCAGTCCGACACAGCGGGTGGTGTGCTGCGCCCCTGAATATATTCGACGATACGGCACCCCCACCAAGCCAAGCGACCTGATAGACCACAATTGCATCGTTTTTACGGCACCTTTGTACAGCAGTCGCTGGTGCTTTTCACGCGACGGGCAGATTGAGGAAGTTCGTGTACGAGGAAGCGTTCAAACCGATAACGGGATGGTATTTTTAGCGTCTGGACTGGCAGGTATAGGAATCATTTCTGGTAACCGTTGGATGGTCCACAACCATGTCAAAGCTGGCCGTTTGGTGACTATCCTGGACGAATACACTTTTCTTCCTCGTCCCGGCGACTCAGACCTCTACGCTGTTTACCCGTCCAGCCGAGGACTCTCCCGTAAGGTCCGAGCCTTCGTTGATTTTCTGATCGAGGCGTTCGACGAAGCTGTCCAGCCGCCTGTTTGAAAGCTGACTTAAATGCGTAGCCCAAGTATGATGAACTTCAAGCGACGCTACGCAATGGTTGACCTCTGCTGAGATCCAATCGTGAATTTCCCCATGTCGAGAACGAATCTCGATAAGACTGTTTCGTAGAAGTGCCATAAGTAAACGCAGCATCAAAGCACGTTTACGAAATCAGGCACCGCCGAAAACAGGTCGGCTACCAGGCCGTAGTCAGCCACGGAGAAGATGGGGGCCTCGGGGTCCTTGTTGATCGCCACGAT
>JAUYSB010000176.1 GCA_030696525.1 Hydrogenophaga sp. | reverse complement strand
GTGCAGGTTACCAGCGGCAGCAGTGTCGAAATGGTGTTCATTCCGGAAGCGGGGCGCGGCACGTTGTGCATATCCTCTCAGGCCGGATGCAGTCTCGATTGCAGTTTCTGCGCGACTGGGAAACAGGGATTCAACAGTAATCTCACCGCTGCCGAGATCATCGGTCAACTCTGGTGGGCGAACAAGAAGCTGGCGGGTTTCGGCGTCAAGCCAGCGGCAGAGTGGGAAGAGGATGGCAGGCCCGCGCAGAATCCGCGCCCGGTCAGCAACGTGGTGATGATGGGCATGGGCGAGCCGCTCCTGAACTTTGACAACGTCATGGATGCTCTCAGCCTGATGATGGAAGATCAGGCCTATGGTTTATCAAAGCGACGTGTCACCATCAGTACCTCAGGAGTTGTGCCTGCGATCGATCGATTGAAAGAATTTACAGATGCATCGCTTGCGGTATCGCTGCATGCGCCAAACGATGAATTGCGCAGCCAGATCGTACCGATCAACAAGAAATATCCGATCAAGGAGTTGCTGCGCAGCGTGACAGGTTACATGGACAGTCTGAGTGATCGTCGCGTGCCGGTGATCGAGTACACGCTGATCGCGGGCGTCAACGATCATCGCCAGCATGCACGCGAACTCGCGGTGCTGTTGAAGGATTTTCCGTGCAAGATCAATTTGATTCCGTTCAATCCGTTTGCGTTGTCCGATTATCGTCGACCGAGCAGTTCTTCGATCACGAATTTCCGACAGATTCTGCACGAAGCGGGTTACACGGTGACGGTCAGAACCAACAGAGCCGATGATATTGGTGCTGCCTGCGGACAGCTGGTGGGAGAAGTGACAGACAACACGCGACGCAGCCAGCGGTTGCGTGACGCTGCGGGTGTGAAAGATGAGTCCGGCAGGCAGTTCAGCAGAGCAGATAATCTTGCTGTCGCTATAGACAGACCGGCGGTGTGAATATCGTCAATGGCGATTTTACGGTTTGCCGTGTTTATCCGATGAGGTTGGCATGAATGTGATCCGGTCAATGATTTTCGCCTGTATTGCGGTGGCAACGCTGACATCCTGTGTGACAACGACCACAGGCGGTTTCAATACCACTCCCTCGCAGGAACGGGCAGAGCGGGATCTGGTGCAACTGGCAATCGGTTACTACGATGCCGGAGACATGACAGGCGCCAGACGTAACATCAATAACGCACTGGCGATCAATGATCGCAGTTCGGATGCCTACAACGTGCTCGCACTGGTGTTGCAGAGAGAAGGGGACATAGAGCTGGCGCGTGAAACATTTGAGCGCTCGCTGAACTACGACGGCAGCAATTCGCGGGCGCGCAACAACTATGCAGCGTTCCTGTTTGATATCGGCGAGTACGAACAGTCTTACCGGCAGTTGGAGATGGTTGCCAACGATACTACTTACGAAGCCAGAGCGCTGGCGTTCGAGAATCTCGGGTTGAGTGCACTGCGCACAGAACGTCCGGAGCGTGCCGAGTACGCATTCGATCGCGCGTTGCAGCTCAACCGCAATCTGTACCGTTCCTCGATGGAGATGGCGCAGATCAAGTTTGAAAAAGGCGAATTTGCCGAGGCGATGAACTACTACAATCAGTTCGTCACCAGCAGTAATTTCTACAATGTTGCACAGACTCCCCGCAGTCTGTGGCTGGGAATCCAGCTCGAACGGCGTTTCGACAACGAAGAGGGTGCCGCCATCTACGCAGTGTTGCTGGAGAGGCTGTACAGTGATTCCATTCAGTACCTACAATATTTGAACTCGCAATGATCAATGAAGAGAATAACGAAGAACTAAGGCCACCTGAATCCCAGAGCTCTGATGAGACCGTGGTTGACGAACAGGTCAGTGATGAACCTTCAGAGCCGGACGTTGCCGCGCCCGCAAGTGACGAGCCGACAGGCCCTGGCCAGCTGCTGAGTCGCAAGCGCGAAGCGTTGGGCATGACAGTGCAGCAGGTGGCGGATGAGTTGCACATCACCATGCACTATGTTCGTGCGTTGGAGAGTAATGCTCACGACAAGCTGCCGGGTGACGTGTTCATTCGCGGTTACATCCGCTCCTATGCAAACATGCTGAAACTTGATCCGGTTGTACTCGTCAATGTGTACAACGAATTCACGAACCAGCAGGCATCGGCGGCAGAGGAGGCCAGTGGCAGCAGGGCGCGGCGTCGCAAGGACAAGAACCTTCCCTGGATCATAGTATCGGGCATTGCCTTTGTCGGTATCGCAGTTGCCCTGTGGTATTTCAATTCGCGTCCAACAGTTACTTCCACTGGCTCTGTGCAAGGCGTCAGGAGTCCCGCTCCGGCGCAAGTGGTCGTACCTGCACCAGCGCTGAGTGACGGCAGCGCGCCAACTATCGACAACGTTGCGACAACGCTGGCAACGGACGTCGTGGCACCTTCTGTCGTTGCGCCGGGCAGTGATGTATCGCCATCCCTGGCAGCGGCCGTTGTTGAAGCGGTGGCAGAACCAGCGTTGAGTGCAGTGACTTCCATAGTGGAGCCAGTCGATGTGCCAGTTGCGGCGACGCCTCCCACTGCCGTCCAGGAGACTGCCGTGCAGAATGCCCTGGTTCTGGACGCTGAAGTGCTGGAAGTCAACACGTCAGCGCAGCTTTCGGAAAGCGATGTCGGTGCGCAAAGCGTGGAAGATGCAACTCCCGCTTCACCTGCGGCGGCGCAGGAAGTGACGCCGGACGCTGTGCCTGGAGTTGTGCCTGGAGTTGTGCCTGAGGTTGCTCCCGAGCCTGCACGTGAGTCAATCGATGCGAGCCTTCCTCCTCCATCCGAACTGCGCATCATCAACGTCGATGCCGGGGGAGAGGATCTGGTACAAATCACCTTCAACGGTGAAAGCATGGTGCAGGTGGAAGATGGCAATGATCAGCAGATCTATCGTGACATTCGCACGTCGGGCGATGTGCTGCGCATTACCGGTTCTGCACCATTCAATATATTGCTCGGCGATGCCGCCTCGACCGAGCTCAGTCTCAATGGCAACAACATTGATTTCACCTCCAATATTCGCATCGATAATTCGGTCAGACTGACGATTGGTTTATAAATCATGAGCGCCCACACTACTATTGCGCGTCGCAAGTCCCGTCAGATCATGGTTGGCAATGTGCCCGTCGGTGGCGATGCACCT
>JAUYSB010000041.1 GCA_030696525.1 Hydrogenophaga sp. | reverse complement strand
GGTGCGCCCACCCGTGACCTTGAGCAGGTCTTGCCAGTATTCCTCTTCGGGGTAGGCCTCCACCAGCACGTCCTGCGGCGCGTCGTGCATGCAGCGCAGGTTGCGGGTGTGGGCCGAGTTGCCGCCGCGCCAGGCGCGTGGTGCGGCCTCCAGCAGCAGCACGCTGGCGCCCGCTTCGGCGGCCATGAGGGCCGCACATAGGGCGGCGTTGCCGCCGCCGATGACCAGCACGTCCGTTTCCATGACTACATGCTCCCCAACCACGTGATGCCCAGGCCAATAGCGGCCATCAGATATCAGTCAACACGCTTTGGTCCGTACAAATCACCAACGCATCCACCGCAACGACGCCCTGTCCTTGTGGCATCACGAACAGCGGGTTGACCTCCGCCTCGACCACGCCGAGCTCAGGCCGCAGCGCGCATTGGGACAGGTTGACCAGTGCATGTGCAAGTGCAAGGCGGTCGCCGGCGGCCTGGCCCCGCAGGCCATCGAGCACGCGCAGCAGACGCACCTCGTCAATCATCTCCAAAGCGGTCTGCAGATCAACGGGCGCCATGCGAAGGCTCCTGTCCTGCAGTGCTTCGGCCAAGATGCCCCCTGCCGCGAGCATGACCATGGGACCCACCGTTGCATCGACCCGGTAGCCCAGCAGCACCTCACACACCGCGCCAGCCACCATCTGTTGCACCAGCACCTGCTGCAGCCGCACGTGAGGTGCGCGCTCGTCAAGGTTGCGCCTGATCTGTCGCACCGCGTCAGGCAGATCGCTCTCCTGCTTGACACCGACCACCACGCCACCCGCGTCCGTCTTGTGCAGCAGCTCGGACGAACAAGCCTTGACCACGTAGGGGCCGGCAAATGGCGGCGCGTTGACGGGCCCATCCAGTCCCGCCAACACACACGCGGCATGGGGTAAGTCGAGCTGCTCGAGCAGCTCGTAGGCCTGAAATTCATCCAGCGCGCGGCGGCCCGAAACAGCTACGGGGGCGGCTGCCGGCGCGCCGGGGACCCGGCGTCCGAGTGCTGCTGAGATGCTGTCGGCACATGATTCGGGCGTACGGAAATTCGGAATTCCGACTTCTGTCAGCGCCAACAATGCCTGGGGCGCCTCGGGAACCACCATGACAGCCACCCGTCCGCCTTGTGACCACACGTCGATGGCTGGCTTGACGGCCAGTTCTGGTTGAAACCGCGCCGATGAGCCAATCACAGCCAGCACCAGGTCGAACTCGGGCGCGTCGGTCAGGATATCCAGCGCGGCCTTCATCACCTCGTAACGTGTACCGGCCAGCGTGAGGTCCAGCACCCTTGCGCCATTGGCGTTTAGGCCTGCATCGCGCAGGCGTTGCAAGGTCTCTGGTGCGGGTGGACACACGTCAACGCCGCGCAGACTCAGTTGGTCGACCACCATCGCGGAGCCACCACCCGTGGTGGTCACCACACCGACCCGTGGCGCCGGACGCCGAGATTTCTCGATGTGGCGCTGCCTCACGGGCCAGGCTCTCGCGAGAGCGGGCGCCTCCAGCATCGACTCCATCACGCCCAACCTGGCCACGCCCAGCCCACGCAGAAACGCATCGGCCACCACGTCTTCACCCGACAGCGCCCCGGTGTGTGATGCCGCCATCTCGGCCGCCGCCTCTGAGCGCCCCAGTTTGTATGCCAGCACGGCCTTGCCACGGCTGGCCGCTGCGCGAGCGAAACGCTGCAATGCATCGGCGTGACGCAGGTTTTCCAGAAACAGCAGAAAGACATCGATGTCCGGTTCATCCAGAACAGCCTCGCATATCTCGCCCACGCTAAGATCGCTCTCGCTGCCAACGGACACCAACCCGGCAAAACCCACCCCGCGAGACTTGCCGCGCGAGACCAGGGCCCCCAGCAGGCTGCCGCTTTGCGAGGCCATAAACACGCCTCCGCTGGGCAAGCCTGGCTCGGCAAAAGCGGCATTGGCTGTCAGGTACAGGCCACTGGACGGGCGCACCAGGCCCAAGCTGTTGGGCCCCAGCAAGCGCATGCCGGCGTCGCGGCACAATCGGGCCAGCTCTGCCTCACGCCGGGCTCCGTCCTCGCCCGCCTCGGAATAGCCGCTTGCCAGCACCGTGATGAGCCTCACGCCCAGCATGGCCGCTTCTCGTGCCACCACCAGCACACTGTCGGTGCCAGACAGCACGAACACGTGGTCGGGCACCTCGGGCAGGGCCGACAGGCTGGGCCAAGCCGGCTCGCCCTGCACTTCGGTGCGGCTCGGGTTGACCGGGTAGATGCGGGCTGTGGCGCCAGCGGCACGCAAGAACCGCAAGGGCCGCCCGGTGGTCTTGTTGGGATCGTCCGATGCACCAACCAGCGCGATGCTGCGCGGGCGCAGCATCAGCCGACAGAGTTCAGGGCCAGCCGCGGCCTCGCTTACCTGTCCGCTCATGCCGGGCCCACCCGCTGCGGAAAGCTGCGCTCGAACACGCCTTCGGCGATCCGGTTCTTGAGCATCTCGATGGAGCCGCCCGCAATCATCCAGCCCCGGGTGCGGCGCACACAGTACTCGACCAGCGATTCCTGGCTATAGCCCATGCCGCCCATCACCTGTAGCGCCTCGTTGGAAACCTCCCAGCCCGCTAGGTTACAGGCCAGTTTGGCCAACGCGGTGCTTTGCGCTGAGGGCAGTCCGTTTTCGCCCTCCACGGCCGCGCGGTACAGCATCAACTGCGCCTGCTCCAGCTTGAGCAGCATGTCGGCAAACTTCCACTGCAGGCCCTGGAACTCGCACAGCGGACGGCCAAACTGCTGACGCACCTGCGCGTACTGACGCGCCTGTTCAAAGGCGTAGCGGCCCAGTGCCAGTGCCCGCGAGGCATTGCCCAGGCGCTCGACGTTGAAGCCGGCAATCTGCTTTTTGAAGCCACCCGCGCCCAGCAGCACGTTGGACATGGGCACGCGGCAGTTTTCGAAGTACAGCGGCGACCAGTGCTCACCGCTCATGAACGAGGAGGGCTCGCCAATGGTGAAGCCCGGCGTGCCGCGATCCACCAGTACAGAGCCGATGCCACCCACGCCCGGGCCGAAGCGCACATAGATCAGGAACACACCAGCCTCTGGGCTGTGGGTCGAGAAGACCTTGCTGCCGTTGATCACCAGCTCGTCGCCCTCCTGATGGGCACGGGTCTTGAGGTCGGTAACGGCGGAGCCGGCGTCCGGCTCGGTCATGCCCAGAGAAACGATGCGCCGCCCGGACAACAGGTCCGGCAGGTAGCGTGCCTTCTGTTCAGGGGTGGCGTATTCCACAAAGGTGCGGATGGGGCCAAAGTTGCCGGCTTGCACGATATCTGCGCTGCGCGGACAGGCCAGAGCGACCTCCTGGATAGCCAGTACCGCGTGCAGCAGGGTGCCACCCTGGCCGCCGTCCTGCTCGTCGAAGGCGATGCCCAGCAGGCCCTGCTGGGCAATGCGCTCGGCTGCGGCCCAAGGATAGGCGCCGGCATGGGCGCGTTCGAGCGCGCCCGGGGCGAGCTCAACCTGAGCGAAGCGCCGGACGGCGTCGCTGAAAGCCCGGTGTTCCGGGCTGAGTTCGAAGTTCATGGCAATGGCGCGCAGCGGCGCTGCGCGCGGCAATTGGGTTATAAATCGCCCGCTCGGTCTACATTTGGCGGATGCTGACCGCGTCCTGCGAACAGCGTCGGGCCGAGTCCAGCAGTAACTGGGACATGAAGGCAATGTTGGCCTTGGTGAAACGTTCCTTGGGGCCGGACAGCGAAATCGCGCCCAGTAACACGTTGTCACGTCCGTACACCGGCGCCGCTACGGCCCAGCAGGCGGGGTCACGCTCGCCTTTTGAGATTTCCACGACAAACCGCGGCTCACCCTGAGTGCGCCCCTGGTCGTCGGCGTAGGTTCTTAGGATGCGACCAGCCGCCCCCTGCTCCAGCGGGTAGTGTTTGCCCGCCGCCACGGTGTCCAGCGTGGAATGGTGGGAGTCGACACGGTACAGGCACAAGCGGCGCTCACCGTCGAGCACGTGGAATGAAGCGCTCTCTGTACCGGCTTGTACCAGTGCTTCCAGCGCTGGAAGCAGGATAGCGCGCCCGGTCTGCGACTTTTCGTACTGGGTGCCAAGGCGGAACATGGTTGGTCCGACGGTGTACAGCCCATCTTGTCGTCGGCGGACGTAGCCAAAGTCTTCCAACGAGATCAGCAGTCGCAGAATCGTGCTTTTATGGAGATCGCTCAGATCTGCGAGGTCGGCCAGGCTCAGTGCGCGAGGCTGTTTGCCGAACGCGTCCATCAGCAAAAGCGCGCGATCAAGGACCGCCACCCGCAGCGGCTCTTCCTCTTTTTTCACCTTTTTTTCTGTGGCGGCCATCTCAAACTCCTTACCTCGCAGTAGGCGCGAACAGAGGTGAGTCTCTGTCCGCGCCCGCTATGCCAGCGTGACGCGTTTTCTGCGTGCATCAGTCCATGTTGAACTTGGCTGGGTCCAGTTTGTCATAAACCTCGCGGCGCATGACCTCGTACAGAGCATCGGGATTGTTCCGCTTGCCTTCGAACAGCTTTTCGTATTTGCCCAGGAGCTCCACGTACTTGTTCACGATGGCTTGTGGATCACGCACCCCACGTTTGGTGGCGGCCTCGTTGATGGCAGCTTTGTCCTTTTCGAAGAAAGTGGCCAGCTGCTTCTTCATGGCGTCGGTCGGCTGAATCATGTTGACCTTTTTGGTCTTGGCCTGTGGCACCACACTCTCGTCGTTCTTGATGTAGTCCAGGCCCGGGCCGATGGCCATCATCGGCGCGTTCTTCAGGAAGGTTTTGCGCTGTTCGGTGCTGAGGCCTTTCCAGAAGTCGCGGTTGAAGCCGACCGTGGTATTGGCCTTGAAGGAGCCGACCTCCAGCAGCGTCACATGAGGCGCCACGTCCCACAGGTTGTACGAGCCGTAGTCGGCCACCGGCAACATCACCGCATCCAGCGTTGCCTTGGAGAGCCCTTCGTAGGCGGCGGTGGCGTCCACGTTGACGGCCACAGCACCCAGATCGCGCAGGAAACGGTCGATCGCACCACCGAAGGAGCGCACCTTTTTGCCCTTGAGGTCGTCCAGCGAATTGATGGGCGTGCGCGACATGATGTTGTAGCCGCTGGTGGCGTAAGCGCCGAAGAAGACCATGTTCTGCTTCTTGAACTCAGCATCGCAGGGCTTGCAGTGCAGCATCACCGTTTCGGTCACGGCCGCAGCGGCCGTGAGAGAGTCGGTGCCCACCATCGCCAGGTCGGTGAAGATGGATGTATGCGGAAACTCGGCCGGGTGGAAGGACAGGACCACAAAACCGCCATCGACCACACCATCGCGCACACCCGGCAGCGTGCCACGGCTGTCCAGCAGCGAACCACCCAGGAACAGGCGGAACTTGAGGGCGCCCTTGGCGTCGGCCTCCATCTGCTTGATAAAGGGGTTATAGCCGCCGGTGTTGATCGGGTGGGTGGGGCCCAGCCAAGAGTTGAGTTTGATTTCCTTGGTTTGCGCCATTGCGGCGGCTCCAGCCATCAGGCAAGTGGCCAGCAGGGCCTTGCACAGTCGATTCATGTTCACAGTTGTCTCCTCGTCGTTGGTGGGGGGGGGAATGAAACGTCAGCGGATGAATTGGTTGACATAGTCGGCACCGAGACCGACGTCGATGTAATGCTTTCGGCACAGGGCAATGCGTTCATGGACGTCGGTGTAGCCCACCTGTTTGCCGGTCTCGTCTACGTACAGCATGGCGCCGTTGACGAGGAACCACGTGATCATTTCCTCGCAGTCCTCATCGACTACCAGCGTGTGGGTTTCACCCGGCGGCTCGAACACGTAGTCGCCCGCTTTGGCCACCCAGTCGTGTTCCAGGTAGCGCCATTTGCCCTTGATGACATAGCCGTGCACGGGTGCCGGATGGCGGTGGCAGCTGACCACGCCGGCCGCACGCACCTTGAGCAGGCTGGTCCAGTAGCCAGCGTTGACGTTGAGTAACAACGGACGAAACCAGACATTGGGGTGCAGCGGCACCCAAACGCGATCGTCTTCGGGCACAGCGGTCAGAACGACTTCCCGCATCAGATCCGGGGGTTGCCATTCGGGCGGCACGGGCTTGGGAAAATGGGAGGTGCTCATGGTCGGTTCGATGGTTGAGAAGGGTCTGTCTTCCTGAGTTTCTTCTTTTTTTAGAATTACGTTCTATTTTCACTTTATCATCGCAGAAGTCAAGTAGGGCATGCACTCGCCAAGCGATTCTTTTATGACGACATACACCGAACAAGATTCGAGCTGGCCCGCCGAAGCGGGTGTTCGCATCGCCAGCGCACGTGTTGCACGCCGCTGGACCGACCACAACGGCCACATGAATCTGGCCGCCTACCTGATGCTGTTCGATCGCAGCTTCGCGCGCTTTTGTGATCGTGTGGGTATCGGCCCTAAGCAGCTGGAACAGAGTGGCCGCACGATCTTTGTCGCGGAGACCCACTTGGTCTATCGGTACGAGCTTGCACTGGGCGAGCAGGTGGGTGTCGGTCTGCGCGTGCTGGCGCTGGGCTCGCGCAAGATGCACAGCTACCTATCCATGGTCAGGCTCGTTGACCAGCAAATCGTTTGTATCAACGAGAAGATGGACCTGTGTGTTGATCTCGCGTCGCGCCGCGCCTGTGTGTTTCCCGACGCGGTGGCCGCACACCTGCAGGCCTTGCATGCACGCGAATCGACACTGCCCGCTCCCGCCTGGGCCAGCCGCCGGGTCGAGATGTCGCCCCAACGGCCCGCTTGACCCAGTCATCCCAACCCATACCTTCACCGGACCGTCAACAATGAACACAAGCACCGCCGTGATCGGCTTTCCTTCGGTCTACATCCAGGGACCGAACGCCTTGCAACAGCTGCGGGTCCAGCTGCACCAGAGTCTGAATGCGCAGCATGCGCTGGTGGTCACCGACCCGGTGGTGGCGCACCTGTTTGAGGCGCCTTCTGCTGCGGGCGAGCCTGATGTCTCGTTGCAGGTGCTGCACTTCAGCGGCGAATGCACAGGAGCTGAGGTGCAACGCCTGTGCCGCCTGTCACACCAGCCCGCGCCACAGGCCGTGGTGGGCGCCGGAGGAGGCAAGGCACTGGATGTGGCCAAGGCGGTATCCCTGCAGTTGAATTTGCCGTTGATGATCGTGCCAACGGCTGCGTCCAGCGATGCACCCACCAGCCGCCTGATCGCGCTGTACGACGAGCAGCATCGCATCGTGGCCGTGCCCACCCTGCGCCGCAACCCGGACGTGGTGCTGGTGGACACAGGGGTGATTGCTCGAGCACCGCGCCGGCTACTGGTGGCGGGTATCGGCGACGCCATCACCAAACGCCATGAAGTGTCTCGCGCGCTCGAAGCCGGCGTGGTGAACTACTGTGGTGGAAAGGGCACGGGGCTGTCGCTGCTGCTGGCTGAACAGGCTTACAACACCTTGCGCCGCGATGCCGTTGGGGCTCTGGAAGCGCAGGCCCGTGGCGAGCCCGACGCCGCGTTCGAGCGGGTGGTGGAGGCAGCGGTGCTGTATTCGGGCCTGGCGTTTGAGAGCGGCGGTCTTTGCATCGCCCACGGTCTGTTGAGGGGGCTCACCGCCCAGGCCGAAACGCAGCAGGCGCTGCATGGCGAATTGGTCGCGTACGGCCTGTTGATCCAGTTGCGCGCATTCGAGCACGACGAGTCAGAGATCGAGGATCTCATGCATTTCTACCGCGAGATTGGCCTGCCGACACGCTGCCAAGACATCGGATTGCCGGTGCCGGACGCGTCGCAAGCGCTGGAGCTTGCCGAGCGCACCATGACGGCGCCTTATGTGGCGGCCTGGTCGCCACGCCTGCAGGCCAGCCACATTGCCCAGGCCTTGCTGACACACGAGCAGCGGGCCGCCTGAGGCAGCCCGCCACACCGGCCAGTTCAGAGACCGACCTGGCCGGTGCGTACCGTCACCACCTGCATGAACTCGCGCAGGCCCTGCCAGCCGCCCTCCAGCCCGTAGCCGCTGTCCAGCACGCCACCAAACGGGGTTTCCGGCATGGACACCGCCCAGTCATTGAGCGCCAGCGAGCCACACCGCACCTGCTCAGCCAGTCGGTGGGCACGCGCCAGGTCGCGCGTGAAGGCATACGCAGCCAAGCCGACCGGCAGGCGGTTGGCCTCAGCGATGGCTTCGGCTTCAGTTTCAAACGGTATCAGCACCGCGATCGGTCCGAAGGGCTCCTCATGCGAAACCCGCGCCTGCCGATGCGGATCGATGATGACTGTAGGCTCAAAAAAACATCCCGGGCCGGGCAACCGCTGACCACCCGCAGCAACGGCTAAGCCACGCTGGCGCGCGTCCAGCACCAGAGACTCAATGGCCGCCAGCCGCGCCGGGTTCTTGAGCGGCCCCATGTCCACCGAGGCGTCACACGGATTGCCGACACGCAGTGCGCGGACCTGCTCAACAAAGGCCCCGGTAAAGACGTCGAACACCCGCCGATGCACACAGATGCGTGTGGGCGATGTGCAGACCTGACCCGCGTTTCGAAATTTGGCCAAGGCCGCGGTACGTGCCACCTGCGCCACATCGACGTCGTCGAACACCAGCACGGGTGCATGACCGCCCAACTCCAGCGTGGCCCGCTTGAGGTGCTGCGCCGCCAATGCACCCAACTGGCGTCCAACGGCAATGCCCCCAGTGAAGCTGAAGGCACGAACAATGGGACTCTCAATCAGTTGCCGCGCGATGGCGGCCGGGTCCCCAAAGACCAGATTGACCACGCCGGGTGGCACACCGGCTTCATCCAGCGCGTCCTGGAGTAACAGGGACACGCCGGGGGTTTCTTCGGACGGCTTGAGCACGATGGCGCAACCGGCGCCCAAGGCCCCACTGATTTTTCGCGCTGGCGTGATGATGGGCGCATTCCAGCCTGACATCGCGGCCACCACACCGACTGGCCGCAACTCGGTGCGCTGCTGCAGACCGCCCGCTCGGGTTGGAATCACCTGCCCAAAGCAGCGCCGTGACTCCTCGGCTGCCCAGTCGAACATCTCGGCTGCGGTGTCCACCTCGGCCCGGCCCTGTGCCAGCGGTTTGCCCAGCTCCAGTGCAATGCGTTGGGCAATGGCTTCGCGCCGTTGGCGGACGGCGTCCGCAGTGGCTCGCAGCAGCCGTGCACGTTGCACAGCGGGTGTCTGTTGCCAGTCTGCCTGCGCGGTCTGTGCGGCGCGGAGCGCGTCAGCCACGTCGTCGGCGCTGGCAAAGGGCAGCGTGCCCAGGCTGGTGTCATTGGCGGGGTTGATGACCGGGCGCGAACGGGTGTCGTCGCCTGGTCGGCGCTGACCGCCAATGACCTGTGAGATAACCGCCAGGGTGTCTTGGGATTCGGTCGTGTTCATTGGATCAGTGACGGGAGCCAGGTGGACAGAATGGGGAAGGCGATCAACAGCGACATGGTGCACAAATCCGCAGCAATGAACCACGTGACCTGGCGAATGATGGCCTCCAGCCTGGTGTTAGGCATCATGGACTTGATCACAAACAAGTTCAGCCCCACCGGAGGGGTAATCATGCCCAGCTCCAGGTACTTCACGATCAGAATGCCCATCCAGATCATGTCGATGTCCAGCGACTTCATGATGGGCAGCAACAGCGGCAGTGTCAGCAGCATGATGCCAATGGGATCGATGAAGCAGCCCAGTATCAGGTAGATGACGGACACACCGATCACGAACACCACCGGATCGACCGTGGCGCCGACAATGAGCGAAGACAGGTATTCAGGCACACCGGACAGCGCCATGAAGCGCGTGAACAGGATGGCACCGATACCGATGAGAAAGGTGGATGCGGTGGTTTCCAGCGTTTCCACCACGGCGCGACGGAAGCTTTCGCGGCCGAAGCGTTTGCGGGTGGAGGCGATCAGCAACGAGATGAAGGCGCCCGCAGCTCCGGCCTCGGCGGCCGAGAACAGGCCGGCAAACAGCCCCCCCATGATGGAGAAGAACAGCAGCGCAATCGGCCAGACATCGCGCAGGCTGCCTTCCTCGGTCATCGTGGGCGCATCACCCAGATCGGCTGGCTGCGGCTTGTAGCGCACCAGATCGGGCGAGAAGCGCACGCGCAGCCAGATCGTCAAACAAAAGACGGCCGCTGAAAGCAGACCTGGGATGATGCCGGCAATGAACAGCTGGCTGATGGAGGTCTCAGTGAAGATCCCGTAGATGATCATGATGATGCTGGGCGGAATCATCGTGCCCAACGTACCCCCGGCAGCCACCAACGCCCCGGCAAAGGCGGGGTTGTAACCGTTGCGAACCATGTCCGGCACGGCGATGCGCCCCATGGCGGCGGCCGTCGCCAAACTCGATCCAGAGACCGATGCAAAGGCCGCTGCACCGCCGATGGCAGCGATACCCAACCCCCCGCTGAGCCTGTGCAACCCGCGTTTGACAGCAACAAACAGGCTGTCGGTGATACCCGCGTGGTAGCAGACGTAGCCCATGAAGATGAACATGGGGATAGAGCTGAGTGACCAACTGGCCACAAATTCAAATGGCCCGCTGGTGAACACACCGAATGCGGTCTTTGAGCCCATCATGAGACTGATGCCCCCAAACGAGACCAGCCCCATGCTGATGCCGATGGGCAACCGCAACATCATGAAAAAAACCAAAGCAAACAAGCCAAGGAAACCCAGTGTCAAATTCATGCCTGAGTCTCCTGCTTAACATCAACCGCTGCCACCGGCTCTGATGAGCCAACCACCAATCGCATCAACTTCGCCAGTGTGACCAGCACCATCAGTACCAGCGCAGCAGTGAACACAAAGCGCCCCGGCCAAATGATGATCGGGTATTCACCGAACATGTATTCACCGATGTCGTACTTGCGCAGTGCCTCGCGCCCAGCCAGCCATGTCAGCAGGCCAATGAAGCCCAAGATCACCAGGCTGTTGAAGGCCTGCAGCGCTTTCTGCGCCACCAGCGGCAGGCGGTCGTACAGCATCTCCACCGCGATGTGTCCACCCTTGGCCTCTACATAGGCAATCGGCAGTGCAGCCACCGCGGGCATGTAGTAGTACGCCACCACTTCCAGCGTGGCAGGAATGGGCAGACTGAACAGGTATTTGAAGAAGGCATCGAAAGATACGTGGGCCGCCATGAGAACCAGGGCGATGCCTGACACCCACATTGCCCAGATATTCAGTCTTCGTACTGCGCTGTCGAGCCACGCCGTCCAATTTTTGCGACTCATTGTGTTGTTCCTTTCTGCGAAGAAGCGGCAAGGCGCAAGGGCTTCAGCCCATTGACGCTGGCCCAGAAGTCGGTCATGGACGACGTGTCCTGGCCCGCATGACCGGCAGATTTGGCCATTTGAAACAGGTCGCGCACCAACCCACCCACCGGCACCGCCGCACCGACCCGCTGCGCGGATGCGCAAGCCAGTGAGATGTCTTTGAGACCCAGTGCCAGATCGAACCCAGGTGTGAGGTCGCCAGCCAACACCTTGGCGCGCCACTTGTCGCGCAGTTGGCCGTTGACGGCCGTGGTGTTCAGCAAAACATCCAAGGTGCCTTCCAATTCCAACCCCATGGCACGGGCCAACACCAGCGCCTCGGAGTTGATCTGACAGTAGCAAAGCACCATGAAATTGTTGACCAGCTTGGTGCGTGTGCCCGCGCCGGCCTTGCCGCAGTGCTGTACGGTGGTGCCCATCTTGAGCAGCAGGGGCTCAATCTCGCGCAGCACCGCATCTTCTGCCCCGACCATGAACAGCGACTCGCCCTTGTCGGCGTGCGAAGCCAGCCGCCCAACTGGCGCGTCTGCAAAACCAAGGCCTTTGAGCGCCGCGGCTTCGGCCAGCGCGTCTATGGTCTCCACGTCCACCGTGCTCAGTTCCACCAGCGTGCTTCCTGCACGGGCTTGAGCCACCAGGCCCTCCGGACCAAGCCAAACGCTGCGCGCTTGGGCTGGTCCCGGCAACATGGTGAAGACCACATCGCATTCGCTTGCAAGCTGCGCAACCGATGTGGCTGCGTGCGCACCGCGTTTGACGAGGGCGTTGACTGGCGTGGGGTTGATGTCATGAACCATCAGCCCCGGATGTTTGGCCAGCAGATGACCGGCCAGCGCCAAACCCATCCGCCCCAACCCGATGAAACCGACCGTACGCGCTGTTGGTCGTTCTTCCATGTGTTCTTGCACGTCTTTGTCTCCTGTGTTTTGTCTTGACTTTTTTTCGATGACACCGAAAATAGAACGATATTCTAAAAAAGTCAACACAATCCACTCGCAGGAGAAAAAATGCAGATGCCCTTCCCGATGCTGGGGCAGTGGGTCGCCGGAGACGGTGAGCCACTGCCGAGCATCAACCCAGCCACCGGCGAGACCCATGCGTTGGTCGGTACACCAGATGTGGCACAGGTAGATGCCGCCATCCGATTTGCCGATCGTGCGCGCCGCGACAGCGGCTGGAGCCAGCTCAAGCCCCACCAGCGGGCCATGCGACTGCAGGCTGTGGCCGCCGCGATCGAACAGCGGCTCGACCACTTTGCCACGCAGCAGATGCTGGACAACGGCAAGCCATGGAAAGAGTGCAAGGCGCAGGCGGCCAGTGCGGTGGCCACCTTCCGCTACTACGCCGCTGTCTGCGAGACGCTGGGCGCGCAGGTGAACCCAGCGCGGGGAGACTACCTCTCGCTCACCCTGCGCGAACCTTATGGGGTCGTTGCCGCCATCACGCCATGGAATTCGCCTCTGACCATGGAAGCACAGAAAGTGGCGCCCGCATTAGCTGCCGGCAACGCAGTGGTGCTCAAGCCATCGGAGGTGACGCCGTTAAGCGCACTGGCACTGGCGCAGGCCTGTGAGGCCGCTGGCCTGCCACCCGGGCTGCTGACCGTGCTGCCCGGTCTGGGACGCACCGTGGGACATGAGCTAGTGAAACATCCGCTGGTACGCATGGTGTCTTTCACCGGAGGCACCGGCACAGGCCGCGCATTGGCCGGCGTGGCAGCGGGGCGCCTGGTGCCCATCGCACTGGAGCTGGGCGGTAAGTCGCCGCAGATCGTTTTCAACGATGCCGACCTGGATGCGGCCGAGAAGGGCGTGCTGGACGGCATCTTCGAGGGCATGGGCCAATCTTGTGTGGCAGGCTCCCGACTGTTTGTGCAGCGTGGCGTTTACGACGCGTTTTTGCAACGCTTGGTGACACGGGTGGGACAGTTTCGGGTTGGGCCGCCCGATGTGCCAACGACCGATCTGGGGCCACTGGCATCACATGCGCACCGGGACCACGTGGAACGTTTTGTGCAAGCGGCCCTGCAGGAGGGCGGCACGATCGCAGCAGGTGGACGGCGACCCGATGATGCGGCACTCGAAGCCGGCGCCTACTATCTGCCCACCATCATCACCGGACTGACCAACCAGTCACGAACCTGCCGAGAAGAAATTTTTGGCCCGGTACTGTGTGTCATCCCCTTCGATGATGAGGCCGAGGTGATCGCACAAGCCAACGACAGCGATTACGGGTTGGCAAGCGGCATCTGGACCCGCGACTTTGCGCGCGCCTGGCGCTTGGCCAACGCACTGCAAGCCGGTACGGTCTGGATCAACACCTACAAACAGTTGAGCATCGCTGCGCCCTTTGGAGGCTACAAAGACAGCGGATTGGGCCGAGAAAAAGGTCTGGGCGGACTGGAGCTCTACCAGCAATCCAAAAGCATTTATCTGGCAACACCACATGCTCTCTAAATCTAAACTTGTATCTTCTCAACGGGTGGGCTTTATCGGCCTGGGCGTGATGGGCGGCGCGATGTGCCGCAACATCATTCGGCGAGAGCGCTTTCCCTTGGTCAGCTTCCTGGACCACGATGCGGGGGCGGTCGCCTCGGTGGCAGCCGTAGGCGGCAGCGCAGCCCCTGACCTTCGAACGCTGGTGGATCAGTCTGACATCATCGTCCTGTCCTTGCCTGACGGTGATGCCAGTGACAGCGTGGTCAACAGCATTCTCCCGCTGATGCGCCCGGGCCAACTGCTGATCGATACCTCCACCATCGCAGTGCGCTTGGCACAGGAGCACGCGCGACGCTGCGAGGCCGCTCAAATTCTGTATCTGGATGCACCGGTGGCGCGCACGCGTGAGGCCGCCGAGGCGGGCACCTTGAGCACCATGGTGGGCGGAAGCGAAGAAGCGTTTGCCATGGGGCAGCCGCTGCTCGAATGCATCGCCAGCGACATCACCCATTGCGGCCCGGCAGGCAGCGGTGAGGTGGTCAAAATCCTCAACAACATGGTGCTGTTCCAGATCGTCAACGCCTTGTCGGAAGCCATGGCCATCGCATCTCGTGCGGGCGTGTCGCCCCAGTTGTTGGCCGATGTGTTCGAGAAAGGCTCGGCCGACAGTTTTGCGCTGCGCAACCACGGCCGCAAGAGCCTGGTACCGGGCAACTACCCCGAGCGCGCTTTCTCCACCAACTACGCACGCAAAGACAACGCTTACGCCCTGACTCTGGCGCAACAGGTCGGGGTCAAAGCGCTGGGCGCAGAGATGATGGAGCGCGTTTTTCAGCGCGCGGTGGATGCGGGTTTTGAGCAGCAGTACTTCCCGGTGCTGCATCGCCTGCACGAGGTCAGCTGAGCGCGATTGACCACAACACGAAAGGACCGACCACATGTTGGGTCTCATGCAGGACAGGCCGTTGCTGATTTCGTCCCTGATCGAACACGCAGCCCGTTTCCACGGCAAGACAGAAATTGTCTCCAACCTGCCAGAGGGCGGGATGCACCGCAGCAATTGGAGCGAGATGGCTTCGCTGTCGCGCAAGCTGTCCGCAGGCCTGGGCACACTGGGCGTGGACCGTGGGGACCGGGTGGCCACCCTGGCCTGGAATTCTTTTCGCCATCTGGCGCTCTACTATGGGGTATCGGGCAGCGGGGCGGTGTTGCACACCGTGAATCCACGTCTATTTCCCGAGCAGATCGAATACATCGTGAACCACGCGGAGGACACGGTCCTCTGTTTTGATCTCGCATTCGCGGACATGGTCGAAGCCCTTGCGCCCCATTGGCCATCCGTCAAGGCCTACGTCGCCCTTTGCGGCCCGAACGACATGAAGCCCTGGAAACTGCCGGGTCTGCTGTGTTTTGACGAGTGGGTGGCCAAGCAACCCGATGGCGGGTCCTGGCCCGAGTTCGACGAGCGAAGCGCTTCGTCGTTGTGCTACACCTCGGGCACCACGGGCAACCCAAAAGGGGTGCTGTACTCGCATCGTTCGACCGTGCTGCATTCGCTCATGGCGCTGTCTAGCGATACATACGGCGTCAATACCGGCGAGACACTGCTCCTGATCGTGCCCATGTTCCATGCCAACGCCTGGGGCACACCCTATGCTGCGGCTATGGCAGGCTCCAAGCTGGTGCTTCCGGGCCAGCACCTCGATGGCGAGAGTGTCTATCGGCTGTTGCGGGATGAGAAAGTGACTTACTCACAGGGCGTACCCACGGTTTGGTCGATGTTGTTTCAGCACCTCGACGAACACCCAAATATCGACCCTGCCGCATTGTCCATGCGTCGGGTGGGTATCGGTGGAGCTGCGGTGTCGCAGGGCATGTTGCAGCGCTTTGAGCGACAGTTCAACGCCCAGGTGCTGCAAGGTTGGGGAATGACCGAAACCAGCCCATTGGGTGTCGTCAATAAGCCCTTGCCCAAACACACCGCGTTGACTCAGGACGAGCGGCTGGCAGTCAAACTTAAACAGGGCAGGGGTATGTGGGGCGTGGAGCTCAGGCTGGTGGATGACGCAGGCCAGAACCTACCATGGGACGGTACCCGTGCCGGTCGGCTCAAAGTTCGTGGACCCTGGGTAGCCAGTGGCTATTTCAAAGGTGAGGGCGGAGATGTGGTTGATGAACAGGGGTTTTTCGACACAGGTGACATCGCCACGATCGATCCCGACGGCTATTTGAAGTTGGTTGATCGTGCGAAGGACGTCATCAAGTCTGGAGGCGAATGGATTTCGTCGATTGACATTGAAAACGCCGCCGTCACGCACCCCGCCGCGGCCGAGGCAGCCGTCATCGGCGTTCCCCACCCCAAATGGCAGGAACGTCCACTGTTGTTGGTGGTGCGCAAGCCGGGCTGCGAGCTCGACCAGAGTAGCATGCTGTCCCACCTGCAGACCCGGGTGGTGAAATGGTGGTTGCCCGATCAGGTGCTGTTTGTCGAGTCTCTGCCACGTACACCCACTGGAAAACTGCTGAAGACACAGCTCCGCGATCTGTATGTCAAAAGTGGGGTGGCAGGCAGGTTGAATTCTTGAGGTCGCCGATTGACTGTGCCTCAGTGAATCGGCTCTTACTCGTGTCCGTCACCCACCCCCATGCTGAGATTGATTGAAGGCATGTTGACGGGCCAGGACCTGCGCGTGTCTATACCGCGTGCCGAGACCTTTGCGGTTCGGGAAATTGCTTGTGCTATGGCCCAGTTGCCCAGGGCCACTAGCACATATAGCCCGAAGAGATGACCAGCCAGTTTGGCCATCACCGGCGTAGCTGCCATGTCGGCCAATTCGCTTCACTGGGGGCTTCCGCCTGTGGACCTTGCCTTGATGCGTGGATCTACCAAGACAGCCACAATATGCCGCTTGCATGCGGCGCCCGTCTCGACGTGCAAGGACAAGTGTCACAGCTCTATCGCATCGACTTGACATTCTAGGATTTTCAGTTATGTCAAACGGTTGTCGGCGCGGGGAATAAATCGCTGCCAATCTCGCTTGGTCGGCCAAAGTTGCACGTTGCCCTGGGGGCGTTGCCGAATGGCCGCGCGCATGACGCGAGAGTGATCCAAACCTGGGAGGCCACCCGGATGAAGAGTTCGCGTGACGCCTGGTCGAAAGCGGAAGGCTGTAGGTCAAACTGGTGAGCCACCGAATGGCCAAAAAGCAGCAAATGCGCTGGACGAACGAAGCTGCGCACTATCACGTACAGGTTCGTGCCGCTGCGCTGAACGGTGGACTGACGCCGCAGCGACTGATGACGCTTTCCCGAGTGACTTGCGCGAGCGGGTACCAGGCCCGTCACGCCGCGTAAGGCCTCCCACGGTTTGGACACTCTTTCGGGGCACTCTCGAGGACACTGACTGTATAACCCCAGCACCCTGCGCACGACGGGTCGAGGTGGTTCTGGGTTGATTATTTATTTTTATGCAAAAATGACTATTAAGAATTGTTTTTATACCGTTCTTAACGTTTTTGGTAGGATCTCTCGATGGAACAGAAAAAGTCCGACCTCGCGGTTCGCTCGGCCAGTGCCGATCCAATCGGTGGTGCGTGGCTAGAACGCGAGTTCGGCATCCGACTCGTCCAACCCCTGAACGTTCGAAGCGAGATCGGCACCCGTCGACAAACAGTAGACCACGGTCACCGGAGGGAGGTCTACCAGGAGCAGATGCGCCCCAAGGACCTGACTGGACATCTTACGTTCCTCCTCAAACACGAGGGCGTGCATCTCGAGTTTCTGGCGCGACTTTTTGATCGGGTGGATCCGACAGACCTTGCGCGTTGGGTGAACTCAGAGCCAACCGGCCAATACGCGCGCCGCGCGGGATTCCTCTACGAATGGATCACCGGCCGTCTGCTCGCGATTGACGCCGATCGAATCGCCGGTGGCTACGTCGATGCGCTGGACGCGAAGGCGCAGATCGTCGCAACAAGCAGTTCGAACGTCACTCGGTGGAGGGTCCGCGACAACATGCCGGGCACCCCTGCCTTTTGCCCTACCGTTCGGCTCACGGCCGGCGTCAGGGAAGCTGTTGCATTTGATCTTGCGGCAGCATTGGGCAAGGAGGAGGCCGAATTCGGCGCCGAGGTACTGCGTCGCAGCGCCGTCTGGATGACACTGCGTGAGAGTCGATCGAGCTTCTTGATCGAAGGCGAGCAGGATCAGGTCACTCGCATTCAGCGTTTCGCGGCCGTGATGGAAAGGCGGACAGGTGAGGGTGAGATTCCGCTCGACACAGGGGACCTGACTGAGCTGCAGAAGGAAATCCTGGGTGAGGTCACGACGCTTGCCTCGTTCGGACTGCGCCAGTCGCCTGTGTTTGTTGGCGAAATGGTCCGATACGAGAACGTCGTGCACTACGTGGCACCCGATTGGCCTGATGTGGGTCCGATGCTTCAGGGCTTGCAGACTTTCGTGTCTCGCACGCGCGGCGCATCTGCTACTGCTCGCGCCGCCGTGACCTCATTCGCGTTCGTGTACATCCATCCCCTTGCCGATGGCAATGGCCGCGTGCACCGCTTTCTTGTCAACGATGTGCTTCGCCGCGACGGCGCCATACACGCGCCTTTCATCCTTCCGATCTCCGCTTTGATCACGGAGCACTCTGCTGAGCGTGCCCGATATGATCAGGCGCTCGAAGCATTTTCTCGGCCGCTGATGGAGCGCTACGCTGATCGGTACAGCTTCTCACGGGAGTCGCAGCAGCAGCGGGATGGCGTCCTGTCGAACTTCCATTTCGAGGCTTACGACGAAGCGCGTGCGGCCTGGCGATTCCTTGACTTGACGAGTCATGTCGAATACTCGGGTGGTCTTCTCGCGCGAACAATTCAGCAGGAGATGCATTCGCAGGCGTCCTTTTTCCGCAGCCTTGGACAAGCTCGAGCCGCGGTGAAGGAGTTCATTGAAGGCCCGGATGCGGACATCGACACGATCATTCGTTCTGCGAGGGAGAGTGGCGGCCGCTTGTCTGGCAAACTGGCTAAGCGATTCCCAAGTCTTGAGAAGGGTGATATCTGGAGCAAGGTGTCGTCTGCCGTCGCAGAGGCGTTCGCCGCAGGCGAGATCGACCTGAGACCGGGTCAAAGGGGGCCCTAAATTGCCATGCGCGGGAGGCGCGAGTGATTGGTCTGATTTCGGGAAATCGCAAGTGGGCTCCCACGGCTTGGATCACTCTCGTGCGCACTGTACACCCGCTGCTCGCGTCAACCCGGGCAGCGAGGCAAGCCCGCGACGGCTCGGTGGGCGGTCGCCATCTGCGCGCACATTTTCTGGAAAAGGCTGAGATCAGGCCCGTAAATGAGCGCCGATGCGCCTTCGTCCACCACCTGCTGCGCGGTGGTGGTGTCGTGCTCTCTCGGGCTCCCCATCACTGCCACGCCGTGGCGGCGCGCAGCAGCCAGCACAGCTGCGTGCGCCGCCTGCACTTCGGCGCTTTCCAACATAGCAAAGCCGTGGCCCATGGCAAAACTCAGGTCGTTCACGCCAAAGGCAATCGCCAACACCTCGGGCAAGGCGCAAATGGCATCTATGTGCGCCACGGCATCCGGGTGTTCGATGATGGGAACCAGCAGAATCTGCTCGCAGCGCTTGTTCACGCAGGCCTTCAGCCCCGCCGCTGAATAGCCGGCCGCACGAGTGCTGGCCGACACACCCCGGGCGCCCAGGGGTGGATAGTACGCCGCCCGAGCGGCTGCGCGCAGGTCATCGGCGCCGCGCACACGCGGCAGCAGCACGCCGGAGAGTGATCCAAACCGTGGGAGGCCAGAGTATCCAATTCACCGCGGCTTCGATGATCAATTTTGTGGCAAGCCTTTGGGTGTGTGGGTAGCCGACAGCCCACTGATTTTGACCGGACGTCATACGATTTCCTCCGCCAGGTGCCTCCCACGGTTTGGATCACTCTCTACCCCATTCACAGATGGCCGCACAACTGGTGATCTGGACAAAAACGAAGAGAGTGATCCAAACCGTCAAACCGGTGGTCGAGTCCGCAGGGCACAGGCCTGATTTTGAGCAAGCACTATACCGACGTAGCATGGGGGATTTCCGCCTTCCTCTCTTTGATCAGAATAGAGCGGTGAAATGCCGAGAATGCGTTGTGTGGTCGGGATGTCGTTCAACACGTAAACAAAAGCGCTGCTGGATGGCAAGCTGAGTTGCCCACCAGTGCCGCTGCTCAAATTGTATGTTGTGTAACCGTTCGCCCTCGCGGGAGCCAGCAACTCGGATCCATTGAAAGCACCGAACGATACCAGTGCGGCCAGCGCGAGGGACAAGACGGTCTTGCTGCTCGAGTTCTTGCGCATGGCGATCACCGCCGCTACAGCCAGCAACGCTGACATGATGATCATGCCCCATTGCGACAATGTGGGCACCGATGCCGCGTCCACTCCGAAAGTAACGACAACGGGTGGCGGTACCTGCGCCATCGCTAGCGTATGAGCCAGCCCAAGTGCAGCTAGTGCCGCTGCCCTACTCATCACTTTCAATGCAATCATTCATTTCTCCATCTGTAAATTGATTTGACGATTATGTGGCAGCAAATCTGAGTCGTCCTTGTCTGCTACTACGGTTCAAGAGTCAGCGTGTTGACTCGGCTCTCCAACTTGGCCGGTTGATCATGGCGTCTGTCGAAGCGCGGATGCATGTAGACGACCTCGCACGTGCGCCGCACCTGGACGATTCGCCTGCCTAGTCTTACTGTGTCATAAAAAATAAGGCATGATATCTCCATCTTTATCCCTTTGATGGGGGTGCGATGGACATACCCAAAGAGTTTGGTCTCTACATGGCTCATTTGGCCGAAGGGCTGGGTCATGCCGACCGTCACATGGGATTGGCCGGGTATTGCACCGGTCTGATGCTGCCGCTGTCGCGCAAGAGCGTCGAGCCCATGGCCGCCCGCGTCGATCCACTGCGCGCCAGCGCCCGGCACCAAGCCCTGCATCACTTTGTCGCCAAGGCCCAATGGAGCGACCAGCAACTGCTCAATCGCGTGGCGCAGTGGGTGGTCCCGCACATGGACTTCAGCACTGGAGGCTGGTGGATCGTCGATGACACGGGCTTTCCCAAGAAGGGCGTCCACTCGGTGGGCGTGGCACGCCAATACTGCGGGGTGCTGGGCAAGCAGGACAACTGCCAAGTGGCCGTCAGCGTCTCGCTGGCCTGCGAACAAGGCAGCTTGCCGGTGGCCTGGCTGCTGTACTTGCCCCGCAATTGGGCCGAAGACGCCGAGCGCAGACTCAAGGCCGGGATTCCCGAAGATATCGAGTTTGCGACCAAGCCTCACATTGCCCTGCAACAGCTACGGGGCCTGCTCTCTGAAGGAGCACCCAGGCACTGCTTGCTGGCCGACGCAGGCTACGGGATCGACTATGCGTTTCGTCAGGGGCTGACCGATCTGGGCTTGCCCTACGTGGTCGGGATCACCTCGGCCGTGGTGGTCTGGCCACCCGGAGTGGAGCCCCTGCCACCGAAGCCCTACAGCGGCATGGGCCGTCCACCGGTGATGCCACGACGCACCGCCAAGAGACAGCCGGTGAGCGTCAAGGCATTGGCGCAGTCCTTGCCCGACAGCACATTTCAGAACATCAGTTGGCGCGAAGGCACAAACGAGCGCCTGACGGGCCGCTTTGCGGCGCTGCGGGTACGCTGCGCCGGGGGCAACGTCGGCAAGGCGCGTCTTCTGCCCCAGCAGTGGCTGCTCATCGAGTGGCCCGCAGACCAGGCCGAGCCCGAGAAGTACTACCTGTCCACGCTGCCCGAAACCACGGCACTGAACGACCTGGTACGCGCCGCGCACATGCGCTGGCGCATCGAGCGCGATTACCAGGATCTCAAGCAGGACCTGGGGCTGGGCCACTATGAGGGACGGGGTTGGCGGGGTTTTCACCACCACGCCAGCCTGAGCATCGCGGCTTACGGCTTCCTGATGGCGCAGCGGCTGAAAGCCGGCAGCGATGCCGGCGGCAAAAAAAACTTCGTCGAACGCCAAGGACCTGCCGTTTCCCCGGATTACATCCCTCGGGGAAGCCCAGCGCGCGCAGCGTCACGTGTCGGACTCGATCAGGACGCTGCGCCTTCAGTTGAGCGTCGCACTCGCGGGCGCCCTGGGACATCGCCCGCATTGCGCCACGGTTAACGTCCGACTACGTTTGTGACACAGTAAGATTAACGGTTCGTAGCGTGCCAGAAGCCATCCCGCAAGCTGCTCCCACCTTCACCAGGAGGCAATTCAAGCCTCCAGAAGGGGACTGTGGTCTGTCGGGCGTGCCATTCAGGCGTGCTTGCCCATTGCTGCTATGGCGACCTTGCCACTCAACCGCTCCATGATTTCCAGGCGCATCGCCGGCGGTGTAGGAAATGCGTCCATCAGGGCTGGCCACGTAGCCTGGGCGTTGCGGACCAAGTCCCTGCATAGCCGGATGTGGTAGGTGACACGCTGCAGGCCTGCGCGCCTGATGAGTTCTTCAAAACCATCCCAGCCAAAGGCGCACAGCGTCTTGTCGATCGCGCGGTTCTGCGCATAGGTGTTCAGGGGTTGCCCGGCAAAGAAGCTCGACACGCACACAGGGTCGTAGAGGGGAGAAAGTGTTGGCTGAATGCCGTCCTCGTAGCGCAAAGCCCAATTCTTCAGGTGGGCGTCCGTGTTGCCCATGAGGATGAAGGCCACCAGTCGCCCAAGGAACTCGGTCACATCCAGTACCGGGCGCGCTGATCGCTCATTGATGAGGCGAAGCATCTGACCGAAGTCCTGCAGCATGACCTTGCCGTACTTGTGCTTCGGCGCAAGGCCCAGCGCCTGGGCAAATTCCTCCATGTGGATGCGGCGGTCACCATCGCGGTCAAAGCGTTGCACCACCAGGACGGTTTCAAAGTCCACCTGCTCGGGCAACTCCACGTCTTGCGGCGTGGCCAGCTCGGCTGAAGCACACTGCAGGCCCACGGAGTCGCAGAGTTGGTAGCCCATGAACTCGTTCAGAGCCAGATCGGGATGCTTGGTGGAGGGCAGCTTGATGATGTGACTGCCGGCGGCGCTGTGGCGCTTGACCACGTATCGCCTGCCATCGTGAATCGCAGAAAACTTGGTCACCACGCCCGGGAGAGAAAAGCCATCCTCGACGGGCATCTCAACGAAGCCTGGCTCAAGCACATCGAGGCCCTGGGCGACATGCCAGTGGCGTACCACCTTGGGGATTTCCTCGTCGCGTGGGGTGGGCTCAACCTCAAGCGCACCCATCAGGTCGTGGCCTGCGGCCGCAAGCAGCTCGAACTCGTTGTCTTCATCACAACCCCGCTTGAGAGCCAGCCTCTCGCGGTTGTACCCCTCGGGCAGCAGGTTTTGGAGGAAGGTAGGCCAGCGGCCGTCGTTGCGGACCAGGCGCTCGTCACGTTGGCTGAGCAGAATCTTGCGTGTATCGTCGTCGCTCGCGCCTGTGTAAAGCATCGAGAGCGTCAGGCGGTTAGGGTTGTTGATGTAGTCCTCATCGAACGACATTCGCATGGCGTCACCGAACTGGGATGCGTAGCCGATGGGCACGCGCTGGCCGCTTGGGCTGTGCAGGTACATGCGCAGGTAGTTGATGACGCCGGGCTCATTCATTGCTTGCCACTTCTATCAGGCTTTTTCTTGGAAAGTTTCGCTGCGGTGGCCAGTGCTTTCGCGGCCGAGTCGGAAATGGTCAGCCTGTTGCTGCCTGTCCCGCCGTGCGGGTTGCTGGTTAGGGGCTTGGGAGAAGAAGGGCGAGGGCTGGTGTCCACGGACTTTTTTGGGCCCCACGATGCCCGCACTTCGGCATGCAATGGCACAAGACCACGGCGGGGCTTGGACGGTGTTGGCGTAACGTCGAGGGAGGCTGTGGCCGTGGCCACGGATGTGGCTTTGCCTGCGAGCTCGACCACGGAGGGGGGGGCAGAAGCTCCAGGCGGTTGAGCGAGCGTGCGGCCGCCAGAGCGCAAGAACGCCTGCACCTCCCCGGCGAGGGCTTTGGGAATCAGAGTCAACTCCAGCCCCATGGCGCGCGCCATTTCGTAGATTGTTGAAAGCTTGGGATCGAACCCGGCTTCCACGCGGCCCACGGTGATGCGGCTTGTGCCCGCCCGCTTGGCCAAGTCCTCTTGGGTGAGCCCTTGAATCTTGCGAGCCTGCTCGAGTATTTGAATGATGTTAAGTCTGTTTTTCATCGAACCATTTTTGATAAGTGTAATTATCAATGCTCATGGCTGCAAAGGCAAGTCCATGATAAATTGATGCTACATTGAATGGCAAATGAAAATTCTATTTGGCGTGGCGCCCAATCGAGGCATCAAGTACAGTGGCGGGCCACTGCGCAATCCTGGTCCACGTGGGTAGCGAGCAACTTGCGGGGAAGCTCTCGAGTGGAGCTTGCGCCGGCACCCAGGGCACGCCCTATGCGTCGTGCCCTGGGCAGCCAATATGGCAGAAATGCTCAAAAGCCAAAATCAGCAAAAGGGAATGAGCAAGTGCCCCGTGGGAAGCTCCTGCTCTGAAGTCGGTTCCGAAATCACAGTGATCATTGGGGCATAGCTTGAACAGCACGAAAGCCCATGCTCGTCCACACAGCAAATGGAACGCCGGTCGCCATCGAGTACTTGGTGGTGACCGCCTGCGCGCCTTTTGGTGAACTCCCACATGCCCACGACTCATCGCTCATTCTGCGCCATGGGGTCTGAGCAAGGGAAGTCATGCATAAGCAAATGTTTATGATTGAGACTGTTCACCCGCAGCCACCCACGGCGCGAGCCAGGCGGTAGATATACACCACACCCGGTGGCAAAGGCGAATGCCGTTGAGAGTGATCCAAACCGTGGGAGGCCAGAGTATCCAATTCACCGCGGCTTCGATGATCAATTTTGTGGCAAGCCTTTGGGTGTGTGGGTAGCCGACAGCCCACTGAGTTTGACCGGACGTCATACGATTTCCTCCGCCAGGTGCCTCCCACGGTTTGGATCACTCTCCTTCACGGGAGAGTGATTCAAACCTTGGGAGGCCTTACGCGACCTGACGATGCTGGGGAGCATTCTCACAACGCAACTTTGAAAGGGCCGCCAAACGCTTTGGCGTCAGTTCACCGTTCAGCGCAGCGACACGAACCTGAACGAGATGGTGAGCGCCTTCGTTGGTCCATCGCATCTGCTGCT
>JAUYSB010000274.1 GCA_030696525.1 Hydrogenophaga sp. | reverse complement strand
AGCCAGAAGTGCAGCTTGCCCAATGTTTCGTCGTACATGTATCCGGTCCACTTTGGCAACCAGTAGTAAACCGCTGCCATGATCGAGAATACGGCACCTGGCACCAATACGTAATGGAAGTGTGCCACGACGAAGTACGTGTCGTGATACTGGAAGTCAGCCGGCGTGATTGCCAACATCAGCCCTGTGAAGACGCCCATGGTGAACAGCACCACGAAAGCAATCGCAAACAGCATCGGAGTTTCGAAAGTCATGGAGCCGCGGAACATCGTGGCAACCCAGTTGAACACCTTCACGCCCGTTGGCACCGCGATCAACATGGTGGCGTACATGAAGAACAGCTCACCTGCGATCGGCATACCTACTGTGAACATGTGGTGAGCCCACACGATGAACGAGAGGAATGCGATGGACGCTGTGGCGTAAACCATCGAGTCATAACCGAACAGACGCTTTCTGGCGAAGGTCGGGATGATTGCGGAGACGATACCGAAGGCCGGCAGAATCATGATGTAAACTTCCGGGTGACCGAAGAACCAGAACACGTGCTGGAACAATACGGGGTCACCGCCACCGGCAGCGTTGAAGAAGCTGGTGCCGAAGTGAATGTCGAACAGCATCATGGTGACAACACCAGCGAGCACCGGCATAACCGCGATCAGCAGGTACGCAGTGATCAGCCAGGTCCACACGAACAGTGGCATCTTCATCAGCGTCATGCCGGGAGCTCGCATGTTCAGAATCGTGGCGATGATATTGATCGAGCCCATGATGGATGAAGCACCCATGATGTGCACCGCAAAGATGAAGAACGTCACTGTCTCAGGGGCATACGTCGTCGAGAGCGGGGCGTAGAACGTCCAGCCGAAGTTAGGCGCGCCAGCTTCCATGAACAACGTTGCTGACAACATCGCGAACGCGAACGGCAGAATCCAGAAGCTCCAGTTGTTCATCCGTGGCAGCGCCATATCGGGCGCACCGATCATCATCGGGATCATCCAGTTGGCCAGGCCCACGAATGCCGGCATTACCGCACCGAACACCATGATCAGACCATGCATGGTCGTCATCTGATTGAAAAAGTTGGGGTCTACCAGTTGCAGACCCGGTTGAAACAGCTCTGCCCGGATAACCATGGCGAACGTGCCGCCAAGCAGGAACATGGCAAAGCTGAACCACAGGTAAAGGGAACCGATATCTTTATGGTTGGTAGTGAACAACCATCGCGATATGCCTTTCGCTGGACCGTGATGATGATCGTCGTGTGCTGCGCTCATTTTGTTCTACCGTCCTCTTACTGTGCTTCTTGCAGGATTGTGTTGACGTCGGAGGGCTGCACGAGATCGCCCGTGGCGTTACCAAACGAATTTCGGATGTAGGTAGTGACTGCTGCCAGTTCGATAGGGTTCAGCTGATTTCCATAGGCGGCCATGGCGGTGCCAGGAACACCTTGTATCAGCAGATCGATATTGGCGCGCAGATCTCCTGTCACGACATCGCTACCAGCCAGAGCCGGGAATGCAGGGGGCAGACCAGTGCCCGCAGCCTGGTGGCAGGCCACACAGTTTCTGGCATAAACATCACCACCGCTCGTCATTGACTCTTCCATTGTGACAACATTGTTCGCCATTTCACGGGTGACCCGGGCCGTTTCCTGTTGTTCTGCATACCAGGCGTCATACTCTTCCTGCTCAACGGCATGAACGACAATCGGCATGAAGCCGTGGTCGATTCCGCAAAGTTCCGCGCACTGACCGCGGTAAATGCCTGGCTCTTCCACAATCGTCCAAGCCTCATTGATGAACCCCGGGATAGCGTCTTTCTTGACAGCGAAATCCGGCACCCACCAGGCGTGAATGACATCATTTGCAGTCACGAGGAAGCGGACTTTCTGATTGACAGGGATTACGAGGGGATTATCGACGTCGAGCAGGTAGTGTTCCTGCTTGGGGAGATCATTGCTGATTTCTTCTCTGGAGGTGCTCATCACGCTGAAGAAGGAAACCTCTTCCTCGTTCGCATCCTCACGCATGTACTTGTATTCCCAGCGCCACTGATAGCCGATGACCTGAATGTCCAGGTCTGACTCGGATGAGTCGTAAGCTTCAGTCAGAACGCGAGTTGCCGGAATCGCCATCAGAATCAGGATGACAAATGGGATTACCGTCCAGATGATCTCAACCTTCGTGCTCTCATGGAAAGTAGCAGAAACGGCCCCTTTTGACTTGCGGTGGTTGATGATGGACCACAGCATGACACCGAATACAACGACGCCGATGGCAACGCACCACCAGAGAATCTGCATGTGGAGGTCATAGGTGTCTCTACTGATTTGGGTTACCCCCTGGGTCATGTTCAATTCCCAGGCTGCCTGCAGATTGGTGCTGAACAGCGTTAACGCAGCAACCACCAGGCCTAACCACAGCTTTGCTTTAGGCAACATTCGCCGTGTCTCCATAATAAGAAAAAGGCTGAGTGAAAATTTTAATCGTTATTTTTACGCCCGCCCATTCGCTGAGGGCTGGCAGCTAAGATTACAGCTACGATCTGAGTTAAGCCTGAGGTCGCTAACAGGTAACGACCCTGGTTCTATCTGAATGGATTGATAGACAGGAAAAACAACCGAATCACCGCATACAGCGAGCAGGAAACGCCCCGGAAAAGGCCAGGAAGAATACTTGTAACCAGCTCAAGATCACGCGGGTGCAATAAAAGCGCGGGCATTATAGCAAGGCTTGAATTTAAAATGCCATCCTCAAATTGGAGCTTGCTTGCCGCAAACCTTGACAAATGACAAGGTAGACGGACGATTCGTTGGGCCATTCACCTCAAGAGACCGTCCTGCTTCAGCAATGATTCAATCATCGGCTCTCTGCCCATGAAATCTGTGAATAGCTCCAGCGGATCTGCGCCGCCCCCTCTGGACAACACCTTGTCAAGAAATTGAGATCCCGTCGC
>JAUYSB010000250.1 GCA_030696525.1 Hydrogenophaga sp. | reverse complement strand
CGTAGTACAGCTCCAGGTGGCGGTAGGTGTTCCAGGCGATGGTGCCCACACGCACGCCGGGGGCCATGCCCACGCCGGCCAGGGCCTTGGCCAGCTTGCGCGAACGCGACGCGAGATCGGCGTAGGTGCAGCGGTGGATGTCGCCTTCGACCCGGCGCGAGACCACCTGTTGGGTGCCGTGGTGGCGCTCGGCGTGTTGGAGAAGCGATGAGATCAGCAGCGGCTGCTGCAGCATTTGGCCGTTCATGGGAACACTCCTGAAAAAAAATGCGGGTCGGACACCGAAGTGCCCGCCCACACAACAGCGCCGCAGCGCCGATCACCTCAGAGAAACAAGGCCGCCGCGCTCAGAAGCGGTGGGTCAGACCAACGGCGAAACCGGTGCTGGACGAACCGCTGATGGCTTTGGTGGCCGGGTTGACCAAGCCGAGCACGGCCAGGCTGGTGGGGTCGGTGGTGAAGGCGCCGGCCAGTCCGTTGCGGAACACACCCACGTTCAGGCTGGTGCGCTTGGAAAAGGCGTAATCGCCCACCAGGGCCACCGTGCTGCGCGTGCCGTCGCGGCCGCTCACGCCGCCCACGTCGCGGCCACCATCGCGGTAGTACGCTGCCCGCACCGTCAACACTGGGCTCACCGGATAGGTCACGCCCAAGCCCAGAACCGCGTCCGACTGCCGAGTGGCACCACCGGCCGATTTGTCGTGTTGCGCTTTCATGTAATGGGCATGCACACGCGCCTTGCCCAGCAGGTAGTTGCCGCCCAGGCCCCAGGTCTTTTGCTCCAGCTGGCCGGTTGCGTTCTTGTAGTTGAACAGGTAGGCGCCCAGGCCCATTTGCTGGGTCTGCCAGCCCAGGTCGGCCGACAGGCTCTTGCCCAGCTTGCCTTCGGTTTCAAAACCGTAGCTCAGGCCCGCCTTCACGCCACCCGGCAATTGCGCGCGCAGCTTGAGCGCCTGGTCCACGCGGGTGTCGAAGCCGGCAAAAGTGTTGGTGGCGTTGAGCGCCAGGGTGGACAGGATGAGCTTGCCGTCGGCGTTGGCGTAGAAAGGGTCCAGCGTTTCAGCGATGCGATCAATGCCTGCGTGCAGTTGGCGGCCAGCAGTCAGGCTGACCTGCTGGTTGCCCAGCGACAGCCAGGCGGCCTTGTCGAAGAAGCGGGCCGTGCCGGCCACCGTGCGGCCGCCGATGCCACTTTGCAGGTCCAGGCTGGACTCGAAGCGGAAGCTGGCGGTGAGGCCACCACCGAGCGACTCGCTGCCGCGCACGCCCAGCGAAGGGCCGGTCCAGGGGCCGGTGACCTGGCGGGCGCCGGTGCCATCGGCCTGGTTGCTCAGGTGCACGACCGACACAGCGGCCGAGCCAAACAGTTGCACGTTGTTGTCCTGCGCATGGGCCAGCTGGGCACTGACCAGCAGAGCAGCGGCCACGGCGGCGGTTTGGCCCAATGTGAGCGAGGGTGTCGGTTGGAAATGCGTCAAGGTAGTCTCCTGTTGGGATGGAATCAAAGGGCCTGGCACAGTCGGTCCCTGGCCACGCGGCAAGCGGCAGCCAGTCACAGCTGTTGGGGAAAGACACGGCGGTGCCGGCACACGGCCGGCACACCGACTCATTGGTGGAGCTTGATGTCGAAAGTCTTGACGATGGCGGCGTTGCGCTCGAATTCGGCCTTGACCGATTGCGCCAGTTGCGGGGCCTCCAGATCACGCGGGCTGACCTCAAAGCCAGACGCCACCAGTTTGGCCTTCACGTCGGGATGGTTGGCCGCCTTGTTGACCGCGTCGTTGATCTTGTTGACGATCGCGTCAGACAGCGTGGCGGCTGCAATCACACCCACCCAGTTGCTGAAGTCCAGGTCGGGGTAGCCCTGCTCTGCCAGCGTGGGCACGTTGGGCAACTGGCTGGAGCGTGCCTTGGTGGCCACACCGTACACCTGCACCTTGCCCGCCACGATGAACTGCTTGGTGGGCCCGACGCCAGAGAACATCACCGGAATCTGGCCGCCCATGACTTGCGTCAGCGCCGGCGGAATGCCGGCAAATGAAATGTGCTGCATGTCCAGACCGGCCTTCTGGTTGAGGATCATGCCTGCATAGTGCGAGGCGGTGCCAGTGCTGTAAGAGGCAAAGCTCACCTTGCCCGGATTGGCCTTGACGTAGCCGATCAGTTCCTTGAGGTCCTTGGCCGGGGTGTTGGGCGCACCGATCAACACCAGGCTATCGCGCGCGGCCACCGCCACCGGGCGCACCTTGGGCACGATGTCCATGCTGGCCTTGAGCACATGCGGGATTTCGGTCAGCAGGTTGCTGGCCGTGAACATGATGGTGGAGCCATCGGCCGGTGCGGTCACCAGCGCTTGCATGCCGATCACACCGCCCGCGCCGGCACGGTTCTCGATCACCACGGGTTGACCGATGTCCTTGGCCAACTGGTCACCCAGGATGCGCGCCACCTGGTCCATCACGCCGCCAGCGGGCGCGGGCACGATGACCTTGACCGGTTTGTCGGACCAGGCAAAAGTGGTCGGCACGGCCAAAGCCAGCAAGGTGGCGCAAACAGCGCGCCGCGAGGTGCGGGAAGTGAAATGCATGTATGTCTCCAAATCTGTGTGTGCCCGGGCCACCCCGGTGTTTGTCGGCAGGCTTGTTGCAAACCGTGGACGAATGGTAGGCAGGCCACCCCAGGTCGGCTTGATAATTCGTGCCAAGAACTTTCGAATTTGGGACACCCGATGGCCACCCATCTGCCGGTTGTGCGCAGCGCCAGTCTCAACGGTTACGTCGAATTGGCGCAATCGCTGGGTCTGGACGCATCGGCCATGTTGCGACGCGCCGGCCTGCAGCTGCGCAGCCTGGCCGACCCTGAAACGCCCATCAGCACCCAGGCCGTGCGCCGGCTGCTCGATGACAGTGCGCGTGCCAGCCGTGCGGAGGATTTTGGGCTGCGCCTGGCGGCACGGCGCTCGCTGTCCAACCTCGGCCCCATCAGCCTCGTGCTCAAGGAGGAGCCCAGCGCTCGTGCGGCGCTGGACACACTGTGCCGCTACCTGCGTCTGCTGAACGCATCACTGGTGACGCAATTGGAAGAAACCGACGGGCTGCTGCGCATCACCGAGGACATGCTGGCCGAACCGGGGGCGACATTGGCACAGTCCATGCAGTTGGCGGTGGGGGTGATGCACCGCATCCTGCAGGAGTTGCTGGCCGATCGCTGGCAACCGCAGTGGGTGGGCTTGAAGCAGGCGGCCGTGGGGGAACCGGAACGCTTCGAACGTTTTTTTGGCGCCCGTGTGGTTTTTGGCGCGGACTTCAATGGCATCGTCTGCCGCGCCAGCGACCTGGCCCAAGGCCTCTCGGGCAGCCAGACGGCCATGGCCAGTTTCCTGCGGCGCTACCTCGACGGCGAACTCTCGCGCGGCCAGCGCAGCGCACAAACCACCACCCGCCAGCTCATCACCGCCCTGCTACCGGGCGGGCGTTGCACTGCCCAGCAGGTGGCGCAGCACCTGGGGGTGGACCGCCGCACGCTTCACCGCCACCTGATCGCCGAGGACACCGACTTCTCGGCCGTGCTTCAGGCGGTGCGCATGGAAATGGCGGAGCAGCAGCTGCGGCAAAACCAGCGCCCGCTGGCCGAGATCGCCACCCTGCTGGGTTTTTCCTCGCCCAGCGCCTTTGCCTACTGGTTTCGCCAGGGTTTTGGCTGCAGCGCGCGCGCCTGGCGCCAGCGTCCGAACTGATCAGCCTTGGGCCGGATGGGCCTTGCGCCAATCCTGTGGCGCCTGGCCAAACTGCGTGATGAACCAGCGCGTGAAGGAGCTGGGCGTGCTGTAGCCCAGCAGCTCAGACACCCGCACCAGCGAATAGCGTGGGTTGGCCACGTAACGCTGCGCCAATTCACGCCGCACCTCGCCCCGCATGGCGGTGAAGCTGGTGCCGGCTTCGTCCAGCTGGCGCTGCAAGGTGCGCACGCTCAGCCCAAGGGCCTGGGCCACGTAGTCGCTGCTGGCGCGGCCGCTGGGCAACATCAGGTAGATGGCCTTGCGCACGTCCAGCAGCACGGAGGGTTCGTTCACCAGGGGCAGTGATTCGACAAAACGCTGGGCATAGCGCGCCATGGCAGGATCGGCCGCCGGATTGGGCGCGTCGAGGTCGCTGGCGCGGCAGACAATGCCGTTGAACTCGCTGCCGAATTCGACCCGGCAGGCGAACACGCGCTTGTGCAGCGTCAGGTCGCCCGGCGCCTCATGGCTGAAGTTCACGCTGCGGGGTGCCCAGCGACCGCCCATGATGGCCGCGCACATGCGAAACAACACGCCCAGCGCCAGCTCGGTGGCCTGGCGCGAGGGCGCCGTGGCCACCACCTCCTCGCGGATGACGACCATGTCGCCCGCATCCTCAAGCTGCATGGCCAGGGTGTCATTGAGCAGGTGCCGGTACTGCATGGTCACGCTCAAGGCGTCGCGCAGGGTGCGCTGGTGGCTGATCAGCAGGCTGACCACCCCAAAGTCCGACAGCTGGCGTGACTCGGCCATGCGCAGGCCAAACTGCACACACCCGCTGGCCTGGGCCGCCATCTCCAGCAGACGCACCGCAGAGGTCGCCGGGATGCGCTGTTCGGGCTCGGCCAGCAGGGCGCGGCTCAGTCCCACCTCGCGCAACAGCGGCAAGGGGTTCAGGCCCAGGTCCTGCGCCACTTCCAGGAAGTTGGTCAGGGTGGCGGCGCGTACAAGTGCGTTCATGGGATGTGGCGTGTTTGGCACGAAATGATAAGCCGTTGGCAGAACTTGCAAAGCGGCGTGGGAGCCGAATACCTACAGTGCGTTGCAGACGAACACGCCGCAGGGCACAACCCACAGGAGACACAGACATGGCCAAAGCCATCCGCATGCACCAGACCGGCGGCCCCGAGGTGCTCAAGCTCGAAGACGTGGCAGTGGGCGCCCCCGGCCCAGGGCAGGTGCACCTGCGCCACGTGGCCGTGGGCCTGAACTACGCCGACACCTATTTCCGCAACGGAACCTACCCCATGCCGCTGCCAGCGGGCATGGGCGTGGAAGCCGCCGGCGTGGTGCTGGCCGTGGGTGAAGGCGTGGACAACGTGGCCGTAGGCGACCGCGTGACTTACACCGGCTTTCTCAACACCCTGGGCGCCTACAGCACCGAACGCCTGATCGCCGCCGCACCGCTGATCAAGCTGCCTGAGGACATCGCCTTCGAGACCGCTGCCGCCATGACCATGCGCGGCCTGACCTCGGCCTATCTGATGCGCCGCATCCACGACTTCAAGGCCGGTGACACGCTGCTGCTGCACGCCGCGGCCGGCGGCGTGGGCCTGATCGTGTCGCAATGGGCCAAGTTGCTCGGCATCACGGTGATCGGCACCGTGTCCACCGAAGAAAAAGCCGAAGTGGCCCGCGCCCACGGCTGCGCCCACACCATCAACTACAGCCATGAGGACGTGGCCAAGCGGGTGCGCGAACTCACCGACGGCCGGGGCGTGGACGTGGTGTTCGACAGCGTGGGCAAAAACACCTTCATGGCCTCGCTGGACTCGCTCAAGCGCCGTGGCCTGATGGTGTGTGTGGGCACGGCCAGCGGCCCCATCGAGGGTTTCAACCCCAACCTGCTGGCCATGAAGGGCTCGCTCTACCTGACGCGCCCTGCCCTGGCCGACTACATCGCCGACCCGGCGGAAAAAGCCGCGCTAGCCGCCGAGGTGTTTGGCCACGTGGGTGCCGGCCGCATCCAGATCGAGATCCACCAGCACTACGCGCTGGAAGACGCACAGCAGGCACACCTCGACCTCGAAGCGCGCAAGACCACCGGCTCGTCCATCTTCGTGCTCTGAGCCCCACCACAACATCCCGAGGAGACAACAATATGCGTATTGAACCCCTGACCTGTGCCATAGGCGCCGAACTTGTTGGCGTGAACCTGGGCGACGCAGCGCGCGACAACGCGCTGTTCGCCGACATCAAGGCCGCACTGCTCAAACACAAGGTGCTGTTCCTGCGCAACCAGGACATCACCCGCGCCGAACACGTGGCTTTTGCGCGCAAATTCGGCGAGCTGGAAGACCACCCGGTGGCCGGCAGCGACCCCGACCATCCCGGCCTGGTGCGCATCTACAAAAACCCCGACCAGCCCAACGACCGCTACGAAAACGCGTGGCACACCGATGCGACCTGGCGCGAGGCCCCACCCATGGGCTGCGTGCTGCGCTGCGTGGAATGCCCGCCGGTGGGCGGCGACACCATGTGGGCCAACATGGCGCTGGCCTACGAGAAGCTGCCCGAGGACGTGAAAGCCCGCATCGCCGGACTGCGTGCCCGCCACAGCATCGAAGCCAGCTTCGGCGCCGCCATGCCGATCGAAAAACGCCTGGCGCTCAAGGCCCAGTACCCGGACCCCGAGCACCCGGTCGTGCGCACGCACCCCGAGACGGGTGAAAAGGTTTTGTTCGTCAACGCCTTCACCACCCACTTCACCAACTTCCACACGCCCGAGAACGTGCGTTATGGCCAGGACCACACCCAGGGTGCCAACGCCTTGCTGCAGTACCTGATCAACCAGGCGGCCATCCCCGAATACCAGGTGCGCTGGCGCTGGCAACCCAACAGCATTGCCATCTGGGACAACCGCGCCACCCAGCACTACGCGGTGATGGACTACCCGCCCTGCCACCGAAAGATGGAACGCGCCGGCATCATCGGCACGCCCACCTTCTAAGCCCTTTTCATTGCCCAATACCGGAGACCACCATGTACTTTCTCGACGGCCACCTCTTCCCCGAAAACCAGCAAGCTCTGGTCATCACCGCCGCGCCCTACGGTCCCGAGTGGATTCCCTCGGACTTTCCCGAGGACATCCCCGTCACCATGGCAGAGCAGGTGCAAAAGGCAGTGGACTGCTACAACGCCGGCGCCACCGTGCTGCACCTGCATGTGCGTGAGCTCGACGGCAAGGGCAGCAAGCGCCTGTCGCAGTTCAACGAACTGATCGCCGGTGTGCGCCAAGCCGTGCCCGACATGATCATCCAGGTGGGCGGTTCGATCTCGTTTGCCCCGGTCGGCGAGGGCGAGGTGGCCAAGTGGCTGTCCGACGACACCCGCCACATGCTCGCCGAGCTCGACCCCAAGCCCGACCAGGTGACCGTCACCGTCAACACCACCCAGATGAACGTGACCGAACACATGGAAGAGGCCGACATCGCCGGCACCTCCATGGCCACGCCCGAAGGCCGCCGCGCTTACACCGAAATGGTCGTGCCCTCCACACCCAGCTTCGTGGAAGAGCACGTCAAGCGCCTGTCCGCCGCCGGCATCCAGAGCGCCTTCCAGTTCTACAACCTCAACAGCTTCGAGACCGTGGAGCGCCTGATCCGCCGCGGCATCTACAAAGGTCCGCTGGTGTGCAACTGGGTCGCCATCAGCGGCGGCATGGACGCACCCAACATCTACAACCTGAGCAACTTCGTGCGCGCCATTCCCGACGGCACCATGCTCACGGTGGAAAGCAGCATGCGCAACGTGCTGCCCATCAACATGATGGGCATGGCCATGGGCCTGCACGTGCGTTGTGGCATCGAGGACAACCTGTGGAACCAGGCCCGCACCGAGAAGATGACCACGGTCGAACAGATCGAGCAGCTGGTCCGCGTGGCCAAGGAATTCGGCCGTCCCATCGCCACCGGCAAACAAGCCCGCGAGATCTGCAAGATCGGCGTGTTCTATGACACCGTGGAAGAGACTCTGGCCGCCAACGGCTTTGCGCCCAACGCGCCCGGTCGCCAGCAGGGTTTCCTGCGCAAGGTGGCATGAAGCCGGTGGGCCCGAGCGTGCGGATCGAGGTCTGGTTCGACCTCATCTGCCCCTGGTGCCTGATCGGCAAGCGCCAGCTTGACGCCGCGCTGGCACAGTGGCAAACCGAGCAACCCGAGGTCGCTGTGACCGTGTGCTGGCACCCGGTGCGGCTGATTGACGGTGTGCCGCCCGAAGGCTGGGACTTCGCCCGCTTCTACGAACAGCGCCTGGGCAGCCCCCAGGCGGTGCAGGCGCGCCAGGCCCAGGTGCTGGCGGCGGCCCGGCAGGCCGGCGCCGAGATCGACTTTGCGCGCATCCGCGTTTTTCCCGACACGGGGCCCGCGCACCAGCTGCTGGCCGCAGCCGGCCGCAGGCTGGGCGCCGCGGCCCACCAGGCACTGATCGAGCGCCTGTTCCAGGCCTATTTCCAGCGCGGCGAAAACCTGGCCGACCAATCGACCCTGCTCGACATCGCGACCGAGGCCGGGCTGGACCCGATCGAAGTCGCATGCCGACTCGACCTGCCCTTGCCCAGCGGTGCACCGGTCAACGGTGTGCCGCTTTTTGTGTTCAATGGCCGGCTGGCGCTGTCGGGTGCACAACCAGTCTCATCGCTGCTGGCGGCAATGCGCACCGCCATGGCCGAAGCCACCGCTACCGCCTGAACATGAACTCAGCCCTCCCCACCGTGCTCATCGTGCCCGGCCTGCGCGACCACGTCGCCCAGCACTGGCAAACCCTGCTGGCCGCACAGTGGCCGCGGGCACGCAGCGTGGCCCCCATGGGGCGCGACAACCTGGCCCTGCCCGCGCGCATGGATGCCCTGGACGATGGCGTGGCCCAGATAGCCGGGCCGGTGTTGCTGGTGGCACACAGCGGGGGTTGCGTGCTGGTGGCGCATTGGGCACGCCGCACGGTGCTGGCCCAGCACGTGGCTGGCGCGCTGCTGGCCACCCCACCCACCTTCGACCGACCGTTGCCGGCGGCCTATCCGCAACTGGAAGCGCTGGACGCCGCCGGCTGGCTTCCCGTGCCGCGCGAGCGCCTGCCCTTCCCATCGCTGGTGGCCGCTAGCCGCAACGACGCGCTGGGCGATTTCGATGAGGTGTGTCAACTCGCGTGCGAATGGGGCAGCGCCATCGAAGATCTGGGCAACGTCGGCCACCTCAACCCAGGCTCGGGCTTTGGACCCTGGCCATTGGCCAATACCTTGATCCAACGGCTGATGCCTTGAAGGAGCAACCATGAAACGTGAAGTCGTCGTCGTCAGCGCAGTGCGCACCGCCATTGGCACCTTTGGGGGCAGCCTCAAGGACATTCCGCCCACCGAGCTGGGCGCCACCGTGGTGCGCGAGTCGCTGGCGCGTGCCGGCGTGGACGGCAAGGACGTCGGCCATGTGGTCTTCGGCCATGTGGTC
>JAUYSB010000240.1 GCA_030696525.1 Hydrogenophaga sp. | reverse complement strand
GCCGCAGCGGCCACGGGCGGATCAGCAAGCATCGAAACCGCAGCCGCACAAACGGCCAGCGGCAAGAGCAGCTTCGTGGGCAACGAGATCGCCAAGAGCGAGCGGCCCGAACTGACCGCCGCCAAGATCATCGTCTCGGGTGGCCGCGCTTTAGGCAGCAGCGAGAAGTTCAATGAAGTCATGACCCCGCTGGCCGACAAGCTGGGCGCGGCCATTGGCGCCAGCCGCGCGGCGGTGGACGCGGGCTACGCGCCCAACGACCTGCAAGTGGGCCAGACGGGCAAGATCGTGGCACCGCAGCTCTACATCGCAGCGGGCATCAGCGGCGCCATCCAGCATTTGGCCGGCATGAAGGACAGCAAGGTCATCGTGGCGATCAACAAGGACCCCGAAGCCCCGATCTTCAGCGTGGCCGACTACGGGCTGGAGACTGACCTGTTCACGGCTGTGCCGGAGTTGGTCAAGGCGCTCTGAGCCTGCGCCCGCAGGCCTATGGCGCTCACGCGCCGTGGGTCAGGTGGTCCAGCACCACGTCGCAAATGTGTTTTTCCCACGCCAGCAGGCGCGCAGGCTCCATCAGGTCCACCTCCAGCCAGTGGGCCGTGGTGAACTGGTTGGACAGATAGAAAAAGCCCAGCGACATCACCGTCATCAGGATGCGCTGCGGGTCGGCATCCTGGCGGAACACGCCGGCCTGCTGTCCGGCTGCCAGCACGCTGCTCGCGCGTTCGACCAGGGGCATCAAGGTGCCCTTGATCTTGCTTGACTTCTTCAGGTACTTGGCGCGCAAGAGGTTTTCCGTCACCAACAGCCGCACCAGCTGCGGGTGGTGCAGGTAGTGGTTCCACGAGTGGCTGATGAGTTCGCGCATGCCCTGGACCGGGTCGGCCGCATCGAACTCGAAGCTGCGCTGCGCCGCGATCAGCTCGGCGTAGCCGTGCTCCAACACCGCCTGGTACAGGCGCTCCTTGCTGCCAAAGTAGTAGTACAGCATGCGGTCCACCGTCTTGGCCCGCTTGCTGATGCGGTCGATGCGTGCACCCGAAAAACTGTGCTCGGCGAACTCCGCCACGGCCGCCGCCAGGATGCGGGCCTGCACCTCTTCGGGGCTGCGCCGCCGCTTGGTGGGGCGCGTCGGCGCACCCACCCCTTTGGTTTCTTTGCTGGCAGCAGCGCGTTTGCGGGCCGGCGTCTTGCTGGTGCCCTCGGGGGTTGTCTCGGAACCGTCGCTGGTTTTTTTCATGTGCCTGCCTTGGCGCCCTCCCAAAACGGGGACGCACTTTGTCTCGCCAGTTTACAAGCTTAAATTTATGGAGTAGTCTCTACATAAATGAAGTAAGTTCAACACAAAGAAGTGAACACGTGTTTGAGCCAGATCAAATGTCCGCCCCTTTCCTACCCACCCAAGGAGTCCGATCATGAAAAACATTCTGAGAACCATGGGCCTGCTGGCCACGCTCTGGACGGCGTGCACCTCGGTGTCCCACGCCCAGCAGCCCATACGCATTGGCGAGCTCAACAGCTACAAGGCGCTGCCCGCCCTGATGGGCCCCTACCGCAAGGGCTGGGAACTGGCGCAGGAAGAGATCAACAACAGCGGCGGCCTGCTGGGCCGCAAGGTGGAAACCATCTTCCGCGACGACAACGCCAACCCGGGTGATGCGGTGCGTGCGGCCGAAGAGCTGGTGTCGCGCGAACGGGTGGACGTGCTGGCTGGCGTCACGCTGTCCAACGTGGGTCTGGCCGTGGCCGACTTCGCTGCCCAGCGCAAGACCTTCTTTCTCGCCTCCGGCCCCTTGAGCGACAAGGTGGTGTGGGACAACGGCAACCGCTACACCTACCGCTTGCGCTCGGGCACACACGCCCTGGCGGCGTCGGTGGTCGAAGAGGCAGCCAAGGCCAGGAAGAAGCGCTGGGCCCTGGTCTACCCCAACTACGAATACGGGCAGGCGGCCGTGGCCACCTTCAAGGTGGCCATGAAGAAGGCACAACCGGACGTGGAATTCGTGGCCGAGCAGGCGGCGCCCTTTGGCAAGCTGGACGCTGGCGCCGTGGTGCAGGCCCTGGAAGACGCCAAGCCCGATGCCATCTTCAACGTCTTGTTCGGCGCCGACCTGACCAAGTTTGCCCGCGAAGGCAAGACCCGTGGCCTGTTCAAGGACCGCATGGTGGTCAGCCTGCTGACCGGCGAACCGGAGTACCTGGACCCACTCAAGGACGACGCGCCCGAGGACTGGCTGGTGACCGGCTACCCCTACCAGCAGATCACCACGCCCCAGCACAAAGCCTTTCTGGCCGCGTACGAAAAGAAATACAACGACTACCCGCGCCTGAATTCGGTGGTGGGCTACGCCACCATGAAGGCCATCGCCGCCGGTATCACCAAAGCGGGCTCGGTGGAGACCGACAAACTGGTGGCCGTCTTCAAGGGCCTGGGTTTCGATTCGCCCTTTGGCCCGGTCGTTTTCCGCGCCCAGGACAACCAGACCACCATGGGCATTTTTGTCGGCCGCACCACCGTGGCCAACGGCAAGGGTTTGATGAAAACAGGCACCTACATCGATGGCGCGCAGTTGACGCTGCCCGACGCCGACATCGCCCGCCTGCGCACCGCCAAGTGAGGACAGCATGAGCCAGTACGTACTGAACACCTGGTACCCGCTGACCTGGTCGCGCAACGTGGGGCGTGCGCTGGGCGCACACCAGATCGTCGAGCAACGGGTCGTGCTCTACCGCACCGAAGCCGGCCAGGTGGTGGCCATGGAAGACGCCTGCCCCCACCGGCTGATGCCCCTGTCCATGGGCAAGCTCAAGGGCGATGCCATCGAGTGTGGCTACCACGGCATGACCTACGACTGCACCGGCGCCTGCGTGCGCATCCCGGGCCAGGCACAGATTCCCAGCAACGCGGTGGTGCGCACCTACCCCACACACGAAAACATGGGCCTGGTGTGGATATGGATGGGCGACCCGGCGCTGGCCGACCCGTGCAAGGTGTTTGACCTGTCCCAGTACCACGATCCGGCCTGGAGCGCGGTGGAAGGCGATGCCCTGGAGATCGGTGCCCACTACCTCAACCTGGCCGACAACCTGTGCGACCCCTCGCACGTGAGCTTTGTGCACCTGAGCACGCTGGGCAACGCCGCCAGCGAGGACGTGCCGGTGCACAGCGAGGTGCAGGACCGCAAGGTGCTGACCTGGCGCTGGATCATCGACGCGCCGCCGATTCCACTGTTCGCCAAATACGGCAACTTCAAAGGCAACGTGGACCGCTGGCACTACTACCACTACCACGCGCCCAGCATCGCCATCATCGACTTCGGCACCGCCGACACCGGCACCGGCGCGCCCGAGGGCAATCGCGACAACTGCATGCAGATCTACGCCTGCCACTTCATCACCCCGGTGGACCAGGACCGCTGCATAGACCACTGGCTGCACGTGAAGAACTTCCATGCCAGCCCCGAGGTCAACGCGGCGTTGTCGGCCGACTTCCGCACCGCCTTCGCCGAAGACAAGGTCATCCTGGAGGCCATACACGCCAACGAAAAGCGCCTGCCCGAGCGCCGCACCATCAAGATCGCCATCGACATCTCGCCCCGCCGCATGCGCCGGCTGGTGGACGACATGGTGGGCAGCGAAGTGGGGGCGGCGTGACGAGCCAGCCCCCCTTTCTGATCGGCTGCAACGGCCGGGGTGTGCAGCCCTCCTCGATCACGCATCCGGTCGGTCTGGCCGAACTGCCCACACGCGAGCAGTTCCGCTTGGTGAAAGAAGCCGAGGTGTTCGACTACTTCGACCGCCTGCCCCTGCGCAGCAACCTGCACGAGTACACCCAGGCCATGGCCGAGTTCGACCTGCCGGTGCACACCGCCAGCTGGTTCTACCGCCTGGGCGATGCGGCCGAACACGCCCTGCTGCTGGACAACCTGAAAATCTGCCGCGAGGTGGGCGCCCAGGTGCACAACATCATGACCTTCACCCACCACGCCGACGGCCACAAGCTGACCGACGACGAGGTGGTGGACCACTACCTGCAGGTGTATGACGCCGGCATGGCGCTGGGCGTGGCGCCCAGCTTCGAGCTGCACGTCAACATGTGGACCGAAGACTTCTTGCAGGTGGAGCGCGTGGCGCGCGCGGTGCAAGCCAGGGGCATCACCTTCCACTTCACGCTGGACTACAGCCACGTCAATTTCAAGATCGGCAACCCCAAAGAATTGGAACTGTCGGGCGTGCGCAAAGCGGTGGCACGCGGCGAGGTGGTGCTCGACCCCTTCGAACCGGGCAACCTGTGCCAACGCTGGCTGGACATGGGCATGGTCTGCTGGACCCAGCTGCGCACCGTGGCGCCCAAGCAGCCGGGCAACCTCTGGCACCGCCTGGACGAAGCCGCCACCGACCCGTCACTGCCCTTTCCTGCCACCGTGCCGAGCGAAGGCGCGCAGTACGCGCGTGGCATCCAGTACCCCATCACCAAGCCCGCGCCGGGCGAGTGGCACTCGCCCTGGAACGCCTACCAGCTGGAGCCCTCCAAGGAGGCCATACGCCTGGCCCTGCGCTACCACATCACCCACCCCGGCAGCCCGCTGCGTTTCATCACCACCGAGATGATCAACCTGCCCGACTACGGCCTGGGCGCAGGCTACAACCTGCTGCAACAAAACATCGAAGCCGCCAGGTTCGTGCGCCGCGCCTGGGACGAAACCGTGGCGTTACACGCCGCCGGCCTACTCTGAAACCCTTCTGACACACGACCCCATGAAAACCCAAGCCGCCGTTGCCTGGAAAGCAGGTGCCCCGCTGACCATTGAAACCGTGGACCTGCAAGGCCCCAAGTTCGGCGAGGTGCTGGTCGAGATCAAGGCCACCGGCATCTGCCACACCGACTACTAC
>JAUYSB010000239.1 GCA_030696525.1 Hydrogenophaga sp. | reverse complement strand
ATGTAGCTCGAATCCTTGACCATGAAGATGAAGTCGGTCATGGCGGGCGAATACACCGCGCCGCCGGCCGAGGGGCCCATGATCATGCTGATCTGCGGCACCACGCCACTGGCCATCACGTTGCGCTGGAACACGTCGGCGTAACCGCCGAGCGAAGCCACCCCTTCCTGGATGCGGGCGCCGCCCGAATCGTTGAGGCCGATCACCGGCGCACCGACCTTCATGGCCTGGTCCATCACCTTGCAGATCTTCTCGGCGTGGGCCTCACTCAAGGCACCACCAAACACCGTGAAGTCCTGGCTGAACACAAACACCAGGCGGCCGTTGATCATGCCGTAGCCGGTCACCACACCGTCGCCGGGGATCTTCTGGTCCTGCATGCCGAAGTCGGTGCAGCGGTGCTCCACAAACATGTCCCACTCTTCGAAGGTGCCTTCGTCGAGCAGCACTTCCAGCCGCTCGCGTGCGGTCAGCTTGCCTTTGGCGTGTTGGGCGGCAATGCGTTTTTCGCCGCCACCGAGCCGCGCCGCGGCGCGCTTGGCTTCCAGTTGTTGCAGGATTTCTTGCATAGGGGTCTCCGGAAAAATTCAGTCAAACAATTCGAGCAGCTGGCGCGCGGCGGTGGACGCTGGCAAGGCGCCGGCGAGCACTTCCTCGGTGGCTGAGGCCAGCCGCGCCTGCACCTTGGGGTGCTGACGGAAACGCTGTTTGAGCGCCGCGTCGATGCGCTCCCACATCCAGGCCTTGGCCTGTTGCTGGCGCCGCGCCGCAAAGCGGCCGTTGGCGTTTTGTACGTCGCGGTATTGACACACGGCTGACCAGAAGGCGTCCACGCCCTGGCCCAGCAGCGCGCTGATCTGGATCACCTTGGGGTGCCAGATCGCGGTGTCGTGGTGGGCGTGTTCGGGGTGGCCGTGCAGCCCCAGCAAACGCAGGCTGGAGGTGATTTGCGCCTCGGCGCGGGTGGCGGCGTCGGGGTCGATGTCGGCCTTGTTGATGACCACCAGGTCGGCCAGTTCCATCACACCTTTTTTGATCGCCTGCAGGTCGTCGCCCGCGTTGGGCAGCTGCAGCAGGCAGAACATGTCGGTCATGTTGGCCACCGCCGTCTCGGACTGGCCCACGCCCACGGTCTCGACGATGACCACGTCGTAGCCCGCCGCTTCGCACACCAGCATGGCCTCGCGCGTTTTTTCAGCCACACCGCCCAGCGTGCCGCTGCTGGGGCTGGGGCGGATGTAGGCTTTTTCATGCACCGAGAGGTGCTCCATGCGCGTCTTGTCGCCCAGGATGGAGCCGCCCGACACGGTGCTGGAGGGATCGATGGTCAACACCGCCACGCGGTGGCCCTGGGCAATCAGATACAGGCCCAGCGCCTCGATGAAGGTGCTTTTGCCCACGCCGGGCACGCCACTGATGCCCAGACGCAGGGCGCGGCCGGTGTGGGGCAACAGCGCGGTCAGCAACTCGTCGCCCTGGGCGCGGTGGTCGGCGCGGGTGGATTCGAGCAGGGTGATGGCTTTGGCGATGGCGCGGCGCTGCGCGCCGGGCACTTCACCCACGATACCCGCCTGGATTTGCAAAGGGGTCACTGAAGCACCTCGAAGGCGCGCCCGTCAGGCAGGCGGTAGCGCAAAAAATCGCGTTGGTCTTCGGTCAGGATGTGTCGTGTGTCTTCCTTCATGGCCAGCCAGATCAGTGAGGCATCGGCCAAGTCCATCAGGGCCTTGCCTTGTTCGCTGTAGCGGCGCATCCACACCATCCATTCGCCCAGTTCGATGCTCTCGGCATTGACCAGGCGCGCGCCGCCCCGCTCCAGCCAAGCCAGCAACACGAGGTGATTGCGGGGAGACAACAGGTAGCTGGCCTCGGTCGCGCACGGCCAGGTGGTGACCAGCTCGGAGCCCCTGGGCAAACGCCGGATGCGGTCAACACAGGCACGGTGGTGGCGGTCGTTGTCGTCGAACAGCGCCACCATCACGCTGGCATCCAGCAGCACGGCCAAGGTCATGAGCCACCCACACCGGGCTCTGCCACTCTAAGCAGGGGCGCGGCAGGCTGCGCGCTGTATTTGCCTTGCACCTTCTTGTGCACCAGCGCTTTCACCTGGCGGGACTTTTCGGTCGCGTCGGGCGCTTCGGGGTGCGGCTCGGGCAGACCGTGTTCTGACCTCAAGGCGTAGAGCAAATCCACCGGGTCGCGCGGCTCTAGCGCCTGACGCAGCAGCGCCTGCACGAACTCGGTTTTGGTGGTGTTGCGGCGCCGAACCTCCTGCGTCAGACGCATTTCGAGTTCGGGGTCGAGGCGAAGGGACAAAGCAGCCATGATCAGCTTCTGGGTGTATTACACGAAATACATTATTTCACGCAATACGATCCAGCACAAACATCGTTCAAGCCTGTGCCTTCTTGATCTGCTCCAGCACGTCCTTGGCGCTGGCCGGGATGGGTGTGCCGGGGCCGTAGATGCCTTTGACGCCGGCCTCATACAACATGTCGTAGTCCTGACGCGGGATCACGCCGCCCACGAAGACGATGATGTCGTCGGCACCCTGTTTTTTGAGCTCGGCGATGATGGCCGGCACCAGGGTTTTGTGGCCAGCCGCCAAGGTGCTCACGCCCACGGCGTGCACGTCGTTCTCGATCGCCTGGCGGGCGCATTCCTCGGGTGTCTGGAACAGCGGACCCATGTCCACGTCAAAGCCCAGATCGGCGAAAGCCGTGGCCACCACCTTGGCGCCGCGGTCGTGTCCGTCTTGACCCAGCTTGCTGATCATCACGCGCGGTCGGCGGCCCTGGGCGGTGGCAAAGTCGTTGATCTCGGCCTTGAGCTGTTCCCAGCCTTCGGCGCTGTCGTAAGCGGCTGCGTACACCCCGGTCACCTTTTGTGTGTCGGCGCGGTGGCGCCCAAAAACCTTTTCCAGCGCATCGCTCACCTCACCCACGGTGGCGCGCAGGCGCATGGCCTCGATGGTCAGGCCCAGCAGGTTGCCCTGGCCGCTTTCGGCGGCCGCCGTCAGCGCGGCCAGCGCGGCTTGCGCCTTGCCGGCATCGCGGGTGGCCTTGATCTGCTTGAGGCGGGTGATCTGCCCGTCGCGCACCTTGACGTTGTCGATGTCGAGGATCTCGATAGCGTCTTCTTTTTTCAGCTTGTACTTGTTGACGCCAACGATCACGTCCTTGCCCGAATCGATGCGCGCCTGCTTTTCGGCTGCGCTGGCTTCGATCTTGAGCTTGGCCCAGCCGCTGTCCACCGCCTTGGTCATGCCGCCCATCTTCTCGACCTCTTCGATGATGGCCCAGGCCTTCTCTGCCATCTCGTTGGTCAGGCTTTCCATCATGTAGCTGCCGGCCCAAGGATCGACCACGCTGGTGATGTGGGTCTCTTCCTGGATGATGAGCTGGGTGTTGCGCGCGATGCGCGAACTGAACTCGGTGGGCAGGGCGATGGCTTCGTCAAAGCTGTTGGTGTGCAGGCTTTGGGTGCCGCCAAACACGGCCGCCATGGCTTCGATGGTGGTGCGCACGACGTTGTTGTACGGGTCCTGTTCGGTCAGGCTCCAGCCGCTGGTCTGGCAATGTGTGCGCAGCATC
>JAUYSB010000139.1 GCA_030696525.1 Hydrogenophaga sp. | reverse complement strand
TCGCCGGGCTTGCCCGATTCGGTCTGGATCACGCCCTTGAGGAAACGCATCTGCGGGTCCTTGGGGTTGCCGTTCAGGTACTGCTCAGCCTTGGCCTGCGCCAGGTCCAGCTGACCTGCGCGCACCATGCGGCCGACCGTGTCGTACTCGCTGGTTTGCGCGCTGACCAAGGCGGTGCTGCCAGCCAGCAACAGGGCGGCGAGCGCACGGACGAAGGGGGACAACGGGCTTGCATTCACGGACAGGAGCATGGAGGCCTCAGAGGACTTGGCGTTAACCGTGGCGGATCATGCCGCGCGACTCTCAAGCCCGGCAAAGCGCTGCCGGACAGGTCGATATACTGACGGGATTGTATCTGAGGGCCTGTTTCGTACCGATGCGCCACGCGGCCCTCCTGGCGCCTTCGCAGCGGCAACACGTCCGCATTGTGTCCATCCCTCTTGCGGACCCACGGCCCTCCCGCCCCCAAGCACTTTTTCATGAGTTTGCGTATCTACAACACGCTCACGCGCCGCGTTGAGCCGTTTTCGCCCATCAACCCTGGCCACGTGCGCATGTACGTCTGTGGCATCACCGTGTACGACCTCTGCCATGTGGGGCACGCGCGTTCGGCGGTGGCCTTTGACCTGGTGCAGCGTTGGCTGCGCACACGCGGCTTGCGCGTGACTTTTGTGCGCAACATCACCGACATCGACGACAAGATCATCAAGCGCGCGATTGCCAACGGTGAGACCATCCGTGGCCTGACCGATCGCATGATCACGGAGATGTATCGCGACTTCGATGCCCTGGGCATAGAGCGGCCCACACACGACCCACGCGCCACCGACTACGTGCCGCAGATGTTGTCCATGATCGCCACGCTGGAGAAGAACGGCCTGGCCTACCGCAGCGGCAATGGTGACGTGAACTATGCGGTGCGCAAGTTCCCCGCCTACGGCCAGCTGTCGGGAAAGTCGCTCGACGAACTGCGCGCCGGCGAGCGCGTGGCGGTGGACGACGGCAAGCTCGACCCGCTGGACCCGGTGCTCTGGAAAAGCGCCAAGCCCGAAGAGCCCGACGAGGCCAAATGGGCCAGCGACTTTGGCCCCGGCCGGCCCGGCTGGCACATCGAATGCTCGGCCATGGCCTGCGACCTGTTGGGCGAAACCTTCGACATCCACGGTGGCGGCGCCGACCTGCAGTTCCCGCACCACGAAACCGAAATCGCGCAGAGCGAAGGCGCCACCGGCCAGCGTTTCGTCAACGTGTGGATGCACAACGGTTTCATCAACATCGACAACGAGAAGATGTCCAAGAGCCTGGGCAACTTCTTCACCATACGCGACGTGCTGCAACAGTACGACGCCGAGACCATCCGCTTCTTTGTGGCGCGCGCCCACTACCGCAGCCCGCTGAACTACAGCGACGTTCACCTGGACGATGCGCGCAACGGCCTCAAGCGCCTGTACACCGCGCTCGACGCCGTGCCGCCGCTGGACGTGGCGATTGACTGGGCCCAGCCACAGGCGGCGCGTTTTGCCGCCTCGATGGACGAGGACTTCGGCACGCCGGAGGCCGTGTCGGTGTTGTTCGAACTGGCCGGTGAGGTGAACAAGACGCGCTCGGCCGAACTGGCCGGCTTGCTCAAGGCCTTGGGCGGCACGCTGGGTCTGTTGCAAGGTGATCCCAAGGCCTTTCTGCAGGCCGGCGCCGGGCTCGACGAGGCCGCCATCCAGGCGCTGATTGCCGAGCGCGCCGCCGCCAAGGCGGGCAAGAACTTTGCCGAGGCCGATCGCATCCGCAAGGCCTTGCTGGAGCAGGGCGTGGTGCTCAAGGACAGCGCCACTGGCACCACCTGGGAGCGCGCGTGATGGCCAGCACCGTTTCGCCCGCACCCACGGGGGCACCGAGCTACTGGGCCGATGCCTGCAAACACCTGATGAAACGCGATCGGGTGATGAAAAAACTCATCCCGCAGTTTCCGGGTGCCACGCTGCAGTCGCGCGGCGACGCCTTCACCACGCTGGCGCGCAGCATTGTGGGGCAGCAGATTTCGGTGAAGGCCGCGCAAGCGGTGTGGGAGCGTTTCGAGAAGCTGCCCGCGAAGATGCTGCCCGGCAGCGTGCTCAAGCTCAAGGTGGACGACATGCGTGCCGCGGGCCTGAGCGCCCGCAAGGTCGAGTACCTGGTGGACCTGGCGCTGCACTTCGACAACGGCGCGGTCCATGTCGATCAGTGGACCGGCATGGACGACGATGCCATCATTGCCGAGCTGATCGCCATCCGGGGCATAGGCCGCTGGACGGCCGAGATGTTCCTGATCTTCCACCTCATGCGCCCCAACGTGCTGCCGCTGGACGACGTGGGCCTGATCAACGGCATCAGCCAGGCCTATTTTTCGGGCGAGCCGGTCAGCCGCAGCGATGCGCGCGAGGTCGCGGCCGCCTGGTCGCCTTATTGCAGCGTAGCCACTTGGTATATTTGGCGCTCGCTGGACCCCCTGCCGGTGGCCTACTGAGAGCCCCCGCGCCAGCCGCTAGAACACCGCCCAAAGGAGTGAAACCTTGGCCAAAAAGAATTTTCTGGATTTCGAGCAACCCATTGCGGAGCTGGAGTCCAAGATCGAAGAACTGCGCTACGTCCAGACCGAATCGGCGGTCGACATCTCCGAAGAAATCGAGCAGCTGAGCAAGAAGAGCCAGCAGCTCACCAAAGACATCTACAGCGATCTGACCCCTTGGCAGATCACCAAGATCGCGCGCCACCCCGACCGGCCCTACACGCTGGACTACGTGCGCGACATCTTCACGCATTTCGTCGAGCTGCACGGCGACCGGCATTTCTCTGATGACCTGAGCATCGTCGGTGGCCTGGCGCGTTTCAATGGCCAGCCCTGCATGGTGCTGGGCCAGCAAAAGGGCCGCGACACCAAGGAACGTGGCCTGCGCAACTTCGGCATGACCAAGCCCGAGGGCTACCGCAAGGCGCTGCGCCTGATGAAGCTGGCCGAGAAATTCAAGCTGCCGGTGTTCACCTTCACCGACACGCCCGGCGCCTATCCCGGTATCGATGCCGAAGAGCGCGGCCAGTCCGAGGCCATCGGCCGCAACATCTT
>JAUYSB010000128.1 GCA_030696525.1 Hydrogenophaga sp. | reverse complement strand
TGCCAGAGATGGAATAAATGAGGATACCCATCCGGTCTTCCCCGATCCAACGTACAATCCCTGCTCCCAACCAGTATTACTCGGCGTTCCGTCCATTGGTGGTGAGTTGTGAGACTCCGCATCAGCGGTAACCAACATATCGTTTGGCCCCAGAGCTAGCCCGGCTGGAGCGCCAAACTGTGTCCAAACATCCAGCAAATTTAAATCTTGATCAAAGATCTGGATGCGCCCATTAGCCTTATCTCCCACAAACAAACGCCCCTGTGAATCGAAATCCATTACATGCGGATCACGGAATCGACCATGCATTGTGTTTTCAATCATGTTCGAACAATCTGAGCACCCAATTTGCTTGATAAAATTCCCGCTCGACGAGAACTTGATAACTCGATTGTTGCCCTGCCCCCCGTGACTGTCTCCCACAAATATGGATCCATCCAATGCAACTGCCACCGCGGATGGGGTATTCAAATGCGTCTCGTCACCCCCTGGAAATCCGGGTACTCCGAGTCGCATTAACACTTCCCCTTCTGGACTAAATTTAACTACTTGATGGCCCAACCCCTTTCTACTCATTTCTTCAACTACTTCATCACGTGTGTGCCCGTATTCAGGGCCGCCTGCATAGTCAGTGACCCAAACATTACCTTCGTGATCTACATAAATGCCATGCGGCAAGCCAATTGTCCCGGCACCAAAACGTTGAACCAGGTTGCCATCCAAATCGAATTTAAAAATCATGTCGTAATCCGGTTTGAATACACATCCCTCTTGATTGGCGTGGTAGTTCTCGGTTCTTCCACATCTTGTCGCAATCCATATGTGATCAGAATTTGGGTCAGCAAAGATTCCAGTTGTCGCACCCAAATCCATTGACCCATTCTCGCCATCGGGGAACCATGGTTTGGGCCATGGGACAGGCCGGTAAGGATTGTTCGAATATGGCTGTGCAATCGAAGAAGCACTCAATAACGAACCCAGTGCGACTCCTACAAGAATTTTTAAAATTTGACGATTATAGTTATTCAATATCTTCCCTCTTTAAAGGTTAGAGAAGTTCGAGGTAAGTATCGCCTGACTAATTCAGCAGCGGGTACCATTCTGCCATTCGAAATTCGATGCCACTGCCCTGTAGTTCCTGCTCGAACAATTTCAGAGATTGCTCAATAGTCAGATTGCCCGGCAGTTGAGGATTTCCTGCCTCCGGTCGAGTGACGCGAGCGGCATATCCTTGGTCATAGTGGTATAGAAAAACCACTTCCGGGGCGAGTGCGCGAGTGCACTCTGCTGCAGCCGATGGAGTCATGCGGCCCACTGGTATATTCATCGGCATGAAAGCGATATCCACTCTACCCAGCGCCAGAATTTCGGAAACACATTCAGTAACGCCGGCAAACAAGATGCGCTTTCCTCCCAGCTCGACGAGATAGGCATTAGCATCGCCCTTCAAGTGCGAAGGTTCGCCTGGAATGATGTCGTAAGCTGCCACGCTTTCTACCTTTATGCCCTGAGCGATCAGGACTTCCCCGTTGTTTAGTATCTTCCCCTCGGGAAGATGGACAGCTCCGCTTTGCGGCATGATGATCTCCGTACTCGGCTTTCTCAGCATTTCGATGGCAGCCTTGTCCAGGTGATGGCCGACGTCGTCGGAGATTAGAATGATGTCTGCAGGTAATGCACTGCTGAGGTCGATTGCAGACCAAGGGTCTACCTGAATTACTAACCCATCGTATTCAATCTGCACACTGGAATGCACCAGGGGTTTGACCTTTATGGAGCCGTTCTCGCCTTGTATTTCACTTTCCTGAGCAGCGGTATTGAAAGTCAAAGGTAGAACGATGGCTGCCGCAAACAGAACCGATTTACATCTCATGATACTTGTCTCCTCTGAAGTTAGTCAGGCAATCTGAGTGCGATCAGTTCTCCGGTATTCTGACCGTCACTGATGGCGATGACGATGTACTGTACCTCATTCAGCATGTAGGTCATCGGCGAACCGCTTTGTGGTGCTGAGAGATAGACAGCACCGACTTCGGCTCCAGTTAATTTGTCGTATGCACGCAGCATTGCTCCGCTCTCGCCCGTTTCCGTCGTTGTGCGTTCTGGCTCTCCGGCGATAACGAGTGTTGAAGTCACAAGTTTTCCCACTGTTCCTGACTGTCCAGTGCGTGGGATATCCAATCCTGCCAGCGCAGCATGATTGCGGACGCTATCAGGTGTCTCTCCATGAGGAACCTGCCACAGTATTTCTCCGCGCTTCATGTCAATGGCACTGATTGTTCCATAAGGAGGTTTGAGTAGTGGCAAACCCTGGACGCGGACGCCGAGTGGGGGCCGTCCGCGAGAGGAGGTAGTCGCAGGCGATGTTGAGCCTGGTGCTGAGGGGACAAACTCTACTTGCCCACCACCAGCGGCCGAGCCGGCGCCACCACTTGTTCTCGGGCCGGTAGCAGCGTTCCCCTGAATATAGGCCATGTCCGACTGTCCGGCGTAAGGCGGAACCAATCCTATCGCGCCAACGGATCTTGATGAGGACACATAAACAATCTGGTTCTCTGGATCGTAGGAACCACCAGGCCAATTGGTGCCTCCACCTGTAGAGGGGGCCATAAGTGTGCCGAGTGGGCCCTCTATCCTGCTTACGACGGGTGGCGTAAAGAGAGGGCCGAGCTTGTACCACGATGCCAGTTCGCGAGCCTCGCTATTGAGCTCGGGTTTGAAATCAATTAGGTCTTCAAGTGAAACGCCTTGCCTGTCGTAAGCGGGAGGCTTTGTTGGAAATGGTTGAGTTGAAGAATACCATTCCCCCGGAACATCGCCGACTTCTACCGGACGTTCTTCGATTGGCCAGATTGGCTCCCCTGTCACGCGGTCAAACACATAGAGAAACGCCTGTTTGGTGGGTTGTGCAACCGCTTTACGTGCAACCCCATCCACTGTGATGTCCATTAGAATAGGTGCTGACGAAATGTCGTAATCCCATATCCCGTGATGTACCAGTTGAAAGTGCCACTTGCGCTCGCCAGTGTGTAAGTCTACAGCGACCAGAGATTCACTGAACAAATTATCACCGGGGCGGTTTGCTCCAAAGTAATCTCCGGTTGGTGCCTCGACGGGCAGATAAGCAGTATTCAGTTCCGGATCTATGGAGATCTGTGCCCACGCTCCTGTGTTGCCTGTGTATTCTGCTGACCCTTCAAGCCACGTTTCGATGCCATATTCGCCTGGCATGGGTATCGTGTGAAAAATCCACAATCGCTCGCCTGTGCGAACATCGTAACCGCGTATGTAGCCCTTCACATTGCTGATGCTGCGTGGATTACCTCCGGTTCTGTGAGCAGCGCCAATGACGACCACGCCGTTGGCAATTATCGGAGTTGAATGCAGTCCAATTTCACCAGTAATGGGATCAATGACCTGATCGGCGTTCTGCTTGAGATCCACTATTCCGTTATTTCCGAATTCGGGATCAGGCCTGCCGGTTTTTGCATCAAGGGAAATCATCTGGTAACCCGGCGTTACATAAATGATACGTTCCTCGTTTCCTTCGCTCCAGTAAGAAAGCCCTCTGCCGGAGAGTTGCCTCGGAGCCGCCTCTCCGCGTTCCCCCTCATTCAGGCTATACACCCAGAGGTGTTCACCGGTTTCTGCATCAAGCGCCACCACCGCTCGGCGACTTCCGCCAGTAGAGTACAAGATGCCGCCAACCATCAGGGGGGTGGACTGTAGTCTGTATTCGGGTGATGGGCCGAGATTATCGGTTTTGAATCTCCAGGCCACTTCCAGATCATTGAAGTTTTCGGCATCAATCTGATCAAGAGCGGAATAGCGGGTGTGTCCCAGGTCCCCGCCATAGGTTGGCCATTCGCCGTTCGACGCGCCGTGCTGTGCTTGCGAGAGACTGCATGCCAACAAACTCAGCGCCAGTGTTGATACTATTACCAGATCGATTCCAAGTCGGTGGTGCATTTCAAATTCTTTCCTTTTTTAGAATGTTCAGTTGCAGCTTCGCCGATGTGCAAGTCCGCAATCAAGGTTTCATATACTTTATGAGCTTCTGGCCTGGAACCTCAGCACCGTAAACATTGCCAAGTCTGTCGACAGTCAAAAACTCGGCTTCGCTTTTAAGGAAGCCAGTGACACGGCCCGTTCGGGCGTCACCGACCCTGATACCTCGAACCCATTGAGCTGTTCTTCTATCTCCGAACCATTGCGGCATAGCATTTGTCTGTGTGTCGGTTACATAAATGACGTCATTCGAGTCGATATATATGTTGCTTGGCGGACCAAAGTGCGTCCATTGATCGAGAAAGTTTCCATCTTGATCAAATATCTGGATACGGGCATTCCTGCGGTCTCCCACAAAGAGACGTCCCTGAGAATCG
>JAUYSB010000108.1 GCA_030696525.1 Hydrogenophaga sp. | reverse complement strand
TTCAAGACCACCTGGTAGTGGTAGTAGTGCTGTAGGCGGTTGGGGTTCTCACCGTAGCGGCCGTCGTTGGGGCGGCGGCTGGGCTGCTCGTAGGCGGGTTTCCAGGGCTCGGGGCCCAGAGCGCGCAAAAAAGTGGCGGTGTGGCTGGTGCCGGCGCCCACTTCCATGTCGTAGGGTTGCAGCAGCGCGCAGCCCTGGGCGTCCCAGTAGGCCTGCAGTTTGAGGATGATTTGTTGGAAGGTCAGCATGGGGTTGCGCCAAACAGGGGCCAGAAACCGACAAGCGCGGCCAGGCCGCGCAAAGCATCCGATTTTACCGGCCGTGCCTGCGGCCCTGCCCGCGCCGACGCCACAGCAGCAATGGCAGCGCCGAGGCGATGGCCAGCACCGGCCACAAGCCCCAGCGCGAGGCCCAGCGCGCAAAGGGCGTGAGGCCTTCTCGCCCTTGCACATCGGCGTCGAGCGCGCCACGCGTCAGGCGCGGCAGTTGGTGGGTCACACGGCCCCGGTGGTCGATCACCGCCGTGGCGCCGGTGTTGGTGGCGCGCAGCATGGGCCGGGCCAATTCCAGCGCACGCAGGCGCGAGATCTGCAGGTGTTGGGCGATGGCGATGCTGTCGCCAAACCAGGCGATGTTGCTGAGGTTGACCAGCACGGTGGGTGCGCGCGCCGGGTCGGTGAAACCGGCGGCCAGCTCCTCGCCGAACAAATCCTCGTAGCAGATGTTGGGCGCCAGGCGCTGGCCGGCCCAGTCCAGCGTGGGTTGGGCCAGGCCACCTCGGTTGAAGTCACCCAACGGTATGTTCATGAGGTCCACAAACCAGCGGAACAGCGGCGGAATGAACTCGCCGAAGGGCACGAGGTGGTGTTTGTCGTAGCGGTACAGGGCGTCGGTGTCCCGCAGGGCCGCCGCCGCACGCTCGGGCGTCCAGCCCCACGCCGAATTGGTGTAGCCCGCCTCGAAGCTGCCCAGTGGCACGCCCACCAGGGCAGCCGACGGGCCGGCCGCGCCCGGCGTCCAGAGCTTGTGCCAATAGCCTTCGGGCAGCTGCTGCGGCAGCACCGGCACGGCGGTTTCGGGCGCCACCACCAGGCGCGGCGTGTGATCCGCCAGGGCGCGGCGGAGTTCGTCGCCGTACCAGGCCAGGGCCTCGGGCACGCCGCTGTCGCCGGCAAATTTTTCGTCCTGCGCGATGTTGCCTTGCAGCAGCCGCACCTGCAGCGTCCCGGCGGGGGCGCCCCAATCACGTGGCAGCTGCGGAGCGAGCCACCAGGCCAACGCAGCGGTCACCAGCCACCAGCGCCAACGCCCCCCAGCCAACAAAACCGCCAGCGCCGCCGCCAGCGCGCCCATGCCGTACACGCCCACCCAGGGCGCCAGCGCGGCCAGGGTGTCCACATGGGCGTAGCCGCCCGCACCCCAGGGAAAGCCGGTGAACAGCACGCCGCGCGCGAGCTCGGCCAGCGTCCACAACGCGGCAAAGGCCAGGGCCTGCGCCAGCGCACCGCTGTGCCGCCAGCCCCACCACAGGCCGCCGGCCAGCGCGTAGTACAGCGCCAGAGCGCCGGCCAGCGCCAGCACAGCCAGCGCGGCCAGCGGCGCGGCCAGGCCGCCGTAGGTGTGCATGGAAATGAACAGCCACCAGAAGGTGCCACACAGCCAGGCGGTGGCGCCCAACCAGGCGCGCCCAAAAGCAGCTCGGCCCGAGGGTGCGTTGCTCAGCGCGATCAACAACGCGGCCAGGCCCACCACCTGCAACCAGCCCACGGGCTGGCCGGTGTGCAAACCGAGGTGGTCCAACGGGGGCCAGGGCCAGGCCAGTGCGGCAGCCTGCGCCAGCCCCGCCAGCACACACAGCGCCCACCAGAACACCGGGCGCGGCGCGCGCTCGCGCATCAGCTCTCGGCCGTCTCGGTGACGACCTTGAACCACTTCACGGCGCCACCCTTGGTGTGCATGACCACGAAGCGCAGGCCGGCCATCACGTGCACTTCGCCGCGTTTGGGCACATGGCCCATGGCGTGGGCGATCATGCCGCCGATGGTGTCGAAGTCTTCGTCGGGCAGTTGCAGGCCGAAGGATTCGTTGATGCGCTCGATGGAGGTGTCGCCGCTGACGCGCCAGGTGCGGTCGGCCAGGGCAAAGATATCGCCGTCGTCTTCGGCGATGTCGAACTCGTCTTCGATTTCGCCGACGATTTCTTCCAGCACGTCTTCGATGGTGATGAGGCCGGCCACGCGGCCGAACTCGTCGATGACGATGGCCAGGTGGTTGCGGTTGCCCCGGAACTCGCGCAGCAGGTCGTTCAGGCCCTTGGTCTCGGGCACAAAGGTGGCCGGGCGCAACAGGGCACGCAGGTTGAGTTCGGGCGCGCGCTGCAGCTTGAGCAGGTCTTTGGCGAGCAGGATGCCGATGATGTTTTCGCGCTCACCGTCATACACCGGGAACCGCGAGTGCGCGGTGTCGATGACCACGTGCAGCAGGTCGTCGAACGCGGCGTTGATGTCCAGCACATCCATGCGCGGGGCCGCCACCATCACGTCACCGGCCGTCATGTCGGCCATGCGGATCACGCCTTCGAGCATGACACGCGATTCGGCGTTGATGATGTTGTTGTCCTCGGCGTCGGCCAGGGTCTCGATCAGCTCATCCTTGGAATCGGGTCCGGGATGGATGAATTCGGCCAGCTTCTGGAGAAATCCACGTTTGTCTTCGTGCCTCACGCTGCGGTGAGGCGCCGGACTGGGATAGGGGTCGGACACTGTGTGAAGGTGTAGTTGTGGTGGCGCAAAGGATACCGCAAGCCCATGACAGCGCGGCCGCCGCCCGGCGGTGCCCGCCGCTGGCGCTTCAGGAGCCGGCCTTTTCGCGCGCCTGCTGCACGCCCCGGCGGATGTCCTGCAAGGTGCCCAGAAACTGCCAGAACTGCCGCGCCTGCGCCTTCACCTGGTAGTCGGTGCGGGCCAGCTGTTCGTCCACCAGCTCGCTCAGGCGCGATTCGAAATCGGCCGCCGGCAAGCGCAGGTGGGCTTCGCTCTCGGTGCCGTCGCGCTCGATCACCGCGCCGGCGCGGCGCGCGATTTTGAGCATCGCCGTGTTCTCGCTCAGCGCGTGGATGAACAGCTGCGACACCCCCTCGTTGCGGGCATGCACCACGGCGCGCTCGAACAGGCGCCCGCCGTAGCCGCGCCCGCGCGCCTTCTTGGCCACGCTGACGCCGAACTCGGCGCAGGTGTTGAACTGCGGATCGACCGAAAACGCCAGGTGGGCCATGGCCAGCAGTTCGAGCTTGCGGTTGTAGATGCCGAAGATGTCGTCGCGGTCGAAGTTCAGGCCGTCGGCGTAGCGGCGGATCTGCGTGTCGTTGGCGGCATAGCCAAAACGCAGGTAGCGGTCGTGTTCTTCCAGCGCCAGCAGGTGCTCGGTGATGCGCTCGCGGTGGCTGGGGCCGAGCGAGCGGATGGGCACCCCCACACTGCGCCGCGCCGGCGCGGCAGCGGGTGCCGCGGCGGCCTCGTCGGGGGTGGTGGCACGGAACAGGTCCCGCCCCGCCTCGAAAGACGCCTTGATGAGTGCAGATGGATCCAACATGGGCTGGAATGTACGGGTTTTCCCTAGTATTGCAAGGCCGGTGGTCCGAGCCTCCCGACCAGCGGCAAGGTTTCTACACCGGCACGGCGGTAGTGGCCTTCACGTGGTCGAGCACAAAACTGCTCTTGCAGTCCTGCACGCTGGGGTGTTTGAGCAGCGTGTCCATGATGAAGCGGCTGTAGTGCGCCATGTCGGCCACCACCAGGCGCAGCAGGTAGTCCATCTCGCCGGTGAGCGCGGCGCATTCCACCACCTCGGGCCAGGTCATCACGCTGGCGCGGAACAGGTCCATGGGGTTGCGCTTGTGGCTTTCAGTGTTTTTTTCCAGCCGCACATTGAGATAAGCGGTCAGCCCCAGCCCCACCTTGGCGGGCTTGACCAAGGCCACGTAGCGGTCGATCACGCCGCTGTCCTCCAGCCGTTTGACCCGGCGCAGCACCGCGCTGGGCGAGAGGTTGACCGCCTCGCCAATCTGGTCATACGTGGCGCGGCCGTCCGCCTGCAGGCTGCGCAGAATCAACCGGTCGAGCTTGTCGAGTGTGTTGTTTTCCATAGCCTCGCAATTTTCCTGCAATTTTGAGAAAAAGTGCGCAGCACAACGCAGGAAAACTGAAGGCGCGCGATCCTACAGTGGCGTCTTTGCCCCATTCCACCGGAGACCACCATGAGCGCTCAAGCATCCACCGCCCCCTGGGACAACCCCATGGGCACCGACGGTTTTGAATTCATCGAATACGCCGCACCCGATCCCGTGGCCATGGGCGCGCTGTTCGAGCGCATGGGCTTCACCGCCGTGGCCCGCCACCGCCACAAGAACGTGACGCTGTACCGCCAGGGCGAGATCAACTTCATCCTCAACGCCGAGCCCGACAGCTTTGCCCAGCGTTTTGCGCGCCAGCACGGCCCCAGCATCTGCGCCATCGCCTTCCGCGTGCAGGACGCCAAGGCCGCCTACGAGCGCGCCCTGTCGCTGGGCGCCTGGGGTTATGCCGGCCAGGCCGGCCCGGGCGAGCTGAACATCCCCGCCATCAAGGGCATTGGCGACAGCGTGATCTATTTTGTGGACCGCTGGCGCGGCAAAAACGGCGCCCAGACCGGCGACATCGGCAACATCGGCTTCTACGACGTGGACTTCTACCCGCTGCCCGGCGTGCCGGCGGCTGACGCGCTCAACCCCGTGGGCCACGGCCTGCAGCTGATCGACCACCTGACGCACAACGTGCACCGGGGCCGCATGGCCGAGTGGGCCGGTTTCTACGAGCGCCTGTTCAACTTCCGCGAGGTGCGCTACTTCGACTTCGAAGGCCAGCAGACCGGCATCAAGAGCAAGGCCATGACCAGCCCCTGCGGCAAGATCCGCATCCCCATCAACGAGGAAGGCACCGAGAAGGCCGGCCAGGTGCAGGAATACCTGGACCGCTACCACGGCGAAGGCATACAGCACATCGCGCTGAGCTCGGGCAACCTGTACGACTCGGTGGACGCGCTGCAGATGGCCGGCGTCAAGCTGCTCAACACCAGCGAGACCTACTACGAGCTGCTGGACAAACGCATCCCCAACCATGGCGAAGACGTGGAAGCGCTCAAGGCCCGCAACATCCTGGTGGACGGCACGCCGGGCGAACTGCTGCTGCAGATCTTCAGCGAGAACCAGCTCGGCCCCATCTTCTTCGAGTTCATCCAGCGCAAGGGCAACGAGGGTTTTGGCGAGGGCAACTTCAAGGCCCTGTTTGAAACCATCGAGCTGGATCAGGTGCGCCGCGGCGTCCTGCAAGCCTGACGTTCAAAGCAGTTTGAGCGTGTCCGCCATCACCGTGGGGTGAAACGCCATCGCCACATGCGGCACACCCGCGATCAAGCGGTTGTCGGCGCCATGCAAGGTGGCGGTGCTGGCGGGGAACACGATGTTGTCGGCGTTGGAGTACCAGCAGGTGAAGTGCGGGTAGCTTGATGCCGCTTCATCGACCGCCAGCTGCCGCAGCCAGGGGCCGTCCACCCGCATTTGCCGGGCATTGGTGAGGGGGCTGAAACGCGCCAGCCAGGTGCCGTGGTGCGGCGTGCCCAGGGTGACGATGTGGTGCACGCGTTGCGCCGCTGTGCCGCCTGAAGCACGCAGCCAGGCCCGGATCGCCAGCCCACCCATGCTGTGGCCCACCAACAGCGGCGGCAAGCCGGTGGCAGCGGTGGCGCGGGCCACGGCGTCGTCGATCAACGGCACGTGGTCGTCGATGGAGCCAAACACCGGCTCCAGGTTGACCGTGGCGTAAGGCAGCTCGCGGCGGCGCAGCTCGCGCAGCCAGGGCGTCCACAGCCCGCGGTTGCACACAAAACCGTGCACCAGCACCACCGCACGCTGGCCCGAGTGGCTTGCGTTGGGGACGGCGGTGTCGGGCCAGCGGCGCCAGGCAAAGGGCTGCAGCCAGCCAAACACCCAAGAGGCCACATGGCTTTCCACCCACCAGGCGGCCAGCAGCGCGCGCCAGCCGGGGGGGGGCGCGGGATCGCGCCGGTTCTGCCACGCCATCAACCCAAACTCCAGCGCCAACACCCAGGCGTGCAGGCTCATCAGCACCAACACCACGCCCACCGCGGTCAGCGGCTGTTCGCGCCACCACCACAGGCACAGCAAGGCCAGGGCCCACGCACCGATCACACCGCTGCGCTGCAGCCGGGCCAGGGCCGAATGTTGGGATGTCACGCCAACGCCTCGGGCCGGCCGCCCAGGCGCGCGATCAGGCCTTGTGTGAGGCGGTTGACCAGGCCGTAGATGGAGAGCTGCGGGTTGGCGCCAATGCTGGTGGGGAACAGCGAGCCGTCGTGCACCGACAGGTTGGCGATCTGCCAGTGCTGGCCATCGGGCCGCACCACGCCGCGCTGCGCATCGGCGGCCATGGCGCAGCCACCCATCACGTGGGCGCTCAGCACGCGCGTGCTCAGGGCCGGCAGCGGCAGTTGCTGGATGGCGTCGCGCGCCTGGGCCCAAGTCTTGTGGCGCCCGCCCTGTTCGTGCACGGGGATCACCTCCAGCGCGCCGGCCGCAAACTGCAGCTCGGCCATGCTCAGCAGCGCGCGGCGCGCGCCCGCCATCACAAAGTCATTCAGCGGGTAGTCCAACTCGGGGCTGCCGTCGCCGCGCAGGCGCACCGCACCGCCCGGCGACTGCGCGGCAAAACCGTCGCGCAACAAGGCGATTTGTACATGTGTGTTTGGCAGCGCGCGCAGCATCTGCGCCAGCTCGGGGCCAAAACCGGGCATGCTGGCCGCGATGATGACCGGGTGGATGGGCGGCACCTCCAGCTTGTAGCCGATGGGGCCGTCGATGGGTGTGGTGTGCAGGAAGTGGTCGGAATACACGGTCTGCGGCGCGCCGCTCCAGCCCTGCACCAGCTCGGGCATCACGGCTGCGGTGGTGACCGAAGGGTGCAAAAAGGTGCGTTTGCCGAGCAGGCTGTGCGGGTCGGGCGCCTTTGAGCGCAGCAACAGCGCCGGCGAGTTGATGCCGCCGCCGGCCACGATGTGGTGTTTGGCCGTGATGCGCACGGGCCGCGCGGCCGCCTTGCCATCGGCGCTGTTGCCCCAGGCCAGCGCGTGCAGGGCCACCACCTGACCATCGCGCAGCTCGAAACGTTCGGCACGCGTTTGCACCAGCAGGCGCGCGCCGCGCTGCAGGGCCGCCGGCAAGGTGGTCACCAGCATGGACTGCTTGGCGTTGGTGGGGCAGCCCAGCCCGCACGAGCCCAGGTTCCAGCAGCCCTTGACGTTGCGGCGGATCACCCCCGAAGACACGCCCAGCTTGATGGCGCCGCGGCGCAGCAGATCGTTGTTTTCGTTGGGCGCCACATGCCAGTTGTCGATGTTGAGGCGGCGCTCGGCCTGCTCGAAATACGGCGCCATGGCTTCGGTGGTGAGGTCGGTCAGGCCATAACGCTCGCGCCAGAAGGCCAGGGTTTCGTCGGGCGTGCGAAAGGAGCTGGTCCAGTTGACGGTGGTGGAGCCGCCCACGCAGCGGCCCTGCAAGATGCCAATGCCCTTGTCGGCGGTCTTGCGCGCGGTGGCCTCCTGGTAGAGCGACGGGTAGGCCTCGCTCTCGCGCTGGTTGAAGTCGCGGCTGGTCTTGAGTGGGCCGTCTTCGAGCACGATCACGTCCAGCCCGGCGCGGGTCAGCAACTCGGCGCTGATGCCGCCACCGGCGCCGCTGCCCACGATCACCACATCGCAGCTCAGGCTCTCGGGCACGGGGCCCAGATCGCCGCCCAGTACCTTCCAGCCACCGGCCAGGCCATCACGAAACACATCGGGTTGTCGGCTCATCGTGCGGGCGCTCTCACATGTCCAAGGGGCCGGAGTAGCCCAGCGCCATCCAGGTGCTGGGATCGGCAAAATATGCGGCGCAGGTCAGTTCGCGCAGCGCCAGGTAGGCCTGTTGCCGCAGGGCCAGGCGGCTGTGGCGCATGTCCAACAAAGCGGCCCGCACCTGGGCCACGCTGGCATCTGGCCAGTCGGCCGACAAGCCGGCCAAGGCCCAGCGCCCGGGCGCGCTGGCCAGCACGCTGAGCAGTTGCGCCAGCTCGGCCTGCGTGTGGGGCGGCAGGGCGGCGATGCTCTCGTCAAGCCGCCGAAACCACGCCACCAGGGCCGCCTGCCGTGCCGTGTGGTCGTCGGGCAGGCTGCCTTCCAACACGGCGTCCGCCACGGCCCCGAACACGGCACGACCCGAGTCGGTCAGCCCTGCCGATGTCCAGGCCGGCGCGCGCAGCGCCAGGCCCCCACCCACCAGCGCCAGGCCGGTGGCCGTGACCAGCCCGAGCTTCAACCATGTTCTGCGTTGCATGGCTTGAAATATGACACGCCCACCCACCACGGCCCTAGGTGCCGCCGTCTAGATAGACTCGTGGTTTGTATGAACTCGCCCGCCGACCGCATCCGCCAGCACCTGGACCAGGTGGCGCACTTGCGCACCCAGACACACGACGCCACCACGGCGCAGGCGGTGCGTGAAATCAAGGTCTTGCAGGCGCGGCGCTTTGAAGCCACCTACGCCGACCTGTTGCTCGACCCGCGTCACCGCCCGGCGACGCGGTTTTTCCTCGACGAGCTTTACGGCGATCACGACTTTGCGCAGCGCGATGCCCAATTCGGTCGCATCGCGGGCGCCATCGAGCGCCTGTTCCCCGAAGCGGTGGCGCAGCTGGCGGTGGACATGGCCGAGCTGCACGCCCTGACCGAACAGCTCGACGCCACCCTGGGCGGGCACTGGATGGCCCTGCCCCAACTGAGCCCCGCGCCGCGGTATGTGGCCGCCTGGCGCCAGACCGGCACCCGCGCTCAGCGCGAACAACAGCTGCGCGTGGTGCTGCAAATGGGCGGCGAACTGCAGCGCCTGACCCGCAAAAAAAGCCTGCGTCTGGCCCTGCGCATGATGCGAGGGCCCGCTTTGGCGGGCGGCCTGGGCGCCCTGCACGCATTTCTGGAACGGGGCTTTGAGGCCTTCAACCACATGGGCGATGCACAGGCCTTTCTGGCGGCCGTGGAACAGCGCGAATCCCGCTGGATGGACCTGTTCTTCGATGACCCACAGGCGGCGCAGGCCCTCGCGCCGCTGGTGGGCGACACCCGGATCACCTGAGCGTCAGCGTCGGGTCGCGGCATCAGGTACAAACTGGCCATGACCATCGCCCTGCCCCCTGGCATCACCGTGTTCGAACGCGGCTGGCTGTCGGCCAACAACATCCTCTTCCAAGGCCCGGAGGGCAACGCCCTGATCGACTCGGGCTACGCCACCCATGCCGACCAGACCGTGGCCCTGGTGCGTGCCGCACTTGGCACCCGGGCGCTGACCCACCTGCTCAACACCCACCTGCACAGCGACCACTGCGGAGGCAACGCCGCGCTGCAAGCCGCCTACCCGGCGTTGCAGACCCTGATCCCGCCCGGCCAGGCGCACGCCGTGCGCGCCTGGGACGACGACCACCTGACCTACGTGCTGACGGGCCAGACCTGCGCGCGTTTTCGCATCGACGGTGTACTGCTACCCGACACCACGTTCACGCTGGCCGGCCTGACCTGGCAGGTGCACGCCGCGCCCGGCCATGACCCGCATTCGGTGGTGTTTTTCCAGCCCGACCACCGCCTGCTGATCTCGGCCGATGCGTTGTGGGAAAACGGCTTCGGGGTGGTGTTTCCCGAGCTGGAGGGCGAGGATGCTTTTGGCGAAGTGGGCGCCACGCTGGACCTGATCGAGGGCCTGGCGCCACTGACGGTGATCCCTGGCCACGGGCGCATCTTCACCGACGTGAGCGGCGCACTGGCCCGCGCCCGCACGCGCCTCGATCAGTTCGCAGGCGCGCCCGACAAACACCTGCGCCACGCGGCCAAGGTGCTGATCAAGTTCAAGTTGCTGGAATGGCAACGCCTGCCGTTGAGCGACTTTGAAGCCTGGGCCCGGGGCACGCCCTACCTGCTCAACCTGCAGCAGCGCATGGGCCACACCCACTTTGAGCACTGGCTCACGCCCATGGTGGACGAGCTGGTGAAAAGTGGCGCCGCCCAACGGGAGGACGGCTGGCTGGTGAACGCCTGATCAGACCCCGAGCATGAGCTTGAGGTTCTGCACGGCCGCGCCGCTGGCGCCTTTGCCCAGGTTGTCCAGGCGCGCGATCAGCACCGCGTGACCATGCGCTTCGTTGGCGAACACGCGCAGCTCCATCTTGTTGGTGTTCTGCAGTGCCAGCGCGTCGAGCTTGGCCGACTCGGGGGCCGGCTCCACGGTCACCCATTCGCTGCCGGCGTAGTGCGCGGCCAGGGCATCGAACAACCGCGCCGCTTTGGGGGCGCCCGGCAGCGTGTCCAGGTGCAGGGGCAGTTGCACCAGCATGCCTTGCGCGAAGTTGCCCACCGCCGGAATGAAGATGGGCCGGCGCGTGAGGCCCGTGCAGGCCATGATCTCGGGGATGTGCTTGTGGTTGAGCGTGAGCGCGTAGGCCTCGTAAGCCGGCGCCTCGCCGCGCTCATAGGCCTCGATCATGCTGCGACCGCCACCCGAATAACCGCTCACCGACGGCAGGCTCAAGGGCGTGGCTGGCGCGATCAGACCGGCATCGATCAGCGGGCGGATCAGCGCGATGGCACCGGTGGCGTAGCAGCCCGGGTTGGCCACCCGGTCGGCGGCGGCCACGGCGGCCGACTGCGTGCGGGTGAGCTCGGGAAAGCCATAGACCCAGCCCGGCGCCACGCGGTGGGCGGTCGAGGCGTCGATGATTTTCGGTTTGCGGCCTGGCAAAGCATCGATCATGGCCACCGATTCGCGCGCCGCGTCGTCGTGCAGGCAGAGGATGACCAGATCGGCCTCGGCCATCAGCGCGCGCTTGGCCTCGGGGTCCTTGCGGCGTTCGGGCGCGATGCTCAGCAGCCGCACCTGGGGCATTTGCGCCAGGCGCTCGCGGATTTGCAGGCCGGTGGTACCGGCTTCGCCGTCAATGAACACGGAGGGCATGGCGGGACTCGCTTGGACGCCGGAAAAGGCGTCAGTTCTGTTTCAGGAATGAGGCAAATAATTATGCATTACGAGCCGACGAACGCCCCGTTTTGATGCATTGCAGCATGATACAGTTCGCGGTTGCGATCGCCAAGGCCGGGCTTCCGGCCGCCTTTCCATCAGCCGGGTCAGTAACGCCCTCCCACCCCTGAAAGAGACCTCATGAAGATTCACGAGTACCAAGGCAAGGAAATCTTGCGTCAATTTGGTGTGCCCGTGCCGCGTGGCATTCCGGCCTTCACGGTGCAAGAAGCCTTGGAAGCAGCACAAAAGCTCGGCGGCCCCGTGTGGGTGGTCAAGGCCCAGATCCACGCCGGTGGCCGTGGCAAGGGTGGTGGCGTGAAAGTGGCCAAGACGATCGACGACGTCAAGCGCATCGCCGGTGAAATCCTGGGCATGCAGCTCAAGACCCACCAGACCGGCCCCGAGGGCCAGAAGGTGCGTCGCCTCTACATCGAAGACGGCGCCGACATCAAGAACGAGCTGTATGTGTCGCTGGTCACCGACCGCGCAACACAAAAGGTGGCGCTGATCGCATCCAGCGAAGGCGGCATGGACATCGAGGAAGTGGCCCACAGCACGCCCGAAAAGATCATCACCGAGATGATCGACCCGCTGGCCGGCATCACCGAAGCGCAGTCGCGCAAGGTCGCGGCCGCCATCGGCCTGACCGGCGCTTCCGTGGACCAGGCGGTGGACATCTTCGCCAAGATCTACAAGTGCTACATGGACACCGACGCGTCCCTGGTGGAGATCAACCCGCTGAACT
>JAUYSB010000093.1 GCA_030696525.1 Hydrogenophaga sp. | reverse complement strand
TGCACAGGTTGGAGCTGTGGACCACACCGACGTGCTGCTGCGGGCTGCGCACGTTGCAGGCGTCCTTGAAGGTGATCCAGGGGTGGCCGGTCTCGAACAGCATCGAGAGCATCTTGCGCCACAGGTCGGTGGCCGGCACCTGGCGGTAGGGTTTGATTTCGCCGCGTGCGGCCTTGGCTTCGTAGGCCACGTAGGCCTTCTCGAAGTCGGTGCCGAAGAGGTCGTGCAGGTCGGGCACGTCGTTGGGCGAGAACAGGCTCCACGGGCCTTTTTCCATCACGCGTTTCATGAACAGGTCGGGAATCCAGTTCGCCGTGTTCATGTCGTGGGTGCGGCGGCGGTCGTCGCCGGTGTTCTTGCGCAGTTCCAGGAACTCTTCAATGTCCAGATGCCAGGTTTCCAGGTAGGTGCAGACCGCGCCCTTGCGTTTGCCGCCCTGGTTCACGGCCACGGCCGTGTCGTTGACCACCTTGAGGAAAGGCACCACACCTTGCGACTCGCCGTTGGTGCCCTTGATGTGGGCGCCCAGCGCGCGCACGCGGGTCCAGTCGTTGCCCAGGCCGCCGGCAAACTTGCTCAGCAGCGCGTTTTCCTTGATCGACTCGTAGATGCCGTCGAGGTCGTCGGGCACGGTGGTCAGGTAGCAGCTGGAGAGCTGCGAACGCAGCGTGCCGCTGTTGAACAGGGTGGGCGTGCTGCTCATGAAGTCGAACGAGGACAGCACCTCGTAGAACTCGATGGCGCGCGCTTCGCGGTCCACTTCGTTGAGCGCCAGGCCCATGGCCACGCGCATGAAGAAAGCCTGCGGCAGTTCGATGCGGGTTTTGCGCACGTGCAGGAAGTAGCGGTCGTACAGGGTTTGCAGGCCCAGGTAGTCAAAGCCCAGGTCGCGCTCGGCCTTGAGGGCGGCACCCAGCTTTTTCAGGTCGTACTGCAGCAGCTTCTCGTCCAGCAGCTCGTTTTCCACGCCCTTCTTGATGAAGCCGGGGAAGTAGTCGGCGTAGCGTGTGGCCATCTCGCTGGGCAAGACCTCTTCGCCGAGGATTTCCTTGACGATGGTGTGCAGCAGCAGGCGCGCGGTGGCATAGGTGTAGTCGGGGTCTTTTTCGATCAGCGTGCGGGCGGCCAGGATGGAAGCCTTGTGCACCTCTTCCAGCGGCACGCCGTCGTACAGGTTGCGCAGGGTTTCAGCGACGATGGGGTCGGGCTTGACCTCGCTGCCCAAGCCGGCGCAGGCGCTGGTGATCAGGGCCTGCAGGTGGGCCATGTCCAGCGGACGGCGCTGGTCACCGTCGGTCACGTGCAGCTGGGGTGCGGCGGCAGCGGCCGGCACGCCTTGCTGGGCACGCTCCTGGGCGCGGCGCTCGCGGTACAGCACGTAGGCACGCGCCACCTCGTGGTGGCCGCTGCGCATCAGGCCCAGTTCCACCTGGTCCTGCACGTCTTCGATGTGGAAGGTGCCGCCGCTGGGGCGCGAACGCATCAGCGCCCGCACCACGGCCTGCGTGAGCTGGTCCACGTCTTCGCGCACGCTGGCCGACGCCGCACCCTGCGTGCCATGCACCGCCAGAAAGGCCTTCATCAACGCCACCGCGATCTTGTTCGGCGCAAACGGCACCACCGCGCCGTTGCGGCGGATGATCTGGTAGTGCGACAACGCGTCCTGGCTGGGCGAGCGGCTGGCCTGGGCTGTCGTGGACAGGGCGGACAGCGGGGCGCTGGTGGGGCTGGATTCGGAGATCTGCATGGGTTTCCTCTTGGGATGTTGTTGGGTGCGCTTCGGCGTGTTTCAGGGGAGGGTGTCAGCAGTGCTTCAAGGGTGCAAGGACTGCCATGCCGGAAATCTGAGGAGACACTATATCTAGTGTGTCGGCTTCCGACAAGCCACTACCGGTAGTGTATCGGGCTGGGGTTTCAGCAGGCAAAAAAACCCCGCGTTGCGACAAAAAAAACCTCATTCATGTGAGACCCGGCGCGCCCCAACGGGCATGCTGGTGCGGGTGGAAAAAATGGCTTGTTGCGCGGCCTGGCGCGGCATTTCGCGCTGCAAACCGCGCCGTGCCTGGGTCGGCTGCGGGTGACCCGGTGAGCCGGTGCAGCGGCGTCCGCCGCAACCTGTGTTTTGCTATTGGGGAAAACACCGTGCCGGCCAGGCCAGGCGGCGTTGCAACAGGGCCCAGTCAAAGCCCGCGCCGGGGTCGGCCTTGCGGCCCGGGGCCACGTGTTCGTGGCCCACCACCTGGCGTATGGGGTAGCGCCGCGCCAGGCGCTGGCACAGCTCGGCCAGGGCGGCGTACTGCGCGGGCTCGAACGTGCCGCCTTCCACGCCTTCGAGTTCGATGCCGATGGAGAAATCGTTGCAGTTGTCGCGGCCCGCCCAGTGCGAGCGGCCCGCGTGCCAGGCGCGCTGGTCGCAGGCCACGAACTGCAGCACGGTGCCGTCGCGGCGCACCAGGAAATGCGCCGACACCTCCATGCCGCGTAGGGATTGGAAGTAGGGGTGGGCGTCCCAATCGAGCCGGTTGCAGAACAGGGCCTCGATCTCGTCGCCGCCAAAACAGCCGGGCGGCAGGCTGATCGAGTGCACCACGATCAGCGAGATGTCGGTGGCGTCGGGCCGGGGGCCGAAGTTGGGGGAGGGCACCTGGCGCACGCCGTGCAGCCAGTGGCCGCTGACCTCACTCCTCATGGTCGATGGCGTCCTTGGGCATGGGGATCTGCAAGCGCTGGATGCGGTAGCGGATCTGCCGCAGGTTCAGCCCCAGGCGCGTGGCCGCCAGGGTGCGGTTGTAGTTGGCCTCGCGCAGCGCGCGCACCAGCACCTCGCGCTCCTGCTGGTCCAGGTAGGCCTGCAGGTCCGACGGCGCGGCGGCCGGCGGCGCATCGGTCTGGGGCGGGGTGTCGTCGCTGGCCGCAGGCATGGCGTCGGGCGCCTGTGTCTCGGCCCATTCACCGGCGCCGTCGCTGAGGTCGGCCAGGGTGATGATCTGCCCGTCGCACAAGGCCAGCGCGCGGTGCAGCAGGTTTTCCAGTTCGCGCACGTTGCCGGGCAGGGGGTGGTGGGTCAGCCAGTCCTGTGCCAGGGGGTCCAGCAAGGGCAGGTGCTGCCCTGATTCGGCGCAGATGCGGCGCAGCAGCGCCTGCGCCAGTTGGGGCAGGTCCTCGCGCCGCTCGCGCAGCGCGGGCATGCGCACCTCGATCACGTTGAGGCGGTAGAACAGGTCCTGGCGAAAACGGCCGGCCTTGACTTCGGCGCCCAGGTCCTTGTGGGTGGCGCTGACCAGGCGCACGTCGATGTTGTCCTCCTGCACAGCGCCGAGCGCGCGCACCTGGCGCTCCTGCACCACACGCAACAGCTTGGCCTGCATGGCCAGCGGCAGGTCACCGATCTCGTCGAGGAACAGGGTGCCGCCGTGTGCGGCCTGGAAATAGCCTTCGCGGTCTTGCGAGGCGCCGGTGTAGGCGCCCTTGCGCACGCCAAAAAACTCGGCCTCGATCAGCGACTCCGGTATGGCGCCGCAGTTGACCGCCACAAACGGCCCGCCAGCGCGGTGGCTGCAGCCGTGCAGGGCGCGCGCCACCAGCTCTTTGCCCGTGCCCGATTCGCCCTGCACCAGGACCGGCGCCATGCTGCGCGCCACCCGCTCGATGCGCTGGCGCACCGCCAGCATGGGCGGCGACTCGCCGACGATGCGGGCCAGCGGCTGGGCGCCACCGGCGTCCTGTGGGCTGGCGGCCGCGGCACCCCGCGCGGCCAGCGGCCCGCTGCCCGGCATGCTGTGCAGGGCCGACGCCACCACGCTGCGGAACTGTTTGAGATCGACCGGCTTGGTCAGGTAGTCGAAGGCACCACACTTGAGCGCCTCGACCGCGTTTTCGGCCGAGCCGTGGGCGGTGATGACGATGGCGCGTTCGCTGCGCTGCGACTGGTTCAATTCGCGCAGCAGCTCGATGCCCAGGCCGTCGGGCAGGCGCATGTCGGTGATGATGGCGTGAAAACGCCGGCCCTCCAGCGCCGCGCGCGCCTCGCGCAGGTCTTGCGCTGCTTCCACCCGGTAGCCCTCGCGCAGCAGCGTGAGCTCGTAGAGGGTGCGCAGGTCGGGTTCGTCGTCAACGACCAGGATCTCGAAGGGCTGGGTGGCGGACATGGTCAGGGTGAGGGTACCAAGCTGTTCAGGCGGGGCAGGTCCACGGTGAATTCGTTGCCTTCGCGCTGTTCCAGCAGGCTGCGCTGGTAACCGATGTGGGCGCCATAACGTTCGCACAGCTGCCGGCAAATGTACAAGCCCAGGCCGCTGCTGCGGCTCTCCGATGAAAAGAAGGGTTCAAACAGGTGGCGGCGCACGCCCGCGTCCAGCGGATGGCCGTCGCTCCACACGCTCAGGCGCACGCGGTGCAGGCCCACCGGCAGCGTGGCCACGCAGATGCAGCCCGGCGTGCCGCTGGCGTAGCGCAGCGCGTTGTCCAGCAGGTTCACCAACAGCCGGCGCAGGTGTTCGGGGTCGAAGGCCACATGGATCTGCGGGCAATGGGCACGCACCTCCACCAGCGGCTCGCAGCTGTTCTGCTGCGCCCAGTCGTGGGCGATGGTGTGGGCGTGGTGGTCCAGCGGCAGCGCAGGGCCGTTGCCCAGCTCGGCCGGGCCGGGTTCCAGTCGCGCCACGTTGAGCACGTCGTCCACGATGCGCGCCAGCCGCTGGGCATTCTGGCCGATCATGGCGGTCAGCCGCCGCTGGGTGGGGATGACCAGTTCCTCGTCCAGCAGCGCATTGGCTTGCGAAATGGCGGCCAGCGGGTTGCGGATCTCGTGCGCCACGGCGGCCGACATGCGGCCCATGGCAGCCAGCTTTTCGGTGCGCACACGTGCTTCCATCTCGCGCAGGTCTTCCAGAAACACCACACACAGGTGCTCCGAAGCTTCGCCGTGTTGGCCAGTCAGGTGGGTGCGCGCCAGCAGCTTGCGGCCCACGCCCTGGCCCAGGTCCAGCAGCAGCGCCTCTTCCATGGCGGTGTTGGCGGCAAAGGTGCGCTGCACCAGCTGCAGCACGGCGTGCCAGGCCTGCGGGCTGCCAAGGTCGATGGCGGCAGCAGCGTCCACCGGCGCGCCATCGGTGTGCAGCATGGCTTCGGCGGCCGGGTTGGCGTGGCGGGCACGGCCCTGCTGGTCGATCACCAGCACGCCTTCGGACAGGCCTTCGATCACCAGCTCGTTCACCCTTGCCTGTGTGCGCGCCGCACGCTGGCTGCTTTGCGCCAGCGCTTCCTCGCGCGCCAGGCGCAGCGCCAGCTGGTTGGCCAGCAGCGCGACGAGAAAAAAGCCGGTGCCGGTCAGGCCGGTCTGCAGCAGCCGGGTGGTGGAATCGGCGCCCGATGACAGCAGGCTCCAGCCGGTGTCGAACAGCAGGAACAGCGTGACCGCAGCCGCCGTGGCCAGGCTCAGCAGCAGCGTGCCCAGCACCGAGGCCAGCAGCAGCGGCAGCACGAACAGCGGCGTGTAGTTGAAGTTGCCCTGCTGGAAAAACTGCAGGCAGCCGAAGGCGGTGATGTCGATCACCAAGGTCCAGATCCAGCGCAGATCGACCCGGCGCCCGCCGTCGCTGCGCGGCGACCAGCGCAGCGAGGCCAGTGTGGACACCAGGTAGGCGGCGGTCAGGCCCACCAGCCAGGGCGTACCACCGGCGCCGATGGTGTTGATCCAGGCCTGCAGGCCCAGCAGCACCACCGCCACCAGCACCCGGGCCTGCATGAAGGCGGTCCACAGCCGGCTGAAGGATTGCGCGTGGGCGTCGGCCGGTGCGTCCGCGCCCAGTTCAGACGCCTGGAACCAGCTGGGCACGAAGGTCGATGCCGCGTCGCTCCGGTCCATGTCAGTGTCTTTTCATGCCTCGTGCCGCCGCCGGTGATCCTGGCTGCAGTAGGGGCCCTGGGCGCCGGCCACCGCATCGGCGGCCGGCAGGTGCAGGCCGCAGTGCCGGCACGACACCATCTCGGCGGGCGCCTGCACCGCGGGCGGTGGCTTGGGCTTTTGCGCCCGGGCGGCCGCTTCGGCCTCGTCGCGCGCGTCCTCGGCCCGGTTGCGCCGCCACAGCCACACGCCGGCCAGCACCACCAGGATCACCAGCACGAATTTCATGCGCGCTGCAGCAGCACTTCGAGCACGAAGCGTGAGCCCACATAACCCAGCAGCAGCAGGCCTGTGCCCACATACAGCACCCGCACGGCGGTGCGGCCGCGCCAGCCCAGGCGCCAGCGGCCCCACAGCAGCACGGCGGTGGTCAGCCAGGCCAGCAGGGAAAAAATGGTCTTGTGGTTCCAGACCCAGCCGCCCGTGAGTGAATGCGCAAACCAGCCGCCGGCCAGCAGGGTGGCGCTCAGCAGCACAAAACCGGCGCCCACAAACCGGAAGGTCAGGCGCTCCAGCGCCAGCAGGGGCAGGCCGGGGGTGGCCTCGCTGGCCGTGCGCATGGCCTGTTCGGCGCGGCGCATCAGCCAGGCGTGGAACACGGCCATGGCAAACATGGCGTAGGACGCCACGCCCAGTGCCCAGTGCACCGGCAGCCACTGGGTCGGCAGGTTGTGCTGGTCGCTGCCCGGAAACACCCAGGCCAGCAAGACCGCGATGGTGCCCAGGGCGGCCAGCGTCAGTGTGGCCTGCAGGCGGGGATAGACCCAGGTTTCCACCGCGTACACCGCCAGCACCAACCAGGCCGTGACCGACAGCGCCACCGCAAAGCCGAAGCGGGGCGGCTCGCCGGTGAAGTTGGCCAGCAGCGCACCGGCGTGCAGCAGCCAGGTCAGTGTCATGAGCGCGCGCTGTGCTGGCGCCTGCAGGCGCATGCGCCCGGCCGCCAGGGCGACATAGCCCAGCGCGGTGGCCAGGGCCAGCGCGGTGTTCCACCAGGGGCTCGCAGCTAAAATCATCTGCACAGTTTAACGGGCCTGCCCCATCCGAGGCGGCGCCGCTGCCACCTTGGGGTGGCTGTCCAACCGGTTTTCATCATGGCATCAGCCCTCTCCGAAAAACTCTCACGCATCGTCAAGGAAATGCGCGGCCAGGCCCGCATCACCGAAGCCAACGTGGCCGACATGATGCGCGAGGTGCGCCTGGCCCTGCTGGAGGCCGACGTGGCGCTGCCGGTGGTGCGCGATTTTGTGGCCCGCGTGAAGGAAAAAGCCCTGGGCCAGGAGGTGGTGGGCTCGCTCACGCCGGGGCAGGTGCTGGTCAGTGTGGTCAACCGCGAGCTGGCCGCCACGATGGGGCAAGGCGTGGCCGACATCAACCTGGCCGCGCAGCCGCCGGCGGTGATCCTGATGGCCGGCCTGCAAGGCGCCGGCAAAACCACGACCACCGCCAAGCTGGCCAAACACCTGATCGAGAAGCGCAAGAAGAAGGTGCTGACGGTGTCGGGCGACGTTTACCGCCCAGCCGCCATCGAGCAGCTCAAGACCGTGACCAAGCAGGCCGGGGCCGAGTGGTTCCCGAGCACGCCCGACCAGAAGCCGGTGGACATTGCCCATCCCGCGCTGGACTACGCCCGCAAGCATTACTTCGATGTGCTGCTGGTGGACACCGCCGGCCGCCTGGCCATCGATGAAGCGCTGATGCGCGAAATCCAGCAGCTGCACGCCGCGCTCAATCCGGTGGAAACGCTGTTCGTGGTCGATGCCATGCAAGGCCAGGACGCGATCAACACCGCCCGCGCCTTCAAGGAAGCGCTGCCGCTGACCGGCATCATCCTGACCAAGATGGACGGCGATTCGCGCGGCGGCGCGGCGCTGTCGGTGCGCGCCATCACGGGTGCGCCCATCAAGTTCGCCGGCGTGAGTGAAAAGATCGACGGCCTGGAGGTGTTCGACGCCGACCGCCACGCCGGGCGCATCCTGGGCATGGGCGACATCGTGGCGCTGGTGGAGCAGGTCACGGCCGGCGTGGACATGGCCCAGGCCCAGCGCCTGGCCGCCAAGGTCAAGAGCGGCGAGGGTTTCGACCTCGACGACTTCCTCGACCAGATCCGCCAGATGAAAAAGATGGGCGGGCTGTCCAGCTTCATGGACAAGCTGCCCAGCGCCATGGCGGCCAAGGCCAGCGAGGTTGACCTGAACCGCGCCGAAAAGGACATCAAGCGCAAGGAGGGCATCATCTGCAGCATGACGCCCAAAGAGCGCCGCAAGCCCGACCTCATCAAGGCCACGCGTAAGCGCCGCATCGCCGCTGGTGCCGGCGTGCACGTGCAGGAGGTCAACCGCCTGCTCAAGGAATTCGAGCAGATGCAGGGCATGATGAAAAAGATGAAGGGCGGCGGCCTGATGAAGATGATGAAGCGCATGGGCGGCATGCCGGGCATGCCCAAGCTGCCCGGCATGTGAGCCGGCGCCGGCCATGCTGACCTGGATCGAAGCGTCGCTGGCCCTGGTGGCTTTGGCCGCTGCGCTGGCGCTGCGGCCCTGGCGCATGCTCAGCGCCGGCTTGCTCACGCCCTGGCTGGCCACCATCGTCTTCCTGCCCCTGGTGTGGCTGCTGCCACAAGGCTTGCCCAATGGCATGGCGGTGCAGTTCTCGGGCGCCTGCCTGCTGGTGCTGATGGTGGGCTGGCCGCTGGCGGTGCTGGCCCTGGCCGTGGTGGCCACGCTGGTGTGGGCGCTGGGCGCCTTGCCGCTGGCGCCGGTGCTGTCGCAACTGGTGTGGGTGGGCCTGGTGCCCGCCACGCTGGCGCTGCTGCTGGGCGCGGCCCTGAGGCGCTGGTTGCCGCCCAACCCCTTTGTGTACGTGCTCGGCCGGGGCTTTCTGGGCACGGCGGCCTGTGTGTTTTTGGCCGGTGCGGCGCAGGAGCTGCTCTACCGCCTGGTGGGCCAGGTGGGGCTGGAGCAGGCGCTGGTGGCGCACTGGCTCATGGCCTGGGGCGATGCGTTCCTCACGGGCATGGGGGCAGCCGTTTTTGTGGCCTTTGCGCCGCAGTGGCTGGCCACCTGGTCGGATGCGCGTTACCTGCGCCCCCCTGAGCACTGACTATCGCGGGCATTGAAACCGCCACGCGCGTGAAAGTGCTCAAAAAAGTAAAATCTCCGGGTGCTGCAACAACGAACCCTCAAATCTCTCACCCGTGCCGTTGGCGTGGGCCTGCACAGCGGCCAGCGTGTGGAGCTGACGCTGCGCCCGGCGCAGCCCGACACCGGCATCGTCTTTCGCCGCGTTGACCTGCCCGAGCCGGTGGACATCGCCGTCTCGGCCGCCTCGGTGACGGACACGCGCCTGGCCTCGACGATCTCGAATGGCGGCGCCAAGGTGCACACCATCGAGCACCTGATGAGCGCCTGTGCCGGGCTGGGCATAGACAACCTCTACGTGGACATCACGGCCGAGGAAGTGCCCATCCTCGACGGCTCGGCCGCGTCCTTCGTGTACCTGCTGCAAAGCGCGGGCATCGCCTTGCAGAACGCGCCCAAGCGTTTCATCCGCGTGCTCAAACCCGTGGAAGTGCGCGAAGGCGAGGGCAAGAACGTCAAGTGGGCGCGGCTCGACCCATACCACGGCTACAAGCTCAGCTTCGAGATCGAGTTTGACCACCCCGCCGTCAACGCCACCGGCCAGCGCGTCGAATTTGACATGGGCAGCGGCCAGTACGCGCGCGAAATCGCCCGTGCCCGCACCTTCGGCTTCACCCGCGACGTGGAAATGATGCGCTCCAATGGCCTGGCCATGGGCGGTGGGCTGGACAACGCCATCGTGATGGACGACGTGAAAGTGCTCAACGCCGACGGCCTGCGCTACAGCGACGAGTTCGTCAAACACAAGATCCTCGACGCCATCGGCGACCTTTATGTGGTGGGCAAACCGCTGCTGGCCGCCTACAGCGCCTACCGCTCCGGCCACGGCCTCAACAACCAGTTGTTGCGCGCCTTGCTGGCCCAGCCCGACGCCTTCGAGGTCGTCGATTTCGAACACCGTTCTCAGGCCCCGCACGGTTTTGCCGAACCGGCGCCGGCCTGGTGACCCAGGGCAGAAGCTGCCATGCTGCTGTTCCGCTGGACCATCATGTTCCTGCTGCTGGTGGCGGGTGTGTCCTTCGCTTTTTACATCGGCACCGGCCAGGCCAAGTACCGGCTGTTTGGGCTGCGTGTGCTCAAGTGGACGGTGATCGCGGCACTTGGTTTCTTCGGTGTGCTGTTCCTGGAACGTCTCGCCTGATGCCCGCGTCAGGCAATTTGCGCAGCATCGTGGCGATGCTGGCGGCGGTGGCTTTTTTCTCGGTCATGGACACCGTGCTCAAGTTGCTGTCGGCGCATTACCCGGCGCTGCAGGTGGCGGCGCTGCGTGGTCTCACCGCGCTGCCGCTGGTGGTCTTGTACGTGGCCTGGCGGCGCGAAGGCCACACCTTGCTCAAAATTCGCTGGCCCCTGCACCTGCTGCGCGGCGTCATCGGCGTGCTGATGCTCAGCCTGTTCACCTTTGCGCTGCGCGAGTTGCCATTGGCGGAGGCCTACACCATCTTCTTCGTCGCGCCGCTGCTGATCACCGTGTTGTCCATCCCGGTGCTCAAGGAGCGTGTGCGCTCGGCCCACTGGGGCGCGATTGCGGTCGGCCTGGTGGGCGTGGTGATCGCGCTGCGGCCACAGGGCGAAGGTTTCTTCACCTGGGGCGCGCTGGCGGTGCTGACCGCCGCCTTGTGCTACTCGGTGTCGGCCATTTGTGGCCGCCTGCTCAGCCGCACCGACTCGGCGGTGAGCCTGGTGTTCTGGTCCATGGCCATGATCGCCGTGGGCGCCGGTGTGCTGGCGTGGCCCAACTGGGTGCCGGTGCGTGCCGAACACGGCTGGTTGCTGCTGGCGCTGGCGGGCACCGGTTTCATCGCCCAGCTCTGCATCACCGAAGCCTTCCGCCACGGCCAGGCCGCGGCTGTCGCGCCCTTTGAGTACACCGCACTGGCCTGGGGCGCCGGCATCGACTGGTTGTTGTGGCACACGCTGCCGCAGGCCCACACCCTGATCGGCGCGTCCATCATCATCGCCAGCGGGCTCTACCTCATCCACCTGGAGCGGGGGCAGAACACGGCGTTGCCGCCGTGAAGTTGTGAAGCTTTGGGAGTCAGCCGGATTGCTGCGCGCGAGAGTATTGACTATGCCTCTTCCAGCTCTTTGAGCGTTTTTCCCGTTGCATCGCGCCAAGCGGTGAGTCCGTTGGCGCCGCCGCCGTGAACGACCGCTGCTGCTGCGCTTGGGCTTGAAAACTCAACATCTTGCGTGAATACATAGACCCCATTCTTTTCAATGAGTGTGCCGTCTTGAATCAGCTTTTGACGGAGAGCCACAACAAACGGATGTTGGCCCTCCGCTGATGGGCGCAGTGCCAGCACCGCTGTCGAATTTTTGAACACGACAAACCCGGCTTCTGTGCGGCGGCCATGTGAGAGCGCGGTTTTGATCTTGCATACGAGGTTTGGTTGCCCTTTTGTTGGCTTGTTCGATCCTGCGATCGGTGTGAGCAAGTCAGACCCCAGCACAGGCAAGACCTGCTTGATTCTGGACAAGAATACTTCCATGTCTTCTCGATCCGACTCAGGCAGTTTCGGATTGCTGCCGTTGACGTTTTCGAGCTCGTATCGACCCGCAGCCTTGGACTCTTGCCAAAGGCGATTCTCCAAAAATCGGACGTGTGCCTTGGTGAGGTTCTCGTCTTTGCTGACGAAGACAACAATCGAATTCCAGAACTCAAGTGCCTTGGCCTTGTGTTGTTTCAGCCTCTCGCGAATGACTTCAGCTTCGCCGATGTAGGCCTGCGGGTTACCGGTGTCTGGATTCGTTCCGAGAAGAAAATAGACGCCTGCGCTTTCCAGCCCCGATGGCCAGTCCAAATTCCCCCACCTGTGGCCACCCCAAATTCCCCCAGGCAAGACCGGCTGGATTATGACGACTCGGGGCCGATGGCGATGCGCGCGGCGGCCTCTTTGAGCCGGTAGCTCTTGCCCTCGAAC
>JAUYSB010000266.1 GCA_030696525.1 Hydrogenophaga sp. | reverse complement strand
CTTCGTGGCTTCCGCATTGGAAATGCCCTGCGCGGCGGCCTTGGCGTCCACCTGTTTTTGCACCAGCGGCGTGAGCACCCAGCCCGGGCAGATGGCGTTGCAGGTCACGCCCGAGGTGGCGGTTTCCAATGCGGTCACCTTGGTCAGGCCGACGATGCCGTGTTTGGCCGCCACATAGGCCGATTTTTCGGCCGAGCCCACCAGGCCGTGCACCGAGGCCACGTTGATGATGCGACCCCAGTTGGCCTTGAGCATGGCCGGCAGGGCCAGGCGGCTGGTGTGGAAGGCGCTGGTGAGGTTGATGGCGATGATGGCGTCCCAGCGCTCCACCGGGAAGTCCTGCACCTTGGCCACGTGTTGTATGCCGGCGTTGTTGACCAGGATGTCCACCTGGCCGAACTGGGCTGCGGCGGCGGCCATCATGGCCTCGATCTCGGCGGGCTTGCTCATGTCGGCGCCGTGGTAGCCCACTTGCACGCCCAGGGCCGCCACCTCGCGTTGCGCGGCCTCCACGTCGCCAAAACCATTGAGCATGATGTTGGCACCCTGGCGCGCCAGGGCTTTGGCAATGCCCAGGCCGATGCCGCTGGTGGATCCGGTGACGAGGGCGGTCTTGTTGGCAAGCATTCGGGTTCTCCAATTCCATTACGATCAAGTCAAAACCGCCATCCGGTCACATGGACACCGTGGCGAACCTGTGATTGATTATCTGCGCCCGACGCTTACGCCATGCCTTCTCCCGCATTGAAATATCTTGAACTGCCCGGCCCTGCGGCCGCCAGTGGCACACCCCGGCGCCTGGCCTGGTGGGACTGGGCGGCGAGTCCGGCCGTTGACAGCGGCCACGTGGTGTTGTGTGTGCATGGCCTGAGCCGCCAGGGCCGCGATTTCGACGCGCTGGCAGCCGTGCTCACCCGCCATGCGCGTGTGGTGTGTGTGGATGTGGCCGGGCGCGGCCACAGCGACTGTCTGGCCGACCCCATGGGCTACCAGATCCCCCAATACGGCGCCGACCTGATGGCGCTGCTGCAACACCTGCGGGCCGATCCCGCCGTGCAACACATCGACTGGGTGGGCACCAGCATGGGCGGCCTCATCGGCCTGGGCGTGGCAGCGCAGCCCAGCGCCGGCCTGCGCCGCCTGGTGCTCAACGACGTGGGCCCGAACGTGCGCTGGGAAGCCCTGCTGCGCATCGGCACCTACCTGGGGCAGAACCCGCTGTTTGCCACCGAAGACGAAGCCATTGCCTACCTGGCCGGCATTTCCACCGGCTTCGGGCCGCACACGCCCGAGCAATGGCGCGCCTTGTCGCAGCCCATGCTGCGTGCGGCAGACGGTGGCTGGCGCCTGCACTACGACCCGGCCATCGCCGTGCCCTTCCGTGCCCTGGTGGGCCTGGCGGAGGAGCAAGGCCGGGCGGCCGCTGCCGCCAGCGAAGCCGCGCTGTGGGCGCTGTACGACGGCCTGAGCCTGCCCACGCTGCTGCTGCGCGGTGCCGACTCCGATCTGCTGACCGAGGACACCGCGCAGGCCATGACCCAGCGCGGCCCGCGCGCGCAGCGTGTGGACTTTGCCGGTGTGGGCCACGCGCCCACGCTGGTGGCGCCCGACCAGACCGAGGCGGTGCGGCGTTTCCTGTTCGAGGTGGCATGAAAACCTCGTTCGGCACCGACTTGCCCGCGCCGTCGGCCATCGTGGCTGCCACGGCCGCCAGCCTGCCGGCAGAGGCCCACACGCTGCAGCGCGCACGGGCGTTTGCCGAGCCGCTGATCGCCTGCGAATTGCTTGATACCGGCGAAAACATCCTGGCCCATGCCGACGCGGTGGCCGACATCCTCGCGGCCATCGGCGGCTCCGAGGCCATGGGCGCGGCGGTCTACCTCGTGTACGCCAGCCCCTACCTCAACCGCCCCCACGAGGTCATCACCAAGGCCTTTGGCGAAAGCCATGCCGCGCTGGCGATAGAGACCACCAAACTCGTGCAGTTGCAGCGCCAGGCGCGTGCGGCGCAGCAGGCCGCGCCCAGCGCCTCGGGCAAGGCGCCGGTGTCGGAGCTGGCCGCCAGCCAGACCGAAAACGTGCGCAAGATGCTGCTGGCCTTCTCGCGCGACCTGCGGGTGGTGATGCTGCGCCTGGCCTCGCGCCTGCAGACGCTGCGCTACTTTGCGCAAAACAAGCAGGTGCCCGAGCAGGCCATTGCGTCCGAGGCCTTGCACGTGTTTGCGCCCCTGGCCAACCGCCTGGGCATCTGGCAGATCAAGTGGGAGTTGGAAGACCTGGCCTTCCGTTTTCTGGAACCCCACACCTACAAGGCCATCGCCAAGCTGCTGGACGAAAAACGCACCGAACGCGAGGGCCACGTGGAGCGTGTGCGCTTGGCGCTGGAGCAGGACTTGCTGGCGCAGGGCGTGCGGGCTTCGGTGCAGGGCCGGCCCAAACACATCTACAGCATCGTCAAGAAGATGCGTGGCAAGTCGCTGGACTTCGACCAGGTGTTCGACATCCGTGCGCTGCGGGTGGTGGTGCCCACGGTGAACGATTGCTACACCGCGCTGGCCCATGTGCACGCGCACTACAGCCCGGTGCCCGAGGAGTTCGACGACTACATCGGCAAGCCCAAACCCAACGGCTACCAGTCGCTGCACACCGTGGTGCGCGACGACCAGGAGCGCGCGTTCGAGATCCAGATCCGCACCCAGGCCATGCACGACCACGCCGAACATGGCGTGGCCGCCCACTGGGCCTACAAGGAGGCCGGCACCAAGGGCTACGCGGGGGTGTCGGCCAGTTCCGAATACGACGCCAAGATCGCCGTGCTGCGCCAGCTGCTGGCCTGGGAACGCGACCTCAGCGGTGCCGCCGAAGGCCTGTTCGACGACCGCATCTACGTGCTCACGCCCGATGCCGCCATCGTCGAGCTGCCGCGTGGCGCCACGCCGGTGGACTTTGCCTACACCGTGCACACCAACCTGGGCCACCGCTGCCGGGGCGCCCGGGTGGACGGCGCCATGGTCACGCTCAACACCCCGCTGCAAAGCGGGCAGACGGTGGAGGTCGTCGCGGCCAAGGAGGGCGGGCCCTCGCGCGACTGGATCAACCCCGAGCTGGGCTTCCTCGTCAGCCACCGCGCCAAAAGCAAGGTGCGTGCGTGGTTCAACGCCCTGGCCATGGAAGAAACCATGGCGCGCGGACGCGAAGCGATTGAAAAGCTGCTGCAGCGCGAAGGCAAGACCGCACTCAAGCTCGACGACCTGGCGGTGGCCCTGGGCCTGGATTCGGCCGCGCAGATGTTCGAAGCCGTCGGCAAGGACGAGTTGTCGCTGCGCGCGGTGGAAATGCAGCTCAAGCCCGCCGAGCCCGAACCCGACCCGGACGCCGTGTTTGTGCTGCGCAAGAACCGGCGTCCGCAGAAGGCACCCAGCGGCGGGGTGCTGGTAGTGGGTGTCGATTCGCTGATGACCCAACTGGCCAAGTGCTGCCGGCCGGCGCCGCCCGACGACATCGGTGGCTTCGTGACCCGGGGCAAGGGCGTGGGCATCCACCGCGCCGATTGCGCCGACTTCGCCCACCTGGTGCGCAAACACCCCGACCGTGTGATCGACGTGCAGTGGGGCGGCGCCCCCGGCGGCGAGCCGGCCGTCTACCCGGTGGATGTGGCGGTGGAGGCGCAGGACCGCCAGGGCCTGCTGCGCGACATCTCCGATGTGTTCGCGCGCGAAAAGATGAACGTCATCGGCGTGCAGACCCAGTCGGTCAAAGGCATCGCCTGGATGACCTTCACCGTGGAAGCCAGCGACGCGCTGCGGGTGTCGCGCGTGATGGCGGCCGTGGGCGACGTGCCGGGCGTTCGGGTGGTGCGACGAAAGTGAAGGTGCTTGAATCAGCGTGCAGAAAGCTGCTATACTACGAGGCTTCGAATCGATCGAAGGCGCGTAGCTCAGTTGGTTAGAGCACCACCTTGACATGGTGGGTGTCGTTGGTTCGAATCCAATCGCGCCTACCAGATTCTCTGGTTTATCTAGGGCTTAGCAGTGTTGCTAGGCCCTTTCTATTTTCGATTCCTCGTAGACTGTGT
>JAUYSB010000265.1 GCA_030696525.1 Hydrogenophaga sp. | reverse complement strand
CGAGCACGTCGTGCACGAACCCCTCGACGTCGCCCGCCGGGATCCACACCGCACCCAACCGCGGCTCGATGGCCGACGGCTGCAGGTCCTCGGGCTGCACATGCTCCAGTGCCTCCACGTTGTGGCGGAAGGCCGGGCCGGACAGCGCCGCCTGCTTGAGCTTCTCCTTGACGTTGCCCGACAGGTATTCGTCGGACGTTTTCCAGGCGTTGTCCGCCGGGTCGAGGAAGATCTGCCCGGCCTCGGACAACGCGGCCAGCACCTCGTTCTCGGGCGCCGACAGCAGCCGCGCCATGTAGGCCGGATCGACCCGGCCGCGCCATTGCACCGACGTGGCCAGCGCTTCGGCCGGTTCACTCACCGACGTCGGCGCCGAGACCCGGCGCAGCGTGCGCTGCGTGAACAGCGCTGCCTTGCGGGCGGTGTCCGACTCTTCGTCGTAGTGCTCCAGCGACAACAGCAGCGGGTAGTCCGGGTCGCGCCGGAACGCCAGCGCGTTGGCCCGGGTGCTCAGGCAGCCGTGGCGCGCCACGTAGCGGTCATAGGTGCCGTTGAGCATCGCCCGCAGGTGGGTCAACCCTTCGTCGCCATCCTGCGCCAGTTGCGCATTGAGCAGCGCCCGGGCATGGTCCCGGATCGCGCACAGGCCCGCGATGCGGGCGCGCTGCGTGGCGTTCAGGCTGTCGTGCAGGTCGACTAGCTCGGCGCCTTCGACCCGGTGCACGCGCCCGTGATGGACGCGGTAGCTGCCGGGCCGTGCGCCGGGCTCGGCCGGCACGGTGGCGCGGACGGCTGCCAGCGCCACCGGCTTGGCCGATTGGTACACGCCGCTGGGCAGCAGCGCGATGCGTTCGAACAGCGCCGGCTCAAGGTCGCCCTCGAACACGACGGTCGGCACTTCCTCGTAGCCGTTGCTCTCCTGCGTGACCCGGCCGATGCAAAACCGGGGATTGCGCGCATACCAGGCGTTGATTTGCAGGTACTTCTGCGGGCAGCGCGGGTGCCGCAGTTCATCGGGCACCATCACACGCTCCAGCCAGGCGCCGCTGACGGACTCGCCGGGGTGGCGCTTGCGCAGGAACAGAATGTCGGTCTGCACATCCGTCGACGCGAGGCCGGCGAAGGCGCCCTGCCGCAGCCGGATCGCGCTCAGCAACACGGCCTGGGAGGCGATCAGCGCACGCACCGCGTCCGCGCGCGCTTCCATCGTGCCGGTGCTCGTGATGAAGCACACCAGGCCTCCGGGCCGTACCAGGTCCAGTGCGCGGCCGAAGAAATAGTTGTGGATCCGAAACCGGGCGTACGGCTTGGGGCTCGTGTCGGCGACCGGATAGTTGCCGAAGGGCACGTTGCCGATCACCAGGTCGAACCAGTTCTCGGGCAGCGCCAGCTTCTCGAAGGGCACGATGCGCACGTCGGCACCGTGCGGCGCGTAGAGCGTCTGCAGGATCCGGCCGGACAGCTGGTCGATCTCCACGGCCGTGACCGAACTGCGTTCGGCGAGCGCACGCGGCATCGCGCCGAGGAAGTGCCCGACACCGGCCGCGGGTTCAAGCACGCGCCCGCCAGTGAAGCCAAAGCGCTCGATGGCCTGCCACATCGCCTCGATCACATGGACTTCGGTGTAGTGGCTGTTGTTGACCGATGCCCGGGCCGAGTCGTAGTCCTCGCTCGGGAGCTGGGCCTGCAGTGCCTCGGCGCGGCGGCGCCAGGCCTGATCGTCACCCTCCAGGTTGAAGGCCGCGGGCAGGCCGCCCCAGCCAGTGAAACGCAGCAGTTGCTTGCGTTCCGTGGCGTCGGGTATCCGTTCTCCGGCTTCGAGGTCTTGCAGGATGCGGATGGCCTCCAGGTTGGCCTCGAACTTCGTGACCACGCCGCTCAGCCCGACCAAGTGTTCGCGGTGCAGCGTCGGCCACAAGGCGCGGGGCTCGTCGCGCTTGGCGCCAGCGATGACGCGCCAACTGCTGCGCGGGGTGCTCGGGATCTCGCTCGGCGCTGTGGTGTCGTCTTCATCGCCGCTCGACACAGTGGCGACCACTGCGGCAGCGCCGCCGTGGGGCTCTGTCGCGGGGAGATCAGCGAACAGATCCGTCTCGGGGGATGGATCGGGGGTCTCTGGCTCGTCCGGGTCGAAACCCGGGAGCCACAAGGAAGGCGCGGTAGTGCGTGCCATCGGTGGTTCTCCGAAGGAAGGCGGAGATCGCACCGACCCATCAGGGGAGGCGAGCTCCCCGAATGGGATGGACGAATGCACACGACCCTGAGCCGCGATGCGGGTTCAGGGATCAGGGTGTGCGGTGAACGGGCAGCTCAGGGCTGCCGTGGCGGTGGGCGGGTATCGACCGCGACGCCCGAGCGGACTCGGGAACGCCCTGGAAGGACGTGCGTTGGCCGGAGCCAGGATGCGAGGATCAGTATGGTCGAGCCACCACCTGGCAGCACGCCTGGTATGAAGATGCCTGAATGAATGCGGGCGCAGTAGGTGGTTTTTCGGTGGCGGAGCGGTGGCAGGCCAGCGTGCTGAGCCGCCTGATGGTGAGCGATCGCCCAACCGCGATACATGAACGACGACAATTCAGTTCAGAGTCAGAGTCCGCGTGGGAGCAAACGATGGAAGAACACGACATGGAGCACGAAGAACACAGGAGGGACTTGATTGATCACTCAGGCTTGAAGGTACTGCTGCCCTATCTCAAGAGCTATGCTCAAAAGGGATTGACTGAGATGAGGTCGCAAAAGAAGTCATTCACTGCTTCGGTTGTTGAGATCTACGCCGCCGGTGTCTGCGAGAGAGTCTCC
>JAUYSB010000063.1 GCA_030696525.1 Hydrogenophaga sp. | reverse complement strand
GTTCGAGGGCAAGAGCTACCGGCTCAAAGAGGCCGCCGCGCGCATCGCCATCGGCCCCGAGTCGTCATAATCCAGCCGGTCTTGCCTGGGGGAATTTGGGGTGGCCACAGGTGGGGGAATTTGGACTGGCCATCGGGGCTGTGGGTCGCGCTAGGTGTAGCCCGTCAGCCCCCAAGCAGAGCGTTGGTCCGTGGTTAGCCGTAACTTCGTCTCGGCACTGGCTGTTTCGGCAATGCATCTGCCGGAACTAGCATTTGCCTTCGGGCCAGTGCCGACCAAATCCATCGCCGGATTCACGTTTCCATCCAAGCCCTGAAGCTGACCTAAGATCGCGTTTTCAGGTGACTGTCCCAACTGGTGGGGGTAGATAAAATTTAGGGATGGTCTGCACAACACCCGCTGAACCGAGCAGTTGCGCGTGATTTTTCAAATGACGGGAATTTCAGCGCCGTATGGCGCGTTTGAGGGCCGATTTCGGCCCCATTCACGGCCCGTTGGCCGTTTGCGGGCGCACTCATCCCTGCGCCCCCATGTTCAAAAGTCGTTTGCGCACCATCCACAGGTTGGACAGTGCAAACAGCGTCACCAGATTGGCCGTGTTCTTGGCCAGACCCCGGTACTTGACCTTGGTGTAGCCAAACTGACGCTTGATGACGCGAAACGGGTGTTCGACCTTGGCGCGGATGCTGGCCTTGGTCTTCTCCAGGCGCTCCAGGATGGCGCCCATAGGCGTGCTCTTGTCCATGGCTTTGCGCTTGCCCGGCATCATGGCAATGTGCCAGTTCACATCTGGATGCTTGGCCTGGATTTCTTCGCGCTTCTCAATGCCCCGATAACCCGAATCGGCAAAGACGTCGGTCTCCTCGCCGTGCAGCAGCGCATGGGCTTGGGTGATGTCGTGCGCGTTGGCCGCCGTGGTGGCCACGCTGTGCACCAGCCCCTGGTCGGCGTCCGAGCCGATGTGGGCTTTCATCCCGTGGTGCCACTGGTTGCCCTTCTTGGTCTGGTGCATCTCGGGGTCGCGCGTACCGGTGCTGTTCTTGGTGGAGCTCGGAGCCGCAATCAGGGTGGCATCGACCACCGTGCCCTGCTTGAGAAGCAGGCCCTTGGCCGTCAACATGGCATTGACGGTGGCGAGGATTTGCAAGCTCAAATTGTGTGTTTCGAGCAGGTGGCGAAACCGCAGGATGGTGCTCTCATCGGGCAGGTGCTCTTCGGCCATGTCCAGACCGGCAAACTCACGGAACATGGGCGTGTCGTACAGCGCCTCTTCCATGGCCGGGTCCGACAGGTTGAACCCCTGCTGAAGAAAGTGAATGCGCAGCATGGTGGCCACGCCAAACGGCGGGCGCCCGCCTTTGACCCCAGGTTGGGGTGCGTGCTGCGCAATCAGCGCGACCAACTCGGCCCAGGGCACCACCAGGTTCATCTCGTCAAGGAACTCGCGTTTGCGCGTCCTCTTGGTCTTGCGCTCGAATCCGGCTGTGCCCAGGCTCATTTGCTTCATGTCGTCACTGTCTCACATCACGCAATGGCCGCCGAGGTTTTGCAGAGTTTCCTTAGCTCCTTGTACATTTCCTCGAAATATTCGGCGCCCAAGCAGAGTATGGCTGCGCCCCTGAACTCGCCCTTTTCCTCTTGGCGAATTGAGATGTCAATGATTCTTTTGCCTGTTAGCTGGTCGACATGCGGCGTGGAAATCAATAACTCGCTGGATGTGCTGTATTTGTGATTTACGAAGCTTGTATGGTTGCGGAAATCATTGCCATTCCAAATTCCGGATTTTGATTGCAGCACCTTGCCTTTGTCATCAACCATTATCCAGTACAAATAAAGTGCCCCCCTCTTGTCATTGCGAAGAAGTAACTCGTCAACATCAAACTGGCTGGTTTTTCGATTTAATTCTTCGGCAACTTCTCTGATCACTTGCTCGGCGGAGCTGATGGTTCTCTCTGCATGGTTGGCCAACAGGTAGCTCAGATTTGCATTCGCATGCTGACGCTCTTCTAGAATTTTTCGATGCTCATGCCTCAATTTGAAAAACGAATCAGCCCAAATCAATCCGTCAAGCGCGACAAGAAGCGAGATTGCAACAATAATTTGCTGCCATTTTGCCGATATCTTCCTGTGCTTGGTTTTGTTATTCATTTTGCTTGAGAAGTGGCTTTGCTCGTCCGACCAGTTTTACCCCTAGTGATAAAGAGACCGCAGGCAAGTTGAAGAGGTGAAGAGTGTTTTAGGGTGGAGTGCGTCGCTTGCGACGTACGCTAAGCTGCGCTGGGGGCAAGTCGGGGCGCCCCAGCGAAATTCATTTTAGGCTGCCCCTTCCATTGCCCGCAATGTTGTCCCATGCGCTTTTGGAGTATAAAAACCGTCAGTTTGCGCCCTCTCGCATTTGGGCGCCGGTGGCATCTGTCTGTGCCATGCTCTTGGCTGTTGACAGCGCCACTTTCCAGTTGTTTGTGACGGCGGTTGTGATGGGTGCGCAGTCGCTGACCCTTGTCGTCATTGTGGTTCAGAGACTGCCTGGCACCGTCGGTCGAGGTAACCGTTGGTACGCCCGACGATGTCTGGCGCCATCCCCTGTGAGTGGACAACCACAGCGAACGCAGCGAGCAGGAAATCCTTGGAGGGGGTTACCTATTTCAGTCGGTCTCTGACCTGCTCATCGCCAACTCCGCCAGCTTCACTGCACCTTCAAAGCTGCGTGCACCTGCGATGAATAAATTGAGATGGCAGAAAACGCTGTCAGGCACGTCTGTGATGGCGGCCAGTTCCTCGTTGCGAAGACCGGCCCAGCTGGCTGGCAGGTCCATGCGTGAATCAAAAGAGCCCACTTCAACAGGAACGGTCTTCACTTGGAACTGCGTTCCATCCGAATCGGGGTAGATGACCAAACGAATGTCGGGCATCTCATCAACCACTACGCGCGTCCACGGCATGCCGCCCTCTTTCAGATGCAGCACACGTCCATTGAGAAGTCGCGGTGCCTGACGGACGGTGTCTACCGCAAGTATCTGTCCGATCTTCTTGTTGATAGCCTGGTCTAGAAATTTGCGAACAATCGCCACGGCTTCAATAAAACGCGAGTCCTGCAATTGCGCCTTCGCCATCACGTCCAAGCCACGCTCCTCCAACCAATTGGTGTTGAGCTGCGCGATCAATGACGACAACCCAAAAATGCCAGGAGCCACTTCGCCTTGGCCGGTGTCCACCATGTCAAGGTATTGGACCAGCGAATGGTCAATGGACTGCACGATGCTGGCGACTGCGTCATCGTCAAGCACCAAGTCCCGTGACGCAGCCATTGCACGTGCATAGGCAGAGCCATGTGCTGACCAAACCAAGCCGGCGCTGGCGTAGCCCACACTCGGACGGGCTTGGCCATCCACTGTCTCGTCTGGCCGGGCCCCGTCGAATCCACGTTGATGGTGATCAAAACGGCCGCGCTCCGGGACCCACTCGCCGCCCACGTCCACCGCAAAGTCGGCCGCATTGATGACGCCCTGTTGGCGAGTTCGCAGCAGACTATGAGTTGGGAACACGCCCATGAGAACCCCTACACCGAACACGTCGTCTGCGTGGAAAGTGCCGTTGTGGGTCGCAATGATGGTTGGGCGAGCGTTCATTGGGTGATTGTAGATAGGGTCCTGAACTTGAGAGGCTGAAGGGCAGCTGTTGACTGATGTCGGTCGAGCAGCCGTCATCGGTGGCGTCCTGCCTCTCAATGAAATTTTGACTATCTGCAATTCGCGATTTCGAACAAGTGCTATTTGCCCAAATACTCGGCGCCTGCTGCTGGTCGGTGGTACGTCTCTGCGGCGGTTAGTGACACCCGTCAAAGATTGGACCTCGTGCCGTCGTCGCTTGCAAACAGACCACACGGAACAGAACCCGAGAACTGACGAACTCAGTTCGTGGTGCCGCTACTGGCTTGCCGTGCCCCGCCGTCGAGCATCGACGTGGGCGCGATGCCGCAACACGCAGGCAAGCAGTACGGAGGCCGTGACATCAAACGTCAGGCAAATGCCCACCATGAATTCCATAAGTGATCTCTTTCGGAGGGGTGTCAATGTTGGGTAGCTGGCCTAGCGGACGGGTGCTTCGGTGATCGGTCCGGAAAGGGTTCCCAGAAACGCTGCAAGGTCCTTGATGTCTTGTGCACTCAGCCTGATGGGTTGGCGCTCAGTGTGGCCAGCGCCACCGTGAGCGAGCTCCGAATGCCCAACGGCCGATCTTGGCGCTTTCACATAGTGAGCAATGACCTCTTCGAGCGACGCAAACTGGCCGGCGTGCATATAGGGCGGGCGCATTGCCACGCCGCGCAGGCCCGGGGTCTTGAATGCCGCCTCCATCGTCGGATCATCGGCCGCGATGAATTGAAGCTCCTGACACTGCTCAGTCGTTGCGTCACTGAATGGCCCAAGGCAGTTGAACTCGTCTTTCAGCACCCGGGCAATGGCCGGTGCACGGCCACGATCGGGGTTCGTGGGATGGCGCAGCGGCACACCCGTGTTGTGAAAATGCTGGTCCGTGAAAAGCGGGCCGTTGTGGCAGCTCACGCATTGTCCTTTGCCAAGAAACAACCGCAAGCCGTTGACTTCCTGGGGTGTCAGAAGTTGCTGGCCGCTGGGGTTGCCCGCCACGGTGGCCTCGACGTAGCGGTCAAAGCGAGTCTCTCCATGGACCAGCGTCTTTTCGTAGGCAGCGATGGCTTTGCCCATGTTGGCGAACACGCGGTTGACGTCCGTGCGCGCGCGGTCGCTCATCGCGTTCCAGGCGGCTTTCTCTGCCGGCGTACCGGTGGGCCTCGCGTGCTGGGGCACCTCGCTGAGGTCAGGCAGGGCGCGGAACACCGCTTCATAGGCAGGCCGGTAGTGCGCCTGCATCAGATGCGTGAAATTGGCGCGGTTGCCGCCATGCTCGACCTCATCTTCAAGCGGCCCCAGCGCTTGCGACCACAGGCTGTCTTTGCGGCCGTCCCAGAACAACCAAGGGCTGTGCCCGCTGCCCACGATGGGCATGGCTCGCCTTGAGCCCACGCCGATGCCACGGCTCAATGGCAGCCCGTCTTGGAACTGCTTTTGTGGATCGTGGCACGACGCACAAGAGACGGCCTGATTTCGGCTGAAGCGTGCGTCGTTGAACAAACGCTTGCCCAGCTCGACCGCAGCCCGGGAATTCTCAACGGCGTTGGACGGGTCCGTGGGGGCCGCAGGCAACTGGCTGAGCCTGAGCGAAGCCAACACACGAAGGTCTTCTGCACCCCAACGGTCTCGGAATGCCGCTGCCTGAACCCTTTGGCCACCGTCAAAGCCGTTCACAAAGGGCGTGGCGGCAAGTACCGCGACGCCCAGGCTGATTGCCAGAAACACGTTTTTGCGCATGGTGATCTCCTGTATCTGTGCTCACACCAAAACTACCGCGCCACCGCAGGGGTGGCCACGATGGTGTTGAACGTCACCTTGTCCGCGCCGGTGGCACTTTGGATCGCGAGCTTCACCTCCCACCATCCGGTCATGCTGAACTTCATGCCTTCAAGGAGGTAGGTGCCGTCGGACAACTCCTTGGTGACCCGTGGTCGGGTGGGCAGGCCATGGCCATGCTGTGGCATCCCTCCATCGACCGCTATCTGCGCTTGCTTGACCGGCAACCCGGTGGGTGTTCTGCACTCACGCCGTCCATCAAAACCGGTGGTGAATAGAGAAGGCCTCTGCCGCGCCTTTTGGAGCGATGGGGCCATTGAGCGAGAACTGGCGTAGCCAGACCTCCTTGGTTGGGGCTGTCGTGCAAATGGACCGGGCGATCGCGCGCGCAGCGGTGTCCGCAGACGTGCAAGTGGGCCGCTGCGTGGGGAATTCCGCACACTCGGGTGGATTGCGCCAATGTTTGGAGCGCGTGTGGTTACTGTGACTTTGCGAAGGTATTTGACCTTCCCTAGAAAAAAGCCGCGAATGTACGCACACACGCCCACGATGTACCTGATGGCGGTAGCTGTCAGTCTTGCGCTGGCGGTCTCGGTGGCCACTTTGGTGCCGATCGGTTCGCGCAAGCGCGAGGGCATGCTCCTGTGGGCATTGGGCCTGGTTCTTTACGCCCTGACCTACCTACTGTACGGCTTGCGCGGGCAGGTCAGCGATTTCTTCTCGATCGTGGTGGGCAACACCGCCTTGTCGGCGGGCCTGGCCATGTTGACCCATGCCTTGCTGGTGTTTCAGCAACGCAAATGGCCACCATGGCGCATATGGGTTCCGGTGGCAACAGCGGTGGTCGTGCTGATGATTGTTGACAGCGGTACGGTTCGCCGACTGACGCTGGGCGTCATCCTGGGCCTGCAGGCCATCGCTCTGGTTGTCATCGTTGTTCAACGGCTGGGTGTGACGGTGGGTCGCGGCAAATACCTGGTCATCGGTGGCTTGCTGGTGGCTATCGGGATATTTGTCTCTCGGGTGGCGGGCGTGGCCATGGGCGCTGATCAGAGTGTGTCTGTCGATCACTCCAGCCTGATGCAAACGGTCACACACATGCTGGGCCTGGTGGTTTTGATTTTTCTGACGGTGGGGTTTGTGATCATGACCAAAGAGCGTGCGGATGCGCTCAACGTGGTCCTGGCCATGCGCGACGAGCTCACGCAGCTCTACAACCGCCGTGCCGTTTTTGAGGCGCTGGGCCAGCAGTTGGCGGCCGCACGGCGCAACCAGACTCCACTGAGCGTTTTGATGCTGGATGTCGACAATTTCAAGGCCCTCAATGACACGTTCGGCCATGCGGCAGGCGACCGCGTGCTGTGTGAGATTGCATCGACCGTACAGAACGGATTGCGTGCGCAAGATGTGGCGGGGCGCATGGGGGGTGAGGAGTTCTTGGTGCTGTTGCCCCATGCCACGACAGACGAGGCTCTGCTTATCGCGGAAAGATTGCGCCAGTCGATCCACGCAGTGGATTGCCTCAAACGTTGCCACCTCCAGACGACCATCTCGGTGAGCGTGGGTGCCGCGCAGTTTGATCCGGTGCGGCATGCTGGCGGTGACGAACTCATCGTATGCGGTCAATAAACCCCGCCCTTGCGCGTGGTGTTGGAGCTGATACCTGGGGGGCGGGCTACGCCGCAGAGAGCGAGATATTCCAAGGCAACAGTGCTTCGTAGTCGTCGGCTGTCTGGGCCAGTGGAATTTTCTTGAGCAGCGCGGCGAGGTAGCGGTACGGCTCCATGTTGTTGGCCTTGGCCGTCTCGATGAGCGAGTACAAATTGGCGCTGGCGTTGGCGCCACCTACCGTGTCGGCGAACAACCACGAACGGCGTCCTACGACGAAGGGGCGGATGGCGTTCTCCACCGGGTTGGAATCCAGTGGCCAGGCGCCGTTATCCAGGAACCGAATGAGCTTGGGCCACTGCCCGTGCAAGTAGTGCAGTGCCTCGCCCAGCAGGCTTGAGGGCGTGACACTGTGCAAGTTCGAGAGAAGCAGCCGCTCGATCTCTCGCACCACAGCGGCGCTGTAGCGCGAGCGCAAGCGCTGCCGACGCGCGGGTTTCCAATCCCTGGTGAGGGCCTCCGCCCGGTAGAGCTTGCCGATGAGATGCACGAAACGGGTCGCTACCTGATCTGGCGAACGCGCAGCCTTCGGTATGGCCTCCTCGGCCTTGATAAACGGTCGGCGCGCGTGGACCCAGCATCCAAGATGCGTCAACCCATGGTCAGCGGCGATACCGTCATAGACCTGGTAGCCATCGCTCACGAGCGTGGCCCCAGGCCGGATGCCGGCATAAAGCTTCTTGGCATGCACCTCGCCTCTGCCTGGCGCATAGGCGAACAGCCGTACCGGTGGTCCGGTACCGGGGCCATTCATCTGCGCCCACATGTAGCTTTTGGTCTGCGCCTTGCGACCGGGCTCCTTGAGCACCTGGACCGTGGTTTCGTCACCGTAGATCAGGTCCGAGTCGAGCAGGTGGTCGCGCAGCAGATTGATCACGGGCTGAACGGCCTGACCGATGCGCACGACACCGGCGGCCAGTGTGTTGCTCGCGATGTCACCGCCGAAGCGGCGCAGCAGTGCGGCCGTGCGATACAGCGGCATGCCGAACTGGTATTTGCCGGTGATGATCCAGGCTTGTGCGGCTTCAGTGAGCAGACCGCGCGGGATGATGCGTGCCGGCACCGGCGCCACCTTCAAGCTCTGATCGCAGCAGGGGCAGGCGTACTTGATGCGGTGGTGCTGCAGTACGCGAACCTGCTCCGGGATCACGTCCAGCTGCTCGCTGATCTCGGCGCCGATTTCCACCAGCGCATGGCCATCATGGGCACAAACGCGTTCACCTTCGAGCAGTTCGTGGCGGACGATCTCGCGCGGCAGCGCGGGGTCCAGCGGCTTGCGCCCACGCTTCTTGCGCTGATGGCCCGCAACCGGCGTCGACGCTTCTTCATCGGTCTGTGCCGGCAGCGTCTGCTCGGTGGTCGCGAGTGCCTCGGCCTCGTTGAGGAACAGGTCCTTCTGGTCGGTGCTGCGCGCCTCGCTCTTGGCGGCAAAGAGCTGGCGCTGCAGTGACTTCAGCCGCTCCAGTGCGAGGTCCCGCTCGGTGGTGGCCACCCGCAGCGCGCCGGCCAGTGCATCGCGCTCGGCAATGAGCGCGGCGAGTTCTTCAGCGGTGATGGCGGCGGGCAACGACACGAGAACTTTGACCGTTATGCCGCACGGTCGTTCCCATAAACGGTGCAGATTCAGGCAACGCGGGAGTAGAAGCGCTGAGGATGTTTCTGCACGGCTGCCAGGTCGATGCCATCGAGCAACCAGTGGAGCTGCTCGACTGTCAAGGATGGCACGGTCACCGCATCGGGCCAGATGAAGCGGTCTTGCTCGAGCCGCTTCATCAACAGCCAGAACCCGTTGCGCTGCCAGCCCAGAATCTTGACTCGGTCGCGTCGCTTGTTGCGGAAGACGAACACCGCCTGCTCGAATGGGTTCAGGCCGAGTGCCTGCTCGACCAGGATGGCCAGCCCATTGAGTCCGATGCGAAAGTCGATGGCCTCGCGATGCAAATAGACCTTCAGGTCCGGGTCGAAGCTGAACATCGCATCCTCCCCAGCGCCTCGATGAGTTCGCACGCCTGAGGCAGATCGCAGCCGCCCAGGTCCACAACGACGCCGTTGGGAAACCGGGCCTGCATCTGCAGACTGGGCTGCCCCTGCGGTTGCGCAGCTTCGATGTGGACGGGGACAAACGCCGGCGATACGGCATCGGCCTCGACGACTGCCGGCTTGGGCAGGGCCTTGCGCTCGTGTTTGCGGACCCAGGTGCTTAGCAGGTTGGCATTGATACCGCAGTCGCGGGCCAACTTGGCCATCGAGATGCCCGGTCGCCCACAGGCCAGGATCAGCTCCTGCTTGGCCTGCTCGTCATACACGCACCGACCATCACGTTTGTGGCCGACGATCAGCCTCTCGGCCAGTTTCAAAACCCACTCTGACATTACGTTCCCATCTACATGTACGTGGGAACGTAGCCTCTCAGGTCAGCGCGTTGAAATGAAGGGCGTGGTTAATTGACCGCATACAACTCATCCACGATGCCGATCAGGCCTTGTACCGGGCCAAAGAGCGCGGACGCAATCGTGTGGAGTTGGCGCCGCAGACTGCGTCCGTGGACACAGTCGCGCTGGCTTGAAATGGAAATGGCACGCGTGGGCAGGTCTGTGCACGCCAGGATCCAAAACGGAAAACTGTTCGCACGTCAGTCAAGTGCCGCGCAGAGCCACCATGTGCGTCTGCTTGTGTTCCGATGTGTCCTATGGCTGTTTTCAAGGTCGGAAATGATCAGGGTTTGATGTGACTTTCGGCTACGCTGTGAGCCGCACCCCAAACAGATCGCGGCGCTTGGCGCCGTATGTTGTGTGATTGAGCCACTGCTTGCATGAATTCAGTTTTTGTTCCCGAGACCAGTCTGGAGTCCCACCTCGACCAAGTCCAAGCTAGATGGCAAGCCTTGCGCGCGTCTCATGATTTGCAGGCCCGGTCTGAGCGGGTACGAGCGGAGATGGACCGGGATGCGTTCGACCGCATGCTGACTGCGGCCAGCAGGGCGAAATCCGGTGGTCAGCGGGTACTGTGGTTGCACAGGGCTGCGGATGTGGTGGCAGGTGCGGTGTCGCGTGCCCAGGCCGCGGCTTGCAAAAAAGGCTGCGACCACTGCTGCCACATCCCGGTGTCTCTGTCACGCACCGAGGCCACGCATTTGGCGGCGGTCTCTGGCAAGGAGATGGCGGTGGCCCCAGCGCATGCGATACGGGTTTCAAAGGAACTGGAGCAACGTCGTTCTGCTGGTGCGCCAGAAGAGGGAGTCTCGCAGCGTTGGAGCCACCACACAGGCCAACCCTGCCCCTTTTTGAGCAAGGGCGAATGTACGGTCTGGAGCGCGCGTCCGATGGCTTGTCGTTACTACTACACCTTGGACACCGACAACCTGTTGTGCCAGCTGGTCTCCGACAAGAACGGCGTCGAGGTGCCCCAGCTCAATGTGCTGGCGTTCACGGCAATGTCCTGGGGCATTCTGGGCTTGAACCAGGATGCGGCCGACATTCGAGACTGGTTCCCAAGCGAAACGTGAGATGGGTTCAAGGTGGGGACGGCCCCCCTGCGCAGTCTCTGGCGCATCAGCTTCGTTATTTCAGGCGTCGTTGTCGAGGGCACGGACAACCCGCGGCAACAAGGAAATCCACACCGGCCCCGTGCGCTCAATCGCCTCGGCCATGGTGTAGTTCATGGTCGCGAGCCAGTCGGCGCGGTTCAAGGCCAGCGCCACCGCCACTTTTTCGCCGGTGGACTGCACGGACCAAGCTGGTTCACCGCCCTTCTGGGCGTCGCGCGCCTTGCTCAAAAAATGCCGGTATTCCACGTCGCTCATGGTGTTGGTCCTACATTGCACGGCTCAACTGCTGTCTCAACGATACCAGCCTCCGGCAAGATTTGGCTCCTCGAGCGACATCGGCCAGTGCGCCTTGACCACCTCCTTAGTGAGCGCACTGGTGTGCTCGCCATTGGACGTTCCATCGAGGCCAACATTGTCAGGTGACCCAGGCAGCACATCTGTCATGTCAACACGACCTCAAAAGTGCATCAGTGCGCCGAGGGATCGCGACGCAGTGAATCGGACTCGGATTCGGCTGGGTCCATGAGGTCTTCCAAGGCCAACCCGTATTCCAGCATCCGCGCATTGATCTCCTCGATGGCTGCGGCCCGCTCTCCCTGCAGATCGCGCTCGAACGTGGCAAAGAATGCGCTGGCTTTGCCGATCAGATCGTTAAAACGCTGGTCGTTCAGGGGTTCGCTGCGGGTGGGCGCCGGCGGGCGCTTGTTGGCGGGGCGATCTGACTTGAATCTCATTGGGTTGGGGTGGTGGGCACGGGGGTCGTGCTCAAGATGTCGGCACCATTTTACGAAGCCGCAGCTGAATCAACACTGTCTCGACGGATGGAATCGGTGGATGTCACCCGTTTGAGGCCATCAAGTGCCGCTGGTTTCCACCGGTGTGGCCATGACCTTGGCCCCGGAGAAGATGCACTCCAGTTTCTCGTTGATGTAGTCCGACATGAACGGTTTCAACGGCAGGGTTTTTCCGTTGTGCACGTTGCATTCCGAAAAATCCACCCCGTCGTTGTGCGCGAACTGGCAGGCCGCGATGTATTCGTTCATCAGCCCGGCGAACTCGATGAAGGGGTGGTTGCCGATCTTGACCGCGCTGCGATAGAAGGCATCGACGGTGCCGCGCATTTCGAGCAGTGCCTGCTCATGTTCTTGTGTGTCCATGTGGCATGGGGTGCTTGGATGGGACGTTCGTGTTGCGTGCGGTGCGGCTGAACCGAGCGTGGCACTGCGACGGACGGGCGCTTTGCGGGCTTTGTCTGAGGGGATGGTAGCGGGGTGTGGCCTTGCCGTAACCGCAGATCAAGATCAAAGGTCGAGATCGTTTGCATGACATGCCCCACATTTGTGCGGCTGATGGCTGATGGCGATGCGGCCGGTGGTCTGTCCGGTTGTCGTGGTGCTGCGGTATAACCGCGACGTCATGAATTCGGACTCGCCCCACCCCGCCAACTGCTGCCACTTCTGCGCGGCCACCAGCTACCACCACCTGATCGCCCGAGACACAGCGGGTGTCATGCGCCCAACCACCACGCTGGTGTGTGATGGTTGTGGACGGCGATTTGAAGACAAAGACGAGTGGCGCAGCGGTGCAAGTGTGGTCGGTCCGTCGTCAGAAGCAGGCAAGCCTTGATGGCCGTTGCTGTACACCGCTCCCGTCCTTCCCCTGAACTGCTCCTTTGCGCGTTTCCGTACCCTCCCCACCGTGAGCCAGTTTCGACATCGCGCGGGTGCACAGCTGCCCCGATCTGCCGACCCATTGATCAATGCCTGGCTGTTTGCCGGCGGCTCTTTGACCGCGCGATTGCGCGCGCACGGCGCTGTGGAGGTGGTCGTGGTGAGGCAGGGAGCTTCAGCACTGTGGCTGACAGAGCAAGGTGATCTTAGCTGCCGTTGTGCCTACGCTCGTGAGGTGATCCTGCTGCTCAACGGACGAGCGGCGGTGTGGGCTCGCAGCGTGACACCACTGCCCGCGTTTCATGGTGCGTGGAAGTCACTGGCCGGTTTGGGGACCCGCCCGCTGGCCGAATTGCTGTTCCAGGGGAGGTCATTGGACCGGGATGCGCTTGTTCCCCATCGGCTGTTGAGACATGGCCCCGAGTCTCGCTGGGTTCGACAGTCCACCGTGGGGGCTGGGCGCGTCGAAAATCCGCTCGTGCAACCCACCTGGGGCCGCAGCTCCGTGTTCTGGCGCAAGGGCCAGCCGCTGCGTGTGTTTGAAGCATTTGCGCCTTGGGTCACTCAGTTGCCGACCCCACGCACCGGCCCCTGACAACGTCAAGCTCGCCGGTTCAGACGAGTTTGGCGTTCAACCACCCGCGCAGGCTGTTGAAGAAAGCGATGGCTTGCGCTTGGTCCAGGTCTTCCGTGGTGAGCACGGCTTCTCGCAACCGGCCCTCTTTCAGGAGCTGACCCCTGCCCACCCCTGGCAAAAGTCCGCAGCTCAAAGGCGGTGTGAGCCACTCGCCATCCATCTTCAGCGCCACATTGCCTCGGGTGAACTCGGTCAACTGGCCCTGTTCGTTCCACAGCAGGGTATCGAAGACGCCAGGCGTTGTCGGCGCGAACGCGTCGTAGTGCGCCCTGCGGGTGGTCTTGTGTCGGAAGAAATCGCCGTCACAGCCCACTGCGGGGCGTGTTGCCAACTGCACCGTGACTTCCGCTGGCGAAGCCTCCAGCGGGAACGCCTGGGCTTGCACATGACTATTGCGGTGGCTGAGCAGTCTCACACGCCACTCACCCTGAGGGTGCCCGTCCAGCAGATCGCGCAGAGCCTGCTGCAGGGTGTTGTCATCCCAGACAAAACCAAAGTGCGCGGCGCTGGTGCGCATGCGGGCCAGGTGCTGCTCCAGGTGAATCAGCGTGCCCTGGCTCAAGCGCAGGGTTTCCAGCAGCTCAAACGGCTGACTGGCGCGCTCCGCAAAGGCACGCTTGTGCCGCCATTCTTCCCATTCTTCGTTCGCGGTGGCGTCGCTGGTGATGCCGCTGCCCACGCCATAGTGGATCTGATTGCCCCGCAGCACCAGGGTGCGTATGGGCACATTGAAGGTGGCGGCACCCCCCGGTTGCAACACCCCAATGGCGCCGCAGTAGACACCCCGCGCCTGCGGCTCCAGCGCTGCGATGTGTGCCATGGCCCGCAACTTGGGGGCACCGGTAACCGAACCACAGGGAAACAGGGCTCGCAGCACATCGACCAGGCTTGTCCCGCTGCGGGTGCGTGCTTCGATGTCAGACGTCAATTGCCAGACGGTGGGCCAGGCTTGGACCTGGAACAAATCGCGCACCCTGACCGAGTGGGGTTCGGCCACGCGGGACATGTCGTTGCGCAGCAGGTCCACGATCATGACGTTCTCAGCGCGTTCCTTGGGCGACGCGAGCAGCTTCTGCCGCAGTGCCTCATCGTGTTCGGCCGTGTGACCACGGGGTGAGGTCCCCTTCATGGGGGAGCACAGCAAGCGGTTTTCTCGCCAGTCAAAGAACAGCTCGGGCGAGACCGACAGGATGGTGCCGCCTGTGTTCAAGTCGGTGCCCGGTTCAAACCCGATGTCAGCCCCTATGTCCGCGATATAGGCCGCGTAGGCGTTGGGCTGAGCCGCACGGAGTCGATCAAACAAGGCCAAGGTATCGCCCTGGAAGGCGCCGGTCTGCCGGGTGGTGAGGTTGACCTGGTAGAGTTCGCCGTCGGCGATGGCTTGCTGGATGGCGTCGAACGCGTGGTCGAATTCGGGCCGTCGTGGACCCTCGTCCCAAACCACCGAGGCTGGGGCACTCTCGCCAACACACCAAGCTTGCTCCGCCGCCTGCTGATCCAGTGGTTTGTCGTAAACATAGAAGCGAGCGAAGGCGCCGTCGGCCGCAGGACTGGATGGCGACTGGAACACACGCTCAAACGTCCGATGGAACACCTGCTCGAAAGCCCGGTCGAACGCAGGTGCTGCCTCGTAGCTGATGTGGCCCACACACCATGCCCCGGCGTGAGCTAGCGCATCGGCCTGCTCGATGACCGGGATCACCTCATCAATGGTGCACGCGACCAAACACTGTTGGGGTTGACCAAAGGCCAGGTGCAGGGGGGAACTGTGGGCGTCGGGTGCGCGGAAATCGATGAGGGCGGTCGGACGGAGCGGATCGCGATTGGCAGCAAATTGCATGCGCGGATTGTGCACAGGGATGCAGCCTGGTCCGCTTAGAATCCGCGCCAATTTGGAGCCACGCCGAAGGTTTGTCCCGTCCAGGGAGTTCGCCTTCGTTCGACGGTCGGCCGCGCAGTGGGTGTTCATCCGCACCACACGGCGAAGCGTCTTGCCAAACAACGGGATGGCGATCACAGCCCGTTTCA
>JAUYSB010000046.1 GCA_030696525.1 Hydrogenophaga sp. | reverse complement strand
GCCTTCATGCGCGACATGGGCGACCGCTCGGGCATGGCGGTGGAATCTGACCTGGATCTTTTCTATCTGGGCTACCCCTTGGCCAACAACACGCCAAGCACAGCCGGCATCGCAGTGCGGATTGCCGCGTACACCACCCTGAATATCGGGCGCGGTGCCATCACGCCTGCAGACCGGGTTTTCTACGAAGTGACGGAAGCCCGCTTGAACGACACATTCGGGAATGTGGAGAACCTGCTCAAGCAGTCGATGAAGATCAACCCTGAGGTGGAAAAGCGCATCAGCAAGAATTTTGGCGACCTCAAGTCGTCATCCAAGGACTACTTGGCGTTTGTTCGCAAAAACTTCACGACGAGTGACGCTATCGGCGTGACCAGCGAAGAAGCAGCTCGTGCTGCGCAGCCCACCATCGATGCAGCGTGGGCGTTGGTGGAGCAAAACAGGGTTGTGCTGGGGGACCTGCTCGCAGAGCGCGCCTCAAGCGGTGTGTTGCAACGCAATGTGGTTGCGTTGCTGTTGGTGGTTGGCATCCTGTTGTCTGTGTACCTGTACGTGGGCATGTACCTCGGCATCCGTCGCAGCATCGAACAGGCAGCACGCTCGGTGCGGGCCATTGCGGCCGGCGAGTTGGGGACCGTTCGGGCCATCGACAGTCACGACGAGATTGCCGATTTGGTGCGTGACCTGACCCGCGCGGACGAAGCGCTCGTCGCCATGATTGGTCAAGTGCGCCAGCGGGCGGATGAGGTGGCGATGGCCAGCAATGAGATCGCGCAGGGCAACCTGGATCTATCGGGGCGCACGGAGTCTCAGGCCAGCGCTTTGGAAGAAACAGCCGCATCCATGGAGCAACTTGGGAGCACCGTTCGCCAGAATGCTGAAAACGCGAAGATTGCCAACGAGCTTGCACAAAAGGCTTCAAGCGTCGCGGTTCAAGGAGGCGGTGTGGTGTCGCAGGTGGTGGACACCATGAAAGGTATCAACGAAAGCTCGCGCCGCATCGAAGACATCATCAGCGTTATCGACAGCATTGCTTTTCAGACCAACATCCTTGCGCTGAACGCAGCGGTTGAGGCTGCTCGCGCCGGTGAACAGGGCCGTGGCTTTGCGGTGGTGGCAAGCGAGGTTCGCAATCTCGCCCAGCGCAGCGCTGCGGCAGCCAAAGAAATCAAGGGCCTCATCAGCGACAGCGTCGGTCGAGTTGAGAAAGGTGGCGTACTCGTTGACAAAGCCGGCACCACCATGAATGAGGTGGTCGACAGCATTCGACGGGTGACCGAAATCATGACAGAGATCAGCTCTGCCAGCAGCGAACAAAGTGCCGGTGTGGGTCAGATTGGAGAAGCGGTACAACAAATGGACCAGGCTACGCAGCAGAACGCGGCTTTGGTCGAAGAGATGGCGGCTTCCGCAGCCAATCTCAATACTCAGGCAGACGGTTTGGTGCAGTCTGTAAGCGTTTTCAAAATTGGCCATCGTTGATCAATTTTGAGTCCACCCCCAGATGGTGTGCCCCTTCGGTGATCCAGCGCATCTGCTGTTTTTTGGCCATTCGGTGACTCACCAATAGATTGACGGCCGACTCCGCGATGCTGCTGCTGATGAGCAGACCCTTGCGGTACCTGGTACCGTAATTGACCAAGGTCGATTCGTTGTTGTCGATGTAGTAGTACAGCCGGCGCAGGTTCCACCACAGGGTCGAGTCCTCGTGCTCGGGTCGTGCCAACAGCTCTTCGTCGATGCCCTTGCTCCTGGCTACAGCCTTGCGCCCTTGCCGTGCCAAACCGTGAAGAGTAGTAATAGTGGAACGAGCAACTCACGCCCTCTTCATAGTGAAGAACGGTTAACGTTGGTCGTGAAAGTCACAGCATTACTTCCAAAATTTTGGTAGTAGAAATGGTCCGATCTCCACTTGTGACGTAAGACTGGGACTCAGAGACGCCGCCGTCGTGGCATGGATGATGGCGGCGATGAGGTGGCAGGGCATGACACACCCGCAGTCGCTCATTGTCCCCAGCCTGCACCCACCGACCGCCGTCGTGCACTGGCTTGCGCACTTCGGAGTCGAACAACAGTTGGTGCGCGGGCGGGCGATTCTTGATTTGCTGGTGATGCGTTTTCACATTGTTGCTGAGCGATGCCGCAAGCACATTCGCGCGGTGATGGCCTGTGCCAGAAGGGCGGGTCGAGCAGGGCAGAGACTCGGGGTATTTCGCTGTGCATTGTGATTGGCCCCAGCTCTGATCGCACAGAAGTGTATTTATTTTGATACCATTGCCGCATGGAAGAGCCAATACTCTCGGTTGTCTTTTTTCGCACCGAGGCCGGCATCGAACCTGTGCGGGAGTGGTTGCGCGAGTTGACGGTGGAAGACCGAAAGACCATCGGCATCGACATCAAGACTGTCCAATACGGCTGGCCCTTGGGCATGCCGCTGGTGCGCAAGATGGAGCCGGGGTTGTGGGAGGTGCGCTGCGATATTGCCGACGGCATTGCGCGCGTACTGTTTACCGCGAAGGCCGGGCAGATGGTGCTGCTACACGGCTTTGTGAAGAAGACTCAGAAGACGCCGGACAACGAGTTGAAGACAGCCCGCAATCGCCTAAAGAAGCTGTAGGAGCTCATGATGAACAAGCACATCGGCACCGATTTTGATGACTTTCTCGACGAGGATGGTTTGCGTGAAGAGGCCATGGCCGCTGCTGTGAAGCGTGTGATAGCCTGGCAGATCGCACAGTCCATGAAGGCTCAAAAGGTCACCAAGACCGAGATGGCCGCGCGCATGCATACGAGTCGCATGGTCGTGAACCGCTTGCTTGACGAGAAGGACACCAGCGTTACTCTGGCAACGCTGGCCCGTGCCAGTGCAGCGTTGGGAACGTCGTTGCGTTTCGAGCTGGGTACGGCTGTGGCGGCCTGACTTGCCTCCGCTGTGGGCAGCAGCGGACGCCTGGAAGTGTCCTGGCTGACCGAGGGTCGGAGGTCAGGTGGACGCGGTCAAGTGCCGGACGGCACTTTTGCGACGAAGTCACAGAATTAGTACAACGATCTCCATATAAATCAATGGTTTATATTGAGCCGCTCCGTGATTTCGGGGGCGATGGGGCTCAGAGTCGCACCTTTACGTCGTACTCGTAACAGTGTTACTACACTTCACGTCTTGAGCCGTATGCTCGCGCATAGAGATGTGAGAAGCGGGCTTGGCGGGGCGGCTTTCGGTGGATAAAAGCTATCGCTCTGTCATCTGCAATGGTTATAACAGTGGTTCAAACGTGGTTCAACCGTGTTTCTGACATAATCAACGACCTACCTTTTCACCTCATCGACGGGCATCATGGAAGCAACCGCAGTCCGCCAGGCCTCTGGCCAGTCTGGATTTGGCCTGTTCGACACAGTGCCTGAGGACCTTTTGCAGTTCGGTCATGGCACGACATTCAATGCGAGGAAGGCTGCTCAGTTTTTGTCCTTGAAGAAGGCTGACGTGGGCCGCATCGCCGCTGTCGCAGAGTCCTCCGTTCGCTGGGATGACAACATTCCCGAGGCTGTTCAAGTCCGGATGGAAGAGATCGCATCCACCATCAACTTGGTTGCCAAACAGTTTTCGGGAGATCCCGAGAAGACAGTTGCTTGGTTTCGGGCAAGAAACCCGCTACTGGGAGACATCTCCCCGCGCGATATGATCCGTCTTGGGCGGTACGACAGACTGCGGCGATTTATCATCCAAGCCATGACAAATCAGGTGCAGGTCAAGTAATTGAGAGGGCGCAGCGGTAAGCCGACTCCACCAAGCCCGCGGGGTGCCGCCGCGGGCACGCCCCCAATCAAAGGGATCACTGAGTTAGACCGTTTCAGCGAGGAATCACTGGAGCGGTGGAGTGAGCTATCTGCAGATCTGGATGAGCTCCAAGACATCCTGTACTTCAACCTCGAACCTGAACGTCGTCGCCGACGTCCAGAGCTACTGAGGGCTCTGCAAGAGACCCCGGCCGAGCCTCGGCAACTTGAGAACTGGGTTCGTATTGTTGACTACCAGTGGACGTTGTACCCGCTGTCTGCTGCCGGTAGTCTCACAAGCATTGGTGGTCGTTTCAACGCCGGTGCAGAGATTGACAGCCAGACTTTCAGTCCATGGCCATCTCTGTATCTGGCGTCAGACCATGCGACGGCATATCGGGAGAAGTTCCAAATTGAGGCAGGCCAGATGGTAGAGGGGCTGAGGCCAGAGGAGCTGGCTCTCAGCCCAGGCAAGAGCCACACCACCGTTGTCCTCAACGGCAAACTCTCACGGGTCTTTCCATTGAAGCCCGCAACCCTCGTATCTGTGGCGCGAGTCCTTGGAAAAATCAAGATGCCAGAAAGGGCAGAGCGGATCAAAAAAAAGCTGAAGTTCATGCCAAATGATCTGCGCATGATGACAACTGGCAAGCAACTGCATGATGCGACAGCAGTTCACAACTGGCGCGTGCTCCCGATTCAGTTCGGTCTACCCGCACCCAGCCAAATCCTGTCAGAGCTCATCAGGGCGGCTGACTTTGAAGCTATCGAATACCAGTCAAGCAAGAGTGGCGGAATGTGCATGGCTGTATTCTTGGATCGACTCTTGCCTGGGTCTTACATTGAGCTCTCAGGTCCCTCGCCAGCTGGCGCGATAACGCGCCTCGATGAAACAACGGCGGAGGAGCTGAGCGGCTGGACTCAATTGGGCATTAAGCCCCCGAAGGGCTGAACAAAGGTCATCCGGCTGGTGAAATTCGTCGAGCGTCCTTAGGCGCAAGAACGACGTCTTGATCTGCACGTAACACCAGGCCGGGATGGTGGCCGCGTTTTTCCCTGAATAGCGATATCGTAGGCCCTCCTTCATGGCAATCGAGCCGCTGGTTGCCTCATTGATCCAGCTGTTGATTTCCACCCAGAACTGACCCACCGGGGGTGCGGACGGAAACTTGGACTACCAGGAGGTAGTACATGACACATCCGCAGTCGCTCATTGTCCGCATGTCGGCTTTGACCATCACGCGAAAGCCCGAAAGTACCCCGGCCAGCTCGCGTTCAGACAGTCCGCTCGATCTACTGGGCAACTTTCAGCCACATGGTGTGCTCTGACCCCCGATGGCCAGTCCAAATTCCCCCACCTGTGGCCACCCCAAATTCCCCCAGGCAAGACCGGCTGGATTATGACGACTCGGGGCCGATGGCGATGCGCGCGGCGGCCTCTTTGAGCCGGTAGCTCTTGCCCTCGAAC
>JAUYSB010000033.1 GCA_030696525.1 Hydrogenophaga sp. | reverse complement strand
CACATCGCTCAACGAGATGATGAAAAAGGACGTGTAGCGGCCCGAGGGCAGCAGCTTCATCAGACGCGGCAACATGAAGGGCGCCATACAGTTCCGAGACGTGAGCTTCACCTACCCCAACCAGACCGCACCTTCGCTGCGGGGCATCAACCTGCGCATCAAACCGGGCGAAAAGGTGGCCGTGTTGGGCCGCATCGGTTCGGGCAAGACCACGCTGGAAAAACTCATCCTCGGCCTGTACCAGCCCAGCAGCGGCGCGGTGCTGGTGGACGGCATCGACCTGCGCCAGCTCGACCCGGCCGAGCTGCGCCGCCAGATCGGCTATGTGCAGCAGGACGTGATGCTGTTCTACGGCAGCCTGCGCGACAACCTCACCATGGGGGCGCCCTTGGCCGACGATGCGGCGGTGGTCCAGGCGGCCGAGATTGCCGGCCTGCTGCCGCTGGTCAACGCCCACCCGCAGGGTTTTGACATGGTGGTGGGCGAGCGCGGCGAGTCGCTCTCGGGCGGCCAGCGTCAGAGCGTGGCGGTGGCGCGTGCCGTCATCAACGACCCGCCCATCCTGCTGCTGGACGAACCGACCGCGGCGATGGATCATTCCAGCGAGGAAGACCTGAAGAAGCGGCTGCGCGAATTCGCCACGGCCAAAACCGTGTTGCTGGTCAGCCACCGCACGTCCTTGCTCGATCTGGTGGACCGCATCATCGTCATGGACGGTGGCCGCGTCGTGGCCGACGGTCCGAAGGATCAGGTCATCACGGCACTGCGGCAAGGCCGTATCGGAAAGGCATAGCATGAGCTCCCCCCCGTCGCTTGCCCACTGCGTGTGGCCGCATCCCCCCTCAAGGGGGCGACACCAGCCGTCCGGCAAAGCCGGCCCGGCGGTGTCCCCTGGCTCGACCCTGTCTGGCGCACGAATTCGCTCAGGAAGTCACTATGTCTGAGATGGGTGAAAAAGGATTTGATCGCATTGGCAAGCTGGGCAAGGCCGGCGGCAAGGTGGGCGACCCGGTGTTTGGCCGCGTGGTCAATCGGCTGGCGCCGCGCAAGGACGATGCCGAGGCGCTGGACTGGGCGGGCGACGCCGACTGGGCCCAGCTGCAGCAGGAGCCGCTGCGCGCCCGCCTGCTGCTGCGCGTGGCGGCGGTGGTGCTGGTGCTGCTCATTGTGTGGGCGGCGTTTGCGCATGTGGACGAGGTGACCCGCGGCGAAGCCAAAGTTGTGCCCACCAGCCAGGTGCAGATTCTGCAGAGCGTGGACGGCGGTGTGGTCGAAAGCCTCAACGTGCGCGAAGGCGACCTGGTGGAGGTGGGCCAGGTGCTGTTGCGGGTCGATTCGACGCGTTTCGAGTCCAGCGCGCGGGAAAGCCAGTCCACCCGCCAGTCCTTGCAGGCCAAGGCGCTGCGGCTGGAGGCGCTGACGCGGAACACGAACTTCAATCCACCGGCCGATCTGCTCAAGCAGGTGCCCGACATCGTGGCGCAGGAACGCATGCTGTTCGAGTCCAGCCGCTCTGAAATGGCGGCGCAGCTGTCGATTGCGCAGAACCAGCTGACCCAGCGCCAGAACGAGCTGCGCGAGGTGCAGGCCCGGCGCGAACAGGCCGAGCGTGGCCTGGACCTGACGCAGAAAGAGCTCAACGCCACCAAGCCCATGGTCGCCACCGGCGCCGTGTCGGAGGTGGAAATTTTGCGTCTGGAGCGCGAAACCGCCCGCCTGCGCGGCGACCGCGACCAGGCGGCGGCCCAGATCTCGCGCGTGCAGGCCGCCATCCAGGAGGCGCAGCGCCGCATTGAAGAGGTGCAGCTGACCCGCCGCAACCAGTTCAGCGCCGAGCTGTCGGAAACCATGAGTCGGCTGTCGGCCCTGCGCGAAGGCGGCGCCGCGCTGGACGACAAGGTCAAGTACGCCGAAATCAAGTCGCCCGTGCGCGGCACCGTCAAGCGCCTGCTGGTCAACACCGTGGGCGGCGTGCTGCAGCCCGGCAAAGAGGTGGTGGAGATCGTGCCGCTGGACGACGCCCTGATCCTGGAGGCGCTGATCACGCCCAAGGACATTGCCTTTCTGCGCCCCGGCCAGCTGGCCACCGTCAAGTTCACCGCCTACGACTTTGCCGTGTATGGGGGGCTGGAGGCCGATGTCATCAGCATCGGCGCCGACTCGGTGGTCAACGACAAGGGCGAGGCCTTCTACACCGTGCGCGTGAAAACCCGCAAGTCCAGCCTGGGCGACAACCTGCCCATCATCCCGGGCATGGTGGCGCAGGTCGACATCATGACCGGCAAGAAGACCATCCTGTCCTACCTGCTCAAACCCGTGCTGCGCGCCAAGTCCAACGCCTTGTCGGAACGCTGAGCACCGGATGCCCCGCACCAAGGAAACCCCGAAGATGAGCACATCGCACTTTCTGTCCAACGGCCAGACCCAGCCGCCGGTGCTGCCCACCGAGCGCTGGCTGGAAGCCTTTCCCACGGGCCAATGGGGCGACTGGGCCAAGGTCAGCGCCGCCAGCCGCGCGGGCGATGTGGTGTGGCTCAGCACCGGCTACCCGCTGTGGCTGGACGTGGTGGCGCAGCTGCTGTTGGCCGAGCCTCAGCGCAGCGTCGTCGTGATGAGCGCCACCCCCGAGCAGACCGAAGGCCTGCGCGCCATCAACGCCGGCGCCAAGGGCTATTGCCACCTCTACGCCGTGCCCGAGTTGCTGCAGGAAGTGGCGCGTGTGGTGCAGCAGGGCGGCTTGTGGGTCGGCCCGGAGCTGGTGGAGCGCATCGTGGCCGCCACCCGCGACCTGCTGGCGCGCTCGGCCGCGGCCGATCAGCTGCCCGCGCCGGATTTGTCGGCCTTGTCTGCGCGCGAAGCCGAAGTGGCGCAGGCCGTGGCCGCCGGCAAGTCCAACCGCGAGGTGGCCGAACAGCTCTTCATTTCCGAGCGCACCGTCAAGGCCCACCTGGGCGCGGTGTTTGAAAAAATGGGTGTGCGCGACCGCCTGCAGCTGGCGCTGCGTCTGTCGGGCCGCGCCGCCACCCGCCCGGCACCCAAACCCCTTTGACGCGGCCCCACCCATGATGCACATCCAGCGCGACGAACGCGGCGAGATCATCGGGCTGCTGCAGCGCCCGCTCACCGCCCACGAGGCCGGCAGTGGCGAATGGCAGGCCGCCGACCCAGCCGACCCGGCGGTGGCGGCGTTCGCGCGCCGCCTGGGCGACGCCGGCGGCAGCAACCCGCTGGCGCTGACCGATGCCGAGCTTGCCCGCGTGACGGAAGACCTGATCGACGTCCTCATCGACCGCGGCGTCATCCAGTTCACCGACCTGCCGGTGGCCGCGCAGAACAAGCTGCTGCAGCGCCGCCAGACCCGCGCCACCCTGGCCAACCGCCTCAACCTGCTGGGCGGCGACGACATCATCTGAGCCGCCTGACCCCCAGCGGCCGCCAGGCGGCGGCTCGAAATGTCACAAAAGTTTGAAATTTGTACCTTGGTCCAATAGTTAACAAAGGTTAACAAGGCGTACCCTTCTCTTCACTGTTTCCAACACTGGAGAGAAACCATGGCACAAGTTGTTTCCATCCGAGGTACCGCCTTTGTGGTGGGCCTGGACGGCCAAACCCGACCCCTGAAGGTCGGCGACAAGATTCAAAAAGGCGAAACCGTTGTCACCAGCGCAGGCGGCGGTGTCGAACTGGCCATGGACGACGGCCGCCCGCTGTCGCTGGGCGCCCAGCAAACCGTCAAGATCGACGAATCCGTCACCGCCACCGCCCGTCCCACGCCCGCTGAAGGCAGCGTGGGCAGCGGCAGCATCGACAGCGTGATCCAGGCGCTGGACCGTGGCGGCGACCTGACCGAAGAACTCGAAGCCACCGCAGCCGGCCCAGGCGCCGGCGGTGGCGGTGGTGAAGGCGGTGGTTTTGTCCGCCTGCTGCGCATCAGCGAAGGCACCGACCCGCTGGCTTTCCAGTTCGAGACCGGCCTGACCGATCCCCTCACGACCACGGACCTCACGGCCGTGCCCGCGCCGGAACCCGTGCCCGAGCCGCCGGCCCCCGCACCAGAACCCGAGCCGGCGCCGCCGCCACCGGCACCAGAGCCGCCTCCTCCCCCGCCGCCACCCGCGCCGGAGCCGCCGCCTCCCCCGCCGCCACCACCCGCGCCGGAGCCGCCTCCCCCGCCGCCGCCGCCCCCGTTGACGATTCAGGTGTTTGCGGTCGACCCGGTCTTTGGCGAAGATGGGCAGCCCATCCCGGGGCAGTTCGCGATTCGGGCCGAGCCTGTGCCCGAGGGCACAACGGCCTACTACGTAGCGTTGGCTGTGAGTGCGCCTGGCGTGCCAGCGATCGCTCAACCCGGTGGCACGGTTCAGATCACATTTGGACCCTCTTCGCCCGCCACTGCCGAGTCTGGCGTGGACTATTCGGCCACCAACGTGGCGGTTCCCCTGGGCCAGGTGTTCACTGCGGATGTCCTCGATGATATCTTTGCCGATAACGGTGAGGCGTTCAACGTCGGCGTGGGTGCGTTCAGCAACGCGGGCGCGTTTTTGACAGTGACCTATGTCGATGCTCAGACCACCATCGTCGACGACAGCAACCCGGATACGCCCGAGGATCCGGAGAATCCGGACGAGCCGGATCAAGAGACGGTGACGTTCATCGTGGTGGCTGCGGATGCGGAGGGCAATCCGATCACCGACGGCCAGGGCAACTACGTGCAGGCCAACGAAGTGGCCGAAGGCGAGTTTGCCCAG